>JAJAYJ010000043.1 GCA_026786275.1 Nocardioides sp. | reverse complement strand
TGTGTATAAGACACAGTCGGGGTACAGCTCGGGGACGGGGTCGCCGGCGGCCGCCACGGCGGCGGCGGGCAGGTGCTCGCCCAGCAGGTCGTCGAGCGGCGGCCCGAGCCGGGCCGTCATCGCCTCGACCGGGAGGTCAATCCCGAGCTCGGCACCGAGGGCCACCAGGGTCGCGGTGAAGCCCGGGACCGTGTCGATCAGCGTCATGTCGAGGTCGAAGCCGACCACGAGCGGTGTCCCGCCGGCCGCGCGGAGGGGGCCTCTGGGCCGGGCGTCGGACATGACCGCAGCGTACGAGACCGGCCGCGGACTCCGGCAACCGGCGGTGCCCGCTCAGCCGAGGCCGAGCTCGGCGGTCGACCTCTCGCGCATCTCGACCTTGCGGACCTTGCCGGTCACGGTCAGCGGGAACTCCTCGACCACCCGCACGTAGCGCGGGATCTTGTAGTGCGACAGCTTCCCCGCACAGAACGCCCGCACGCCCGCCGCGTCCAGTGGCGTCGTACCGGCCCGCATCCTGACCCACGCGCACAGCTCCTCGCCGTACGTCGCGTCCGGCACCCCGATCACCTGCACGTCCTCGATGTCCGGGTGGGCGTAGAGGAACTCCTCGACCTCGCGCGGGTACACGTTCTCCCCACCGCGGATCACCATGTCCTTGATCCGGCCCACGATGTTGCAGTAGCCGTCCTCGCGCATCTCGGCCAGGTCACCGGTGTGCATCCAGCCCTCGGCGTCGATCGCCTCCGAGGTCTTTTCCGGGTCCTCCCAGTAGCCCAGCATCACCGAGTAGCCCCGGGTGCAGAACTCCCCCGGCGCGCCCCGCTCGACCGTCTCACCGCTCACCGGGTCCACGATCTTGATCTCCAGGTGCGGGTGCACCCGCCCGATCGATGCCGTACGCCTGTCCAGGTCGTCGTCGGCGCGGGTCTGGCAGGAGACCGGGGACGTCTCGGTCATGCCGTAGGCGATCGAGACCTCCGCCAGGTGCATGTCGGTGATGCAGCGTCTCATCACCTCGACCGGACAGATCGAGCCCGCCATGATCCCCGTCCTCAGGGACGAGAGGTCGTGCTCGGCGAACGTCGGATGGTTCAGCATCGCGATGAACATCGTCGGCACGCCGTACACCCCCGTGCACCGCTCCGCAGCGATCGTGCGCAACGTGACCTCCGGGTCGAAACCAGGCGCCGGGATCACCATCGTGGTGCCGTGCGAGGTGCAGCCCAGGTTGGCCATCACCATCCCGAAGCAGTGGTAGAAGGGCACCGGGATGCACAACCGGTCCTCGGGCCCGAGGCCGATCAGCTCGGTGGTGAGGAAGCCGTTGTTGAGGATGTTGCGGTGGCTCAGGGTCGCTCCCTTGGGACGGCCCGTGGTGCCGGAGGTGTACTGGATGTTGATCGGGTCGCCGGGGTCGAGGCCGGCCATCCGCTCGGCCACCGCGCCCGCAGGCCGGCTCTCCCCCTCGGCCACCAGCGCCGCCCAGTCGTCGGTGTCGACCAGCACGACCCGCTCCAGCGCCGGGCACCCGGCCCGGGTCTCGGCGATCATCGCGCGGTAGTCGCTGGTCTTGAACGACGACGCCGCGAACAGCAGCCGCAGGCCCGACTGGTCCAGCGCGTAGGCCAGCTCGTGGGTGCGGTACGCCGGGTTCAGGTTGACCAGCACGATCCCGAGCTTGGCCGTGGCGTACTGCACCATCGTCCACTCGGCGCAGTTGGGCGCCCAGATCCCGGCCCGGTCACCGGCCTGCAGCCCGGCCGCCAACAGGCCACGGGCCAGGGCGTCGACGTCGCGGTCCAGCTCGCCCCACGTCCAGCGCCGGCCGGAGGCCACCTCGACCAGCGCCTCAGCGTTGCGGTGCGCCGCGACGGTGCGCTCGAAGCTCGCCCCGATCGTGCCCTCGAGCAGGGCCGGCTCGCGCTCCCCGGCGGCGTACGACTCCACGGCTGGCTCCTCGCCTCGACGACACCTGATGCTGGCGCACTGTCATCATCCGTCGCTGTGCAGGATCTGCACACCCCCGGCCCGTCGCGGACATGCCTCGGAGGTGGCCGGGACCCTGGGTGACGACGGATACAGTCGCCGGGTGGCCACGCAGACCGAACGTCCCGCACGAGTCCTGCGCGAGACCGTGCTCCTCCTGGCCATCGCCCTGGTGCTGGCGCTCGGGGTCAAGACCTTCCTGCTGCAGTCCTTCTACATCCCCTCGGAGTCGATGGAACCGGGCCTGGTCCGCAACGACCGGATCCTGGTCGAGAAGCCGTCGTACTGGCTGGGTGGGGACCCGCAGCGCGGTGACGTCGTCGTCTTCGAGGACCCGGGCGACTGGCTCCAGGGGATCGAGGTCGCCGAGCCGCGCGGCATCATGGCTCGCGGCCTGGCCACGATCGGGCTGTACCCCACCGGCGGGCACCTCGTGAAGCGGGTGATCGGGGTGGCCGGCGACGTGATCGTCTGCTGCGACGAGCAGGGTCGCCTCTCCGTCAACGGCGTCTACCTCGACGAGGACGAGTTCATCGTCGAGCAGGCGCAGTGCGACGGCCCGATGGCCGGCTGCGACTGGATGGCCGGGCCGGTGCCAGCGGGTGACGTGTTCGTGATGGGCGACAACCGCGACAACTCCCGCGACTCCTCCTACCACCTGACCGAGTGCAAGCCGCGGGACACCGAGTGCGACCGGGCCTACGTGCCCACCGACCTCGTGGTGGGCAAGGTCTTCTCGCTGGTGTGGCCGGTCAGCAACGCCCGGATGGTCACCCGACCCGACGTCTTCGCCGACATCCCCGACACGCCCCCGGACGACCTGGTCACCACCGTCACCAGCAGGGGCGGCAAGACGAAGCCCTAGGACGGCGCTCCGGCGCTGAGGGCGACCCGCATCTCCCGGTCGCCGAACCGGACCAGGTCACCGTGGCGCAGCGTGGCCGGCTTGCCGGAGCCCAGCTCGCGGGTGACACCACCGCGGACCAGCAGGGAGCCGTTGGTCGAGCCCCGGTCCATCATCACCAGGGCCCCGTCGGGCACGACCTGGAACTGTGCGTGCGTCTTGGACAGCGACATGTCCTGGGACGGGAGCGCAAGCAACCGCTTGACCGACTCGCCCGGGCGGGCCTCGGGGTTGCGGCCGACCAGCGTGAGCCCGTCGACCACGAACACCTCACCGGTGTCGAAGGTGACCGACCACCGGGGTGCCGGCGCCGGCGCCGACGGCGGCGTGAGCTGGGTGGGGGTCGGGGGCGCGGCTGCCCCGGGCGGCAGGAACGACGCGGCGGGTGGCGTGGCAGGCGGCGTGGGGGTAGCGGCTGGGGC
>JAJAYJ010000042.1 GCA_026786275.1 Nocardioides sp. | reverse complement strand
CTCGACCAGCGAGGCGGGCAGGAAGCCGCGCAGGCCGATGTCGACGATGAGACCACCCTTGACGACCTCGATGACGGTGCCCTCGACGACGCCGTCCTCTTCCTTGACCTGCTCGATGGTGCCCCAGGCGCGCTCGTACTGCGCGCGCTTCTTGGACAGGATCAGCCGGCCTTCCTTGTCCTCCTTCTGGAGGACGAGGGCCTCGACCTTGTCGCCGACGGTGACGACCTCGGACGGGTCGACGTCGTGCTTGATCGACAGCTCACGTGAGGGGATCACACCCTCGGTCTTGTAGCCGATGTCGAGCAGGACCTCGTCGCGGTCCACCTTGACGATGGTGCCCTCGACGATGTCACCATCGTTGAAGTACTTGATGGTCGCGTCGATCGCGGCGAGGAAGTCCTCTTCGGACCCGATGTCGTTGATCGCCACCTGGGGCGCGTCGTAGTCCGGGAGAATGGTGCTTGTCATAGGGGAAAGTGAACCTTCACGTGGGCAGGAATCGATTGGTCGCGTGCCGGAGCCCGTTTCGCTACTGAGACGTGGAGCGCCGTGACCGCAGAGCCGCGGGACGACATCAATAGCGAGCCTTCATCCGCTCGGTACGGGACCAGGGCAGACTTCGGACGCAGTGCGCAGCCTACGCCGACCGGTCCGGGCCAGTCCAACTACCGGCGTCCGCCGGCGATCGTGCCGTGCGTCGACCCTGGGTCGGGTCCGGGCGTCGTGGCGTCCCGGGTCCACGCGATCGCGCGCAGCAGCCGGTCCGCCCGTGCGGCGACCGGGTTGTCGTGTCGACGCCCGGCCAGCTCGACCAGCGCCCACAGGTCGGCGGCACGGGCCAGCGCGAGGGCATCGGCGGACGAGACGGCGCGGCGTGCGGCATAGGCGTCGAGCACGGCCTGGGTGAAGTCGGGGTCGCGCTCGAAGCGCAGCAGGTTGCCCAGGTCGGTGTAGGGGTGCCCCGCGTGCGCGAACTCCCAGTCCACCAGGGCCGTCACGGCCAGCGTCTCGGGGTCGACGAGCAGGTTCTTGGGGTTCAGGTCGCTGTGGACCAGGCAGACCCGGGTCACGGTGTCGAGCAGGGTCTGCGCGTCGAGCGCGACCTGACGCAGGCCGTCGAGCTCGTCGCTCGAGAGGTGCACGAGCCGCGGCTCCTGGGCCTGCACCCAGGCCGGCTGCCCGTCGAGGTCACCGAAGGATCCCAAGCGCAGGGTGGCGTCGAGGAACGGTCCCCAGCGCAGCTGGGGCATGCCCCCGAGATCGGCCACCAGCCCGCCCAGGGTCGCGCCCAGCGACCGTCGTCCGGCCTCGTCCAGGGTGGGCAGCAGCACGTCGGCGCGGGCGCCCTCGACGTACGACGTCACCAGCAGCGCGGGTCGCTCCCGCGCGATATCCGCAGGCACCACCTCAAGCACCTCCGGCACCGGCACCAGGCCCCGCACCAGGTGCAGCAGGGCGGCGTCCACCTCGTGCGCCACCGGTCCCCGCTCGGACACGGCGGCGTAGATCCGGACCACGGAGCGCTCCCCGCCCGCCTCGGCCAGAAAGGTGGCACCCGACCAGCCACCGGGCAGCGGGGTCAGCGAGGAGAAGTCCACAGCAGCACGGTAGTCAGTACCCTCGAGGCCATGTCCCTCGTGCCGGCCTCGCGCGCCACCACGGTGTCCCCCCTTCACCCGAGCCGACGGCCCCGCCCACGGCGCGGGCAGGGCCTGGCCGCGGGCTCCGGCTCCTGACGGCCGTGGACCAGCCCACGGCCCCGCGACCGATCCGGGTCGAGCGTCGCGCCGTCGACGAGACCGAGTCGCGTCACGCCAACGGACCCGACTGGGACCGCTACGCCGACGAGTACCAGGCCACCCACGGCGAGTTCCTCGGCGACCTCGGCTTCCTGTGGGGACCCGAGGGACTGCGCGAGGACGAGGCCCGGATCCTCGGCGAGGTCGCGGGCCGCGACGTGCTCGAGGTCGGCTCCGGGGCCGGCCAGTGCTCGCGCTGGGTGCGCCACCACGGCGGCCGCGCCGTCGGCATCGACCTGTCGCTGCGCCAGCTGCAGCACTCGCGCCGCATCGACGAGCACACCGGCGTCAGCGTGCCCTCCGTGCTCGGCACCGCGACCGCGCTGCCTTTCCCCGACGCCGCGTTCGACGTGGTCTTCTGCTCCTTCGGCGCCCTGCAGTTCGTGCATGACATCGAGGTCGCGGTCGCCGAGACGGCCCGCGTCCTGCGGCCGGGCGGCCGGTTCGCGTTCTCGATCACCCATCCCACCCGCTGGATGTTCCCCGACGACCCCGGCGAGGCCGGCCTGGTGGCCGGCCAGTCCTACTGGGACCGGACGCCGTACGTCGAGATCGACGACGAGACCGGCATCGTGGCCTACGTCGAGCACCACCGCACGCTGGGTGACTGGGTGGCGCTGCTGGCCGGTGCCGGCTTTCGGATCACCACGCTGCTGGAGCCCCAGTGGCCCGAGGGCCATGACCGGGTGTGGGGCGGCTGGTCGGGAGTGCGGGGCCGCTGGACGCCCGGCACCGCGATCTTCGGCGCGGACCTGCGCTGAGAACCCGGCGCCCTCGCGCCAAGCAGCCAGCTGGCTGGTCCCTCAGCGCGGGTGACGGCTCGGAGCCGGGGATCAGACGATGCGGCGACGCAGGGCCACTACGCCCGCCCCGGCGGCGAGGAGCAGCCCGCCCATCAAACCCCGCACGAGGTTACGGTTCCCTTCCCCGTCCTCGCCCTGGATCACGTAGCTGTACGCCGTCAGACCTGAAGCACCTTCGGGGGCACCCAGCGCCATGTCCTCGGTCTGGGCACGCTGAGCGCCCGCCTCGAGGGTCGCGTACATCTCGCCGTAGTTCTGCGCCGTCGATTCACCGGCAGCCACCAGCTTCTTGGTGCCCTCCGCCGACAGCCGGGTGGCCCCGTCCACGAGCTGGGGAGTTCCGGCAGCCGCCTCGGTGAGCCCGGCCGCGAGCCGGCCTGAGCCGTCGGCGGCGTCACCCAGCCCGGAGGCGAGTTGGTCGGCGCCGTCGGACAACCGGACCGAGCCCGCGCGAGCGGTGCCGGTGCCGTCGGCTAGCTGGCCGGCGCCGTCCGAGAGCCGATCCAGGCCGGAGGACAGGTCACCGGCGCCGGCGGCGAGGGTGCGCCCGCCCGCGTCGAGCTGGTCGACTCCTCCGATGAGTTCACCCACGCCCGACAAAAGGTCGTCACCACCCTTGTCCAACGCGGCTGCGGCACATCGCAGCGTCGCCGTCGGCACGCATCCCGGGCTGGGCACGCCGATCGAGGCCAGCAGCGTCTTGCTGATGTTGGACGTGATCCCGTCCACGAGGACGGGCACTCCTACCTGGACCAGCTGCACCGCCTGCGACAGCCCACAGTCGTCGAGCGGGCTGCCGGTCTTCGTGCGGTCGCAGGTAGCGGCGTTGCCGTTGCTGAGCCCGGCCTTGAGCTGAGCGATGCCGCCGGTGGGGCCGGTGGCCCGGGCGACGATGCCGGCCGACAGCTCGATCAACCCCTCACGCAGCTTGTTGAGGGACGCGGTCTGTGCGACACCCACACCGGCGGCGACCTGGTCAAGTGTTCCCCGGCACTGGGGTCCGCAGTCAGGGACACCCTGGACGGACAGGATGGTCGCCTTCAGCTTCGCGACCGTGCCGTCCGCCGAGGCGGGGCCGTTGATGGCCCCGAAGAGGTCGACCGCGGCCTGGTCGACCCTGGCGGTCGCGCCGTCGAGACCGGCCTTCAGCTGGTTCAGCCCGCCCAGGAGAGTGGCACCGCTGTCGGTCGGGGTACCGATACCGGCGACGACGGACTGGAGCGCACCCAGGAGCTGCTGATACTCGGCGTTGGTCTTGAGCTGGTCGCGCACGCTCGGAGACAGCGCCTGCACGCCGTCGTACAGCTTGGTGAGGCCGGCGGCGAGACCCGCCTGACCCGCCGCCAGCTGGCCCACTCCGCTCGTGAGGATGGGCAGCTTGCCGTCGAGCGTCCCCACGCCCGAGGACAGCTGGCCGGCACCCGCAGCGAGCTTCTTGCTGCCGTCGGCGGCCGTGCCCGCACCGGTGGAGAGCTTCGCGGCACCGACGTCGAGCTGACCGATCCCGTCGGCGAGCTCGCCGGCACCGGCCGCAAGCTTCTGGGAGCCCGGAACGGCGTCGTTCGTCAACCCCGCGCTGAGCTGGTCGGCCCCGTCGCTGAGCTGCAGGAGGCCGCTGAGCAGGTCACTGGCCCCGTCGCGCAGCTTCAGCAGGTTAGTGTCGATCTCGACCGCGCCACGGGCAAGCTCGACCCCTGTCTCGGCACCACCCTGATAGCTGGTCGCGGCGGTTTTGAAGCTGGGGCTGAGGAGCGGGTTGACCGGCAGCGCGGTCAGGTCTGCGCGGGGCACGACGCCGTCCACGATGTCAGCCGTGTAGCCGAACGTGGCACTGGTCGAGCCGATCGGCGGGATCAGGGTCACCGTGAAGGACAGCTTGGTACCGCCCTTGCCATCTCCGGCCATGTTGGCCTGCTCCGACCTGACCGACCTGAAGGTGGACGGGGCCACCGTCGTGAGGGAACCGACCATCGGCACCGGCACGTCCACAGTCTCGGTGATCGTGCCGCCCTTGCCGTCGTCGAACGTGACCTCGGTCGGCACGCCACTGACGTTCTCAATCGTGTAGGTCGCGGTGAGCTCGCCCGAACGACCGACGACGTCGTCTGCTTCGACGGGCTTACCGTCGAGCTCGTAGGCGACGTCCAGGGACAGGGGCAGTGTCCCGTCGAAGTCGCTCACCGAACGCAGCTTCTCCTCGCCGTCCACCTTGGTGTCGACGACCTGGTTGCCGTTCTCGACCGAGAAGCCGCCGAACCCGTCCAGGTTGCGCAGCCCGTCGGTCGAGACGGGGTTGCTGAGCTCGACACGGCCCTTGCCGCTCAGCGACAGCTGCTCGTACACACGCTTGCTGGTGACCTTGCCGTCGGCGGAGGTGTAGATCTGGACGGTCTCGGTGTTGACGATGTCGACACCGGCACCGTCGGCGGCGTACGACGCTGTTGAGCCGGTGACGGCGACGACAGCCAGCGCAGCCAGGGTCATCGACACGCGAGCCGTGCGACGGGGACGGGGACGGCTTGTCATGCGTTCTTCTCCAGGACGAGGTTGTCGTGGTCTCCCACGCGGTGGTCTGTGGTGGTGCGGGCCCCGTGGCGACCCGGCCCGACAGCCGAGCACACGAGGAAGCCGACGGCGACAGTGACGACGAAGGACGTGGCGGTGCTGATCGAGCTCGACAACACCTCGGTGGGTGCAGCGCTGAACGTCGCCTCGAACGCACCCGCGAAGCCGCCTGCGCCGAGGAGCACTGCCCAGAGGGCCAACCTCTCGCGGGTCGCCGCCGTGAGGATCACGCACACGGCCAGGGTGATCGCGACTGCCGCGGCACGACCCGTCGGGGTGTCGGGAAGGAACCCGGCTCGCACGACGTAACCGACCAGGCCGACAGCGACGCCGATCATGCAGGCCAGCAACCGGACGCCGGGTGTGCGGTCGGGCACGAGAGCGGCGACCGCACCGAGTGCGGTACCGATCAGGACGACCGGCTCCAATTCGAGGTCGGCCCATGAGCTCAGCCCGACGAGCAGAGGCGCTGCGACGACGAGCAGCAACCCCGCGGTGATAGATGTGCGCATGCGAGTACGCGCCCCTCCCTGTTGATAAACGGAAAGCCCAGGTGCTGGGTCCGGACGCGCTGCCCGCCAAGGTCGCGACGACCGATGCACCATAAGAGACGAGCGCCTCAGTTGCCTACTCGCCAGTAGCCCCGCCCGGTTCGGGCGGGGCCCGGGCGCCTCGATCCGTCGCCTCAGCCGCAGGCGCCGTACGCTCAATGGGTGACTGAGAGGCGCGCTGGCGCGGGACTCCTGCGTGGCGCTGCGGCGATGGCCGTGGCCATGGGGCTCATGAACCTGGCCAACTACGTCTACACCGTGGTGGCGGCCCGGCTGCTCGGACCGGTCGACTTCGGTGCCTTCTCGGCCCTGATGGGCGTGATGATCGTGCTGTCGGTGCTCTCGCTGGGCCTGCAGGCCACCGGTGCCCGTCGGATCAGCTCGGACCCCGAGCACGTGAACGCGATCGAGCGGGTGGTGCTGGGCGTGACCTACCGCGGCGCCCTGGTGCTGGGGGTCGTCTGCCTGGCCCTGGCCCCGCTGTTCGACGCCGTTCTGCGCCTCGACAGCCTGCCGACCGCACTGCTGGTCTCGACCGCCGTGGTGCCGGTCACCATCATGGGCGGCCAGGCCGGTGTGCTGCAGGGCGAGCAGCGCTGGACCCCCCTCGCCCTGGTTTACCTGAGCCAGGGCCTGGGCCGCTTCGCAGTCGGGATCGGCCTGATCCTGGTCTGGCCCTCCGAGTTCTCCGCGTTCCTGGGCGTGGCCATCGGCGCCTGGGTGCCGGTCCTCATCGGGTCCCTGGCGCTGCGCCGGCCCCGCAGGCCCGCGCCTGCGGTGACCGGTGCCGGGGCGGCCCTGCTGCACGAGGTGGGCAGCAGCAGCCAGGCGCTCCTGGCCTTCTTCGCCCTCTCGAACGCCGACATCCTGCTGGCCCGCGCCGTCTTGGACTCCGGCGAGGCGGGCCTGTACGCCGGCGGCCTGATCCTGGTCAAGGCGATCCTCTTCCTGCCCCAGTTCGTGGTCGTGATCGCGTTTCCCTCGATGGCCCGCAACGGCAGCTCTCGCGGCACTCTGGTCAAGTCGCTCGGCATCGCCGGCGGGTTGGGGCTCATCGCACTGGTCGGCGTCGTGGTGCTGCCCGACCTGGCCCAGGTCTTCGTCGGCGGGTCCGACTTCCTCGGGGTCAAGGACTCCCTGTGGCGCTTCGCGATCGTCGGCACGCTGCTCTCGATGATCCAGGTCCTGGTCTACTCCGCGCTCGCGCGCCAGCACTGGCTCTCGATCGCGATGATCTGGACCACCCTGGTGGCCCTGGTGGCGCTGAGCTCCACGGTGGACTCCGCGACCTCGCTGGTGGCCCTGGTGGCGGTGGTGGACGGTGTGCTGTTCGTCGGACTGATCGCCTTCGCGTTCCTGCGCCGACCCGCGACCCGCGAGGTCGAGGCGCTGGAGCAGCAGCGGGTCTGAGCCGCCACGGACCCGGGCCTGGTCGGCTAGTGCGCAGCCTCGTGCCAGCTGTGCCCGGTGCCGACCGAGACGTCGAGCGGGACCGCGAGGTCGGCCGCGGAGGCCATCTGCTCTCGCACCAGCACCTCGAGCGCCTCCCGCTCCCCCGCCGCCACCTCGAGCACGAGCTCGTCGTGCACCTGCAGCAGCATCCGTGAGGCCAGGCCCTGCTCGGCGATCGCTCGGTCGACGTTCAGCATCGCGATCTTGATCAGGTCGGCCGCCGACCCCTGGATCGGCGCGTTCAGGGCCATCCGCTCGGCGATCTCGCGGCGCTGACGGTTGTCGCTGGTCAGGTCGGGCAGGTAACGGCGCCGGCCCTTGATGGTCTCGGTGTAGCCGGTCCTGCGCGCCTCCTCGACGACCCCGCCGAGGTAGTCGCGGATGCCGCCGAAAGTCTCGAAGTACTCCTCCATCAGCCCCCGGGCCTCGCCCGGCTCGATGCCGAGCTGTCCGGAGAGCCCGAAGGCCGACAGGCCGTAGGCCAGCCCGTAGTTCATCGCCTTGATCTTGGCGCGCATCTCGACGTCGACGGCGTCGGCGGGCACGTCAAAGACCCGGGCGGCGGTGATGGAGTGGAAGTCGCGCCCCGAGCGGAACGCCTCGATCAGCAGCGTGTCCTCGGAGAGGTGCGCCATGATCCGCATCTCGATCTGGCTGTAGTCGGCCGTCATCAGCGACTCGTAGCCCGGGCCCACGACGAAGCCCTCACGGATCCGCCGGCCGTCCGCGGTCCGGACCGGGATGTTCTGCAGGTTGGGGTCGGTACTCGAGAGGCGACCGGTCGCGGCGATCAGCTGGTTGAACGTGGTGTGGATGCGGCCATCCCCGGCCACGGTCTTGAGCAGGCCCTCGATGGTCTGGCGCAGCCGGATCTGGTCGCGGTGGCGCAGCAGGTGGGCGAGGAACGGGTTCTCGGTCTTGACGAACAGCGCCGCCAGGGCGTCGGCGTCGGTGGTGTACCCGGTCTTCGTGCGCTTGGTCTTGGGCAGCCCGAGCTCGTCGAAGAGCACCACCTGCAGCTGCTTGGGCGACCCCAGGTTGACCTCCCGGCCGATGGCCTCGTAGGCGTGCTCGGCGGCCCGGCGCACCTCGGCGTCGAACTCGCCCTGCAACGCCTCGAGCAGGTCACCGTCGACGGCGATCCCGGTCTGCTCCAGGCCCGCCAACAGGTCCACCAGCGGCAGCTCCACGTCGGCCAGCAACCGGGTGCCGCCCCGCTCGTCGAGCTCGACGTCGAGCGCCTCGGCCAGGTCGAGCACCGCCCGGGCGTGCACCATCGCGGTGTCGCCGGCGCCCGGGTCCCCGGTGAGGGCGTCGCCCGCGAGGTCGTCGAAGGCGAGCTGGCCCTGACCGTCGTCCTCCGCCGCTGTCTTGAGCTCGCGCTTGAGGTAGCGCAGGGTCAGGTCGGCCAGGTCGTAGGAGCGTTGGTCGGGTCGGCAGAGGTACGCCGCGAGCGCGGTGTCGCTGACCAGGCCCCTGAGAGCCCACCCGCGGGCCGCGAGCGCCAGCATCGGGCCCTTGGCGTCGTGCAGCACCTTGGCGAAGGCCGGGTCGGCGAACCAACCGGCCAGCGCCGCGTCGTCGTCGGGGGTCACCAGGTCGGCGTCGATCCAGGCCGCGGTGCCGTCCTGCGCCGCGAGCGCGACCGAGCGGACGTTGCCGGAGCCCGAGCCCCAGTCGCCACCCACGGACACACCGGTGCGGACGGTCCCGGCCGGCGCGTGCGTGGCCAGCCAGGCTGCGACCTCGCCGGCACCCAGCACAGTGCCGGACAACGCGAAGCCGGAGTCGTCGATGACCTCCTCCGACTGCAGCGTCTCGAAGAGGCGTTCGCGCAGGACCCGGAACTCCAGGCCGTCGAAGAGCGTGTGCACCTCCTGGCGGTCCCACGGCCGGATGGCCATCTCCGCGGGCGCCAGCTCGAGGTCGAGATCGGTGACCAGCCGGTTCAGCCGCCGGTTGCGGATCACGTCGCCCAGATGCTCGCGCAGGTTGTCACCGGCCTTGCCGGTGATCTTGTCGGCGTGCGTGATCACGTTGTCGAGGCCGTCGTAGGTGTTGATCCACTTGGCCGCGGTCTTGGGGCCGACGCCCGGGATGCCGGGCAGGTTGTCGGAGTCCTCACCGACGAGGGCCGCGATCTCGGGGTAGCGGTAGGGCGGCACGCCGTACCTCTCCTCCACCGCGGTCGGTGTCATCCGAGCCAGCTCGGAGACACCGCGCATCGGGTAGAGCACCGTGGAGTGCTCGGTGACCAGCTGAAGCGAGTCCCGGTCACCGGTCAGGATCAACACGTCCATGTCGTCGGCTAGGGCCTGGGTGACCAGAGTCGCGATGATGTCGTCGGCCTCGTACCCGTCCTTCTTGAGGAACGGGATGCGCAGTGCGTCCAGCACCTCCTCGATCAGCGGCAGCTGACTGCTGAACTCGGAGGGGGTCTTGTTCCGCTTGGCCTTGTACTCGGCGTACTCAGCGAGCCGGAAGGTCTGTCGCGACACGTCGAAGGCAACCGCGAGATGGGTCGGCTGCTCGTCGCGGAGCACGTTGATCAGCATCGAGGTGAAGCCGTAGACCGCGTTGGTGTGCTGACCTGTCGTGGTCGAGAAGTTCTCCACCGGTAGCGCGAAGAAGGCCCGGTAGGCCAGGGAGTGCCCGTCGAGGAGCAGGAGTCGGGGACGGGCGGCTGCGAGGGCTGCGGCGGGCACGTCCGCGACTCTAGAGGACGCCGGTCAGGGGTCAGGAGCGGGCGTCGCGGGCCGACGAAGGGCGTGACGGCGCCGCCGGAGACGTGCGTCGCATGGACCGGCGCGCGGCCAGGATCTGTCCCAGCTGGCGTCCGGCCGGAGCCCGGCCCGGCGCACACACGCCGGACTTCGACTGCCCGACCTTGGACTGCACGATCGCCAGCGGGGCGACGCGCAGGGTGGCCTGGGGACCCAGGCCCAGCCGGGCCATGAAGCGGTTGGCGTCACGGGACCCGGTGTCCACCGCGGTGGCCAGGTGACCCACGCCGAGCTCGTCGGCGTACATGGCGGCGGCTTCCATCAGGATCCGGCCGATGCCCTTGCGACGCATCGCCGGTGTGACGTGCGGGGACAGCACCTGCAGGCAGGGCTCGGGGTTCATCGGGGTCACCGTCGACAACCGCAGCAGCACGGCACCGGCCGGGGCACCGTCGTGCTCGGCGATCAGCAGCCGCTGCTCGGCGGACTCCAGCGCGGTCTTGATGACGGCCTCGAGGTCCGCGACCTGCTCGTGCCGGTCGGCGCGGCGGCACGCCTGCTCCCAGAGGTCCACCAGGAAGGGGGCGTCGCTGAGCGCGGCGTGGCGCAGGACGACCTGTGCGCGGGTCATCCAGACCACGTCCTTCCCTCGTCGGTGCTTGAAACCGACACTACGCGCCGGCGCAACGGTTGTCACAGCGCCCTCCACCGGGGGCAGAGCCCGACGCCGGGGTTCGTCGCAGAGCGCCGGGTGGACGGGTCGGCGAGGTAACGGTTCGCTAACGAGAGGGTTCCAGCCGGTGTCCCCCCCCTTTACGCACACTACGGTGACGGTGCTCTGCCCTTCCTTCGGGGGAGCGGGCGGCGGTGAAGTGCACCCACCCGACAGAAAGGTTCACCAACGTGAATCGAAAGAAGACCGCTTCCTGGGTCAAGCTGATGGCCGGCGCCGCCGTCCTCAGCACCACCCTCGCAGCCTGTGGTTCCGACGAAGAGCCCAGCGCCACCAGCACCGAAAACACGGACACGGAGTCCTCCAGTGCACCGGCCGAGATCCAGGGTGACGGCACCCTGACCTTCGGCTCGTTGCTGCCGGAGACCGGCAGCCTCGCGTTCCTCGGTCCTCCCGAGTTCGCCGGGGTCGACCTGGCGGTCAGCGAGATCAACGAGGCCGGTGGCGTGCTGGGTCAGGACGTCGTCCACGTGCGTGGTGACTCGGGCGACGCCGACTCCGGCATCGCACCGGCCGAGACCGACGAGCTGCTCGCCGCCAACTCCGACGTAATCGTCGGGGCTGCGTCCTCGGGCGTCTCGCTGACGGTGATCGACCAGATCCAGGACGCTGGCGCGGTGATGTTCTCGCCGGCCAACACCTCGACGGCCTTCGACGAGGGCAACTACGCCGAGCCGGACCTCTACTTCCGCACGGCGCCCTCCGACATCCTCCAGGGTGCGGTGATGGCCAACCTCCTCATTGAGGACGGTCGCTCCAACGTCGCCATCCTGGCCCGCCAGGACGCCTACGGCGAGACCCTCGCCGAGCAGATCTCGACCAACCTAGAGAACGCAGGAAGCGCTGTCGCAGCCACCGTCTTCTACGGCGAGAACGCTCAGACGTTCGACTCGCAGGTCGACGAGATCGCGGCCGCGGGCGGCGACTCCCTGGTCCTGGTCGGCTTCGAGGAGACCGCGACGATCGTCCCGCAGCTGATCACCGCGGGTGCCGGTCCGGCGGATCTGCCGACGTACTTCGTCGACGGCAACACGGCCGACTACAGCGCCGACTCCGACCCGTCGCTGCCCCCGGGCACCCTGACGGGCGTCAAGGGCACCATCCCGGGCGCCGACTCCGGCGGGGAGTTCCAGGACCGCCTGCTGGCGATCGCCCCCGACCTGACCTCGTTCGCCTACTCGGCGGAGTCCTACGACGCCGTCATCACCTCGGCCCTCGCGGCCGTCGAGGCGGGCGACGACGCCGGGTCGGTGCTGGCCGAGAACATCGTCGACGTGACCACGGGCGGTGAGAAGTGCACGACGTTCGCGGACTGCGCCGAGCTGCTCGACGCCGGCGAGGACATCGACTTCGACGGCGCCTCCGGGCCCATCGAGCTCGGTGAGACCGGCAGCCCGACCGCCGCGTCGATCGGCATCTACGAGTACGACGCCGAGAACAAGAACGCGGCCGTCGACTTCATCGCGGGCGAGATCTGAGCCTGCACGGAAGCACGCGAAGCACGGAAGCACGCGAAGGGCCCGAGACCAGCTGGTCTCGGGCCCTTCGCCATGCCGGGAGACCCAGGGTCCGACCGTGGCCGTCCCGGGCGTGAGAAAGGCCCGAGACCAGCTGGTCTCGGGCCCTCGCCGCACCGTCTCGGTCGCGGTCCGCTCAGCTCGCGGCGGCGCCCAGCGTGCCCAGGTACAGCTCGATCACCTTCGGGTCCTTGCCCAGGGACCTGCCGGTCCCCGTGTAGGCGTTGCGACCGTGGTCCAGGACGTAGCCGCGGTCGCAGATCTGCAGGCAGCGCCGGGCGTTCTGCTCGACCATGATCACCGAGACCCCCGCCTTGTTGATGTTGCGGGTCTGCACGAACACCTCGTCCTGCAGCACCGGCGACAGACCAGCCGACGGCTCGTCGAGGAGCAGCACCGAGGGCGCCATCATCAGGGCGCGCCCCATGGCCACCATCTGGCGCTCGCCACCGGAGAGTGAGCCGGCGCGCTGCTTGCGACGCTCCCCCAGTCTGGGAAAGATGTCGGTGACGAAGTCGAAGCGCTCGACGAACTTCTTGGGCGCCTGGAAGCAGCCCATCTCGAGGTTCTCCTCGATGGTCAGGCTCGGGAACACGTTGTTGTTCTGGGGCACGAAGCCGATCCCGGCGGTGACCAGCTGGTCGGCCCGCTTGTTGGTGATGTCGCGACCTTCCAGCGTCACCGAGCCGGTGCGCACGTTCACGAGGCCGAAGAGGGCCTTGAGCAGCGTGGACTTCCCAGCTCCGTTGGGCCCGATGATGCCGACGAGCTCACCCTTGTTGCAGTAGAGGTCGGCGCCGTTGAGGATGTCGACACCGGGCAGGTAGCCGCCGAACAGGTCGTCGGCGCGCAGGACCGCCTCGCCGGCTGCGGCGAGGTGCACGTCGCGCTCGGGTGTGCTGGTGCCGGGCTGGCTCATCGGTGGTCCTTCTGGTCGGACTCGATCTCGGACTGGATCTCGGCCATCGCCTCGGCCTCGATCTCCTTCTCGTCGATCTCGGTGAGGTCGGTGTCGTGGTGTGCACCGAGGTAGGCGTCGATCACCGCCGGGTTGGTCATCACGGCCTCGGGCGTGCCCTCGGCGACGATCTTGCCCTGGGCCATCACGATGACCCAGTCGGAGATGTCGCGGACCATGTCCATGTCGTGCTCGACGAACAGCACGGTGCGGCCCTCGTCGCGCAGCGACTTCACGTGACCCAGCAGCGACTGCTTCAGCGCCGGGTTCACGCCGGCCATCGGCTCGTCGAGCATGATCAGCTCGGGGTCGACCATCAGGGCCCGCGCCATCTCGAGCAGCTTGCGCTGACCGCCCGACAGCGACCCCGCGAAGTCCTCGCGCTTCTCGTCGAGCTTGAAGCGGGTCAGCAGGTCGTCGGCGCGCTCGGTGTTCTCGTGCTCCTGCTGGCGCCACAGGAACGGGAACGCCGCCAGCCAGAACTTCTCGCCCCGTTGGCCGGTGGCCCCGAGCCGCATGTTCTCGATGACGGTGAGCTTGGCCAGCACCTTGGTGAGCTGGAAGGTACGCACCATGCCCAGGCGCGCCACCTTGTACGGCGCCACCCGGGCCAGCGAGCTCCCGTTGAAGCTCCACGCGCCGGTGGCCGGCACGTCGAAGCCGGTCAGCAGGTTGAACAGCGTGGTCTTGCCGGCCCCGTTGGGGCCGATCAGCGCCGTGATCACGCCACGCTGGATCTCGATGTGGTCTACGTCGACGGCCTTGAGACCGCCGAACTGCCGGGTGATCGAGTCGCCGACGATGATCGCGTCGGGCTTGGCCACGCCGGGCTCGGCGGGCACGCCCGAGAGGTCGGGACGGGCCGCGAAGGCACTCGGGGTGCCGGTACCCGCGGTTCCTGCGGTGGTGGTGTCCTCGCGCTCAGCGTCCATCGATCGCGATCTCCCTTCGGTCGCCGAAGATCCCCTGTGGTCGGAAGATCATCAGCAGCATCAGCCCGAGGCCGGTGATGATGAAACGGACGAGGCTGGCCTGGGTGTTGTCCATCACCCAGGACGGCAGCAGCGGGTCGGCCCCCGAGGTGGCCTGGCCGAAGAACGAGCCTAGACCCGAGATCAGGAACCACAGGATCATCGCGCCGATGACGGGTCCCGCGACCCGGGCGGCGCCACCGATGAGCAGTGCGGTGAAGGCGAGGAACGTCATGTTGGTGGAGTAGTCGCTCGGCACCACTGACGCCTGCTTCAGCGCCAGGAACAACCCGGCCATGCCGCCGAAGATGCCGCCGAGGATGAGCGACTGCATCTTGTAGGCGAAGACGTTCTTGCCGAGCGAGCGGACCGCCTCCTCGTCCTCGCGGATGGAGCGGAGCACCCGGCCCCAGGGACTGCGCATCAGGGCCCAGACGACCAGGCAGGCCAGGGCCACGACGATCCAGCCCACCAGCATCGACCAGAGGTCACGCTTGCTGAAGGACACGATGCCGAGGTCGACCTCCTCGAAGGCCAGGGCGCCGGTGGTGAAGACGTCCCACGCACGGAAGATGTTGGCGTCCTGGAAGGGGCCGACGTACCCGTTGAGGCCGTTGGACCCGCCGAACACGTCCTTGGTCTCCACCGCGCCGAAGACGAGGCGCAGGATCTCTGCCGTCGCGATCGTCGCGATGGCCAGGTAGTCGGCGCGCAGCCGCAGCGTGGGCAGACCGAGCAGGATGGCCAGCAGGACCGGCGCCAACAGCGCGACCACGACACCGAGCCAGAACGGCAGGCCCCAGGTCACGACGCTGACGGCGAGCCCGTAGGCGCCGACGGCCATGAACCCGGCCTGCCCGAAGTTCAGCAGCCCGGTGTAGCCGAAGTGGATGTTGAGCCCGATGGCGGCCAGGGCGTAGACGATCGCGTTGGGCCCGAAGGCCTGGTTGAGCGCGGTGCGGAAGACCTCCACCATGTCCACGCCACCGATCCCGACGGTGAACCCGAGGACCAGCCAGACCACGAGGTAGACCGTGCCGACGACGCCGAGCACGCGGCCCACCTGGGCGAGCATGCGGCCCTCGTAGTGGCCGGGCGCGGCGTCGATCTCGGCCAACGCCTTGTTGGCCTGGAGGAAGGCGAACGGCGAGGTGATGCCGACGGTCAGCGTGAGCCCGAGGACGCCGAGCACGATCGAGGTGGTCGCGTGCCTGCTCGTCTTCTTCGCCGTCACCGGTGCGGTGGCGGCGACCGGGGTCTGGGTGGCGTTCATGAGATGCTCCGTTCGCGGAGGGTCGGCACCGGACGGGCAGGCAGGTCGATGGTCGAGGAGATCATCATCACCCCACCCGCTCTCGACGCCCCAGGATGCCTTGCGGTCGGACCAGCAGCACGATGATGAGCACGACCAGGGCGCCCACCTCCTTGATCGAGCTGGGCACCCCGAACAGGGGCCCGACCTCGACCATGATGCCGATCACCATGGAGCCGAACAGCGCTCCCCAGATCGTGCCGAGGCCACCCAGGGTGACGCCGGCGAAGACGAGCAGCAGCAGCTTGAAGCCCATCAGGAAGTTGATCTGGCTGTTGACCGCGAGCAGCACGCCCGAGAGCCCGGTCAGGGCCGTGCCGAGGATCCAGACCGAGCTGATCACCCTGTCGACCTGCATGCCCGAGGACGCGGACAGGGCCGGGTTGTCCGACACCGCGCGCATCGACTTGCCGAGCCGGGTTTTCATCAGCACCACGCAGACCACGATGATCGCGACCAGCGCGACCAGCATGATCGCGATCTCCTTGTCGGCGAGCTTGATGAACCCGTAGTCGTTGCGGGCCTGGCTGACGTACTGGCTCAGCGACTTGCGGGAGCTCCCGATCGTGTACTGGTAAAGGTTGCGCAGCAGCAGGCTGAGTCCGATCGAGACGATCATCATGGCGATCAGGCCGGTCCCGCGGCGCCGCAGCGGCCGCCACAGGCCCCGGTCCTGGGCCCAGCCGAAGGCCGCCGACACCACGACCGCGAGCAGCCCCGCCAGGACCACCGGCAGACCGAGCCCCCGGTTGGCGACGTACGTCGCGAGGGCGCCGAAGGTGATCAGCTCCCCGTGGGCGAAGTTGGTCAGGCCGGTCGTGCCGAAGATCAGGGACAGCCCGAGCGCGGCCAGCGCGACCAGCAGACCGAACTTGATGCCGGACAGGAGGCTGGTCACGAGCCGGTCGCTGAACGGCACGGAGACCACCTCCTGGACCCCGATCGGGAAGAGGCCGCCGTTCGCACCGTTGAGCCGGGCCGTGATCACGATCTCGGCGTTGGTGTTGAGCTCGATGCCCTCAGGCAGGGTCGCCTCGTCGAGGGCCACGGTGTAGCTGCCGAGGGCCGGGATGGGCACGATGATGCGGCCCTCGGCATCGGTCTCCGCGGAGCCGACCTCGGTGCCGTCCTCGGCGGTGACGCTCAGCGTCACGCCGACCACCGGCTCGTCCACGGCAGCATCGACGAGGCGCACCGTGATGTAGGGGCCGTCGGGCCGCTCGAGGGGTGCGCTCGGGCTGGGCTCCGCGGACGGGCTGGGGCTCGGGGCTGTGCTGTCCGCGTGCGCGCCCACCGGTTGCAGGAGAAGCAGGAAGAACAGAACCGAGAGGAGTGTGATTACTCGCAGACGCACACGGGCCTCCTGACATCCGGCGCCGGACGGCACCCATCGTCGGAGGACTATAGCCACCCTGCGCCATGCGTGCCGAGACCCAGGGTCACAGTTGCATGTAGGTGTCGGACCAGGCGGCGGCATCCTCGACCGAGGGCGTGGCTCAGTCGGCGTCGGCCATGCCGGGACCGTGGGTGATGACTCCCTCGGCCACCTGCCGCATGGAGAGCCGCAGGTCCATCGCGGTCTTCTGGATCCAGCGGAACGCCTCCGGCTCGGAGAGCTGCAGCTGGCGCTGCAGCACGCCCTTGGCACGTTCGACGGCCTTGCGGGTCTCCAGGCGGTCGGTCAGGTCGGCCACCTCGGACTCGAGCTGGGTCAGCTCCCGGAACCGGCTGATCGCCATCTCGATGGCCGGCACCAGGTCGGACTGCGTGAACGGCTTGACGAGGTAGGCCATCGCGCCCGCGTCGCGGGCCCGCTCGATCAGCTCGCGCTGCGAGAACGCGGTCAGGATCACCACCGGCGCGATCCGCTGCGCGGCGATCCGCTCGGCTGCAGCGATCCCGTCGAGGACCGGCATCTTCACGTCGAGGATCACCAGGTCGGGTCGCAACCGCTCCGCGAGCTCGACCGCCTGGGCGCCGTCGCCGGCCTGGCCCACGACGTCGTACCCCTCCTCGGCGAGCATCTCCGCGAGATCCATCCGGATCAGCACCTCGTCCTCCGCGACGACGACGCGGCGAGCTGCGGGGACGGAAGCAGGTGGCTCGGTCATGATCGCAGGCTAGCGGGCCGGGCCACGGTCACGACCCACGGTTCGGGCCCGCGAGCCGGACCCCGACGAGGCCGCAGCTCGGGGCCGCCGCACCTGCTCGATGGGCGTCGCGCCCGACTCGGCTACGCTCTGCTCGCACTCCAGCCGGGTTGGCGGAACGGCATACGCGATGGTCTCAAACACCATTGTCCGAAAGGACTTGTGGGTTCGAATCCCACACCCGGTACTCGATCGTCGGGGTCTCCTGCCCCGTCCCCGCTCAGCGGCTGTCGTCGCGGCGCTCAGCTGGACGCGCGGCGGTAGGCCGGGGTGATCTCGTTGATGGCGTCGCCCATCCGGTGGATGCGCAGCGCGTTGGTCGAGCCGGGGATGCCGGGAGGCGCGCCGGCGATGATCACGACCAGGTCGCCCTCGGCGCCCCGACCGATCCTCAACAGCTGCTCGTCGACCTGGCGCACCATCTCGTCGGTGTGCTCGACCGGTGGGGTCTTGAAGGTCTCGACGCCCCACGACAACGAGAGCTGCGAGCGCACGACGCCCTCGGGTGTGAACGCCAGGACCGGGATCGGACCGCGCAGCCGCGCCATCCGACGCGCGGAGTCGCCGCTCTGGGTGAAGGCGACGATGTACTTGGCGCCGACCCGCTCGGCCACCTCGCCGGCGGCCTTGGCGATCACGCCGGACTTCGTGTGCGGGTCCCAGCTGATCGTCGCGAAGACGCCCGCACCACCGGCGGCCGCGGACCGCAGGGCGTGGTCCTCGGTGGAGGTGATGATCCGGGCCATCGTCTCGACCGTGTGCACGGGGTACTCCCCCACGCTGGTCTCGCCCGAGAGCATCACCGCGTCGGCACCGTCGAGCACGGCGTTGGCGACGTCGGAGGCCTCGGCGCGGGTCGGCGCCGGGGCCGAGATCATCGACTCCAGCATCTGGGTCGCCACGATCACGGGCTTGGCGTTCAGCCGGGCCTTGCGCACCACCTCCTTCTGCAGGAACGGCACGTCCTCCAACGGGCACTCCACGGCGAGGTCGCCGCGCGCGACCATGAACCCGTCGAACGCCGCGATCACCTCGTCGAGGTTCTCGATCGCCTGCGGCTTCTCGATCTTGGCGATGATGGGCAGCATCACGCCCTCCTCGCGCATGATCGCGCGCACGTCCTCGGCGTCCTTCGCGTCACGCACGAAGCTGAGCGCCACGAAGTCGACGGTGAGGTGCAGCGCGAAACGGAGGTCCTCGATGTCCTTGACCGACAGCGCCGGCACCGAGACGGCGACCCCGGGCAGGTTGATGCCCTTGTGGTTGCTGACCTTGCCACCGACCAGCACTTCGGTCTGCACGTCGGTGCCGTCGACGACCCCGGTCACCCGCAACCGGATCTTGCCGTCGTCGATGAGCAGCGGGTCACCGACCTGCACGTCGCCGGGCAGGCCCTTGTACGTCGTGCCGCAGACCACCGTGTCACCCGGCACGTCGCGCGTCGTGATCGTCCACGCCTGACCCCGGTGCAGCACGACCGGGCCGTCCGCGAAGGTCTCGAGCCGGATCTTCGGGCCCTGCAGGTCGGCGAAGATGCCGACCCCGTGGCCGCTCTGGTCGGCGGCCTCCCGCACCAGCCGGTAGGCCTCGGCGTGGTCGGCGTGGGTGCCGTGGCTCATGTTCAGCCGCGCGACATCCATGCCGGCGTACACCAGCTCTCGGATGCGCCGCTCGGACGACGTCGCTGGACCCAGGGTGCACACGATCTTGGCTCGTCTCACGGATGACAGCCTAACCAGGTTTGATCGTTCCAAGATCGGCGACGTCGCGACGTGTCCAGGGACGGCGTCGATGCCGACGACGTCGTCGCCCAGGTGCCCGAGAGCACGACCTGCTGAACGACCCTGCCGAGCCGGTGCGGCCGGCGTGAGCCACGGCCGCCTCCGACGGCGCTCAGACCAGCAGCGGGCGGTCGGTCGGGCGGACGGGCGCAGGCAGCGTGGTGGACCCGGTGAGGTACTGGTCGACGGCGGAGGCCGCGGCCCGTCCCTCGGCGATGGCCCACACGATCAGCGACTGACCACGACCGGCGTCGCCGGCCACGAACACCCCGCTCACCGACGACATGTAGCTGCGGTCCCGCGCCACGTTGCCCCGGTCGTCGAGGTCGACGCCGAGCTGGTCGAGCAGTCCGGCGGTCTCGGGGCCGGTGAAACCCATCGCGAAGAGCACCAGCTCGGCGGGGATCTCGCGCTCGCTGCCCTCGATCTCGCTCAGCGTGCCACCCTCGAGCACGACCTCGACCAGGCGCAGCGCCCGGACGTTGCCGTGCTCGTCGCCCAGGAACTCCTTGGTGGACACGGCGTACACGCGCTGACCGGCCTCCTCGTGGGCCGAGGACACCCTGAACGTCATGGGGTACGTCGGCCACGGCTGGCCCGTGGGCCGGGTCTGCGGCGGCTCCGGCATGATCTCGAGCTGGGTGATCGACGCCGCGCCCTGGCGGGTCGAGGTGCCGAGGCAGTCGGCCCCGGTGTCCCCGCCGCCGATGATGACGACGTGCTTCCCGGTGGCCACGACCTGGTCCGTGACTTCCTCGCCGAGCGCGACCCGGTTGGCCTGGGGCAGGAAGTCCATGGCCTGGTGCACCCCGCCGAGGTCGTTGCCGGTGACCGGCAGCCCGCGCGGCGTGGTCGAACCCATCGCGAGCACGACCGCGTCGTAGCGCTCGCGCAGCGCATCGCCGGTGAGGGTGTCGCCCACCTCCACGCCGGCCCGGAAGACGGTGCCCTCGCGGCGCATCTGCTCCAGGCGGCGGTCCAGGTGCCGCTTCTCCATCTTGAACTCGGGGATGCCGTAGCGCAGCAGGCCCCCGATCTTGTCGGCGCGCTCGTAGACGGCCACCGTGTGACCGGCACGTGTCAGCTGCTGCGCGGCCGCGAGACCGGCCGGCCCCGAGCCCACGACGGCCACCGTGCGACCCGAGAGCCACTCCGGCGGCTGGGGTCGGACCGCACCGGACTCGAAGGCCCGGTCGATGATCGCGACCTCGACGTTCTTGATGGTGACCGGGTCCTGGTTGATGCCGAGCACGCAGGCGGTCTCGCAGGGCGCAGGGCACAGCCGGCCGGTGAACTCCGGGAAGTTGTTGGTCGCGTGCAGCCGCTCGATGGCGCCCTCCCAGTCGTCACGCCAGACCAGGTCGTTCCACTCGGGGATGATGTTGCCCAACGGGCAGCCCTGGTGGCAGAACGGGATGCCGCAGTCCATACAGCGCCCGGCCTGCGTGGTGATGATGGGCAGCAGGGCGCGCCCGATGCCCCCGGGGTACACCTCGTTCCAGTCGTGCACCCGCTCGTCGACCGGTCGCCGATCGGCAACCTCCCGGCCGTCCTTCAGGAATCCCTTGGGGTCACCCATCAGGAACCACCCTCCATCGTCGTCGCGGCTCCACGTCGTCGTGACGTGGAGGTGGGGAGCGCAGACCTAGCCATGCAGGGCCTGCATCATCGCGTTCGCGGTCTCCTGCTCGTCCAGGCCGGCGGCCTCGGCCTTCGCCTTGGCCTCCAACACGATCCGGTAGTCACGGGGCATCACCTCGGTGAAACGGCCCAGAGCGGCGGACCAGTCGGCCAGCAGCTGCTCGGCGACCAACGAGCCGGTCTCCTCGTGGAACGTGCGGACCAGCTCGTGCAGCTCCACGGCTGCCTCGTCGGTGACCGGTCCGAGCTCGACGAGCTCGGTGTTGACCCGGTGCTCGGCCAGGTCGAGCACCCACGCGACCCCACCGGACATGCCGGCGGCGAAGTTGCGCCCGGTCGCCCCCAGGACCGCGACCCGGCCACCGGTCATGTACTCGCACCCGTGGTCCCCCACACCCTCGGTCACCAGCCAGGCGCCGGAGTTGCGCACGGCGAACCGCTCGCCGACCCCGCCGCGGATGTAGACCTGGCCCGACGTGGCGCCGTACGCGATCGTGTTGCCGGCGATGACCTGCTCGTGCGAGTCGAACGTCGCCGCCCGGTCCGGGCGCACGACGATCCGGCCACCGGAGAGTCCCTTGCCGACGTAGTCGTTGGCGTCACCCTCCAGGCGCAACGTGATGCCGCGGGGCAGGAAGGCCCCGAACGACTGGCCGGCGGAGCCGGTGAAGGTGAGGTCGATAGTGCCCTCGGGCAGCCCTTCGCCGCCGTACCGCTTGGTGACCTCGTGGCCGAGCAACGTGCCCACGGTGCGGTGGACGTTGCGGATCGCGAGCTGGGCCCGGACCGGCTCACCGCGCTCCAGGGCCGCCTGGGCCAGCGGCACCAGGTCGGTGACGTCGAGCGCCTTGTCCAGGCCGTGGTCCTGCACACCGGTGTTGCGCAGCGAGGCGCCCTCAGGCAGCTCGGGCCGGTGCAGGATCGGCGTCAGGTCGAGACCCTGAGCCTTCCAGTGGTTCACCGCCTCGACCACGTCGAGCGCCTCGACCCGACCGATCGCCTCGTCGAGGCTGCGGAAGCCCAGCTCGGCCAGGATCTCGCGGACCTCCTCGGCGACGTAGGTGAAGAAGTTGACGACGTACTCGGCCTTGCCGGTGAAACGCTCCCGCAGGACGGGGTTCTGCGTGGCCACGCCCACCGGGCACGTGTCGAGGTGGCAGACCCGCATCATGATGCAGCCGGAGACCACCAGGGGTGCGGTGGCGAAGCCGTACTCCTCGGCCCCGAGGAGCGCCGCGACGACCACGTCACGGCCGGTCTTGAGCTGTCCGTCGGCCTGCACGACGATCCGGTCGCGCAGACCGTTGAGCAGCAGCGTCTGCTGCGTCTCGGCCAGGCCGAGCTCCCAGGGGCCGCCCGCGTGCTTGAGCGAGGTCAGCGGGGAGGCGCCGGTGCCGCCGTCGTGCCCGGAGATCAGCACCACGTCGGCGTGCGCCTTGGAGACCCCGGTCGCGACCGTGCCGACCCCGACCTCCGAGACCAGCTTGACGTGCACCCGGGCGGCCGGGTTGGCGTTCTTGAGGTCGTGGATCAGCTGGGCCAGGTCCTCGATCGAGTAGATGTCGTGGTGCGGCGGTGGGCTGATCAGCCCCACCCCCGGCGTGGAGAACCGGGTCTTGGCGATCCAGGGGTAGACCTTGGGGCCGGGCAGCTGGCCGCCCTCGCCGGGCTTGGCGCCCTGCGCCATCTTGATCTGGATATCGTCGGCGTTGGTGAGGTACTCGGAGGTGACCCCGAAGCGGCCCGATGCGACCTGCTTGATCGAGCTGCGACGGGCGGGGTCGTAGAGCCGCTCGGCGTCCTCGCCGCCCTCACCGGTGTTGGACTTGCCGCCGAGCTGGTTCATCGCGATCGCGAGGGTCTCGTGGGCCTCGCCGCTGATCGAGCCGTAGCTCATCGCACCGGTGGAGAAGCGCTTGACGATCTCGGAGACCGGCTCGACCTCCTCGATGGGGATCGCGTCGCGACCGGTGACGTGGGCGCCCTTGAAGCGGAACAGCCCCCGCAGGGTCATCAGCCGCTGCGACTGCTCGTCGACCCGGGCGGTGTACTGCTTGAAGATGTCGTAGCGACCGGCTCGCGTGGAGTGCTGCAGCCTGAAGACCGTCTCGGGGTCGAAGAGATGCGGCTCCCCGTCGCGACGCCACTGGTACTCGCCGCCAATAATCAGCTCACGGTGCGCCGGCAGGATGCCGCCGCGGGGGTACGCCGAGGCGTGGCGCCGCGACACCTCCTCGGCAATGGTCTCCAGCTCGATGCCGCCCAGCTTGGACGTGGTGCCGGTGAAGTACCGGTCGACCACGGCCTGCG
Organism: Nocardioides sp.; assembly: GCA_026786275.1. GTDB lineage: Bacteria > Actinomycetota > Actinomycetes > Propionibacteriales > Nocardioidaceae > Nocardioides. Next base: position 25,762 of record JAJAYJ010000042.1, on the reverse strand, counting down.
AGAGACCCACGGCCTCGAAGATCTGGGCTCCCGTGTAGGACGCTACGGTGGAGACACCCATCTTGGACATCACCTTGAGCACGCCCTTGCCGAGGGCCTTCACCAGGTTGACGACGGCCTGCTCGGGCTCGGTCTTGACGAAGTAGCCCTCGCGGGCGAGGTCCTCGACGGACTCCATCGCGAGGTAGGGGTTGACCGCGGCCGCGCCGTAGCCCACCAGCAGCGCCACGTGGTGCACCTCGCGAACGTCACCGGCCTCGACGAGCAGGCCGACCTGGGTGCGGGTCTTCTCCCGCACCAGGTGGTGGTGGACCGCCCCGGTCAGCAGCAGCGACGGGATCGGGGCGAGCTCGGCCGTGGAGTGCCGGTCGGACAGCACGATGATCCGGGCCCCGTCGGCGATCGCGAGGCTGACCTCGCGGCAGATCGCGTCGATGCGCTCGGCCAGCGCGGTGCCGCCGCCCTCGACGTCGTACAGGCCACGGGCGACGTGGGTGATGAACCCGGGCATGTCACCGTCGCGGTTGATGTGACGGATCTTCGCGAGGTCGTCGTTGGAGATGACCGGGAACGGCAGCACGACCTGGCGACACGAGGCCGGCTGCGGCTCGAGCAGGTTGGCCTCGGGACCGATGGTGCCGTTGAGCGAGGTCACGAGCTCCTCGCGGATCGCGTCGAGCGGCGGGTTGGTCACCTGCGCGAAGAGCTGGGCGAAGTAGTCGAAGAGCAGCCGGGGCTTGTCGCTGAGCGCCGCGATCGGGGTGTCGGTGCCCATCGAGCCCAGCGGCTCGCCGCCGGTGTTGGCCATCGGGGTGAGCAGGACCCGCAGCTCCTCCTCGGTGTAGCCGAAGACCTGCTGGCGCCGGGTGACGGAGGCGTGGGTGTGCACGATGTGCTCGCGCTCGGGGATGTCGTCGAGGTGCACGAGACCGGCGTGCAGCCACTCGGTGTAGGGGTGCTCCGCGGCGAGGGTGGACTTGATCTCCTCGTCCTCGATGATCCGGTGCTCGTCGGTGTCGACCAGGAACATCCGGCCCGGCTGCAGCCGACCCTTGCGGACGATCGAGGCGGGGTCGAGGTCGAGCACGCCGACCTCCGAGGCCAGCACGACCAGGCCGTCGTCGGTGACCCAGTAGCGCGAGGGGCGCAGACCGTTGCGGTCGAGGACCGCACCGATCTGGTCGCCGTCGGTGAAGACGACGCAGGCCGGGCCGTCCCACGGCTCCATCATCGCCGAGTGGAAGGAGTAGAACGCCCGCCGGGCGTCGTCCATCTCGGTGTGGTTCTCCCAGGCCTCCGGGATCATCATCAGCACCGAGTGCGGCAGCGTGCGTCCGCCCAGGTGCAGCAGCTCGAGCACCTCGTCGAACGACGCCGAGTCGGACGCACCCTGGGTGCAGATCGGGAAGAGCCGCTCCATGTCGCCGGGGATCAGGTCGGAGCTGAGCAGGGCCTCCCGGGCACGCATCCAGTTGCGGTTGCCCATCACGGTGTTGATCTCGCCGTTGTGGGCGATGTAGCGGAACGGGTGCGAGAGCGGCCAGCTCGGGAACGTGTTGGTCGAGAACCGTGAGTGCACGACGGCCAGGGCCGAGGCCACCCTCCGGTCGGTCAGGTCGGGGAAGAAGTGGTCGAGCTGGTCGGTGGTCAGCATCCCCTTGTAGGCCAGGGTCCGCGAGGACAGCGACGGGAAGTAGACGTCGGTCTCGCGCTCGGCCCGCTTGCGCAGGCAGAAGGCGAGGCGCTCGAGGGCCATCCCGGTCACCTCGCCGCCGTCGGCGGCCACGAACAGCTGGCTGAAGGTCGGCATCACGCCGCGTGCGGTGGAGCCCAGGATGTCGGGCTCGGTCGGCACCTCGCGCCAGCCGAGGACGGCCAGGCCCTCCTCGGCGGCGATCTCCTCGATCCGGCTGCGGGTCTTGGCGACCACCTCGTCGTCGCCGGGCAGGAAGGCGATGCCCACGGCGTACGCGTGCTGGGCCGGGAGCTCGAAGCCCGCGTCGGTGGCCACGTCACGCAGGAACGCGTCGGGCACCTGCATCAGGATGCCGGCACCGTCACCGGAGTTGGGCTCGGCACCCGCGGCGCCGCGGTGGTCCAGGTTGCGCAGTGCGGTGAGCGCCTTGGCGACGATGTCGTTGCTGGCGACGCCGGTCAGGGTGGCCACGAACGCCACGCCACACGCATCGTGCTCGTGGGCGGGGTCGTAGAGCCCCTGGGGTGGCGGGAACGCGTGCGAGTAGGGCACCGGAAGTACTCCCGTCGTCATCAGATGGCCGAGCACGTCGCGGGGACGGGTCCCGGAGCACGCGCCTCTGGCCGAGGACTGCAGACGTCGGCGCACCTGCGTACGCACATCGGAGCAGGGGACGACGTTGGCCCGCGCACCCACGAATCTAGCATCCGGGCCAGGCCCCGGGACCACCCGTCCCGCGCCGCCGGGAGGGCGGCTAACGCCCGGTCGGACCGGGGTCCGGGCCCGCTTCGGGCCCCGGGTGCGGACCCACGGGCGGACCCACGTGGGGGGCCTCGTTCCCGACGCTCGTACCGGGCTCGTCCGGCACGTCCTCGGGCACGGCCTCGACCGGCTCACGGCCGGGCAGGTAGACCGACTCCTCGCGGCCCGCCCCCAGCCGGCGGCTGAGCAGCAGGTACGCCGCGGCGAGCAGGAACAGCACGATCGAGGTCCACACGTTGAACCGCAGGCCGGCGACGTCGCTGAGCTCGACGGTGTCGATGCGCAGGCTCTCGATCCAACCCCGACCGGCGGTGTAGACCAGCACGTACAGCGCCGCCATCCGACCGCGACCCAGACGGTAGCGCCGGTCCAGGGCGACGAGGACCGCAAAGCCGAGCAGGTTCCAGACGAACTCGTAGAGGAACGTCGGGTGGAACGTGGTGCCGGTCGGGAACGTCGAGCCGGCGGGGAAGTGGTCGGCGTCGATCTCCAGGCCCCACGGGAGGGTGGTCGGGCGACCGTAGAGCTCCTGGTTGAACCAGTTGCCCCAGCGTCCCAGCGCCTGCGCGACCAGCACGGTCGGCGCCATCGTGTCGAGGACCGGTAGCAGCCGGATGCCCTTGCGCCGGGCGCCGAGGTACACGCCCAGCGCGCCCAGGGCGACCGCGCCCCAGACCCCCAGCCCGCCACGCCAGAGCGCCAGCGCGTCCCAGGGGTTCCGGCCCTCGCCGAAGTACAGGCTGCTGTCGGTGGCCACGTGGTAGATCCGGGCCCCGACGATCCCGAAGGGCACGCCCCAGATCGCGAGGTCCTGCATGTCCCCGGCGCGACCGCCCCGGGCCACCCAGCGTCGCTCGGAGAGCCAGATCGCGACGACGATACCGAGGATGATCGCCAGGGCGTAGCCGCGCAGGGGCAGCGGCCCGAGGTTCCACACGCCGTCCGACGGGCTCGGGATCGACAGCGGCAGCAGGGCCGACATGCTCAACCCTCGGCCAGGAGGGTGTGGATGTCGGCCGCGAACTGGGCCGAGGACGTGTCCTGGGTCCAGAGCACCGGGGACTCGTCACCGCCGTCGATGCCGGAGACCTGGGTGCTGTGTGCCTCGAGGTCGTAGCCCCCGCTCGCGAGCTGCTCGCCCTCGGCGACGTAGACCGCCAGCGGCTCGCCGACCGCGACGATGTCCTGCAGGTCGCCGGTCAACCCGGTGAAGGTGGGGTCGAAGCGGTCCAGGTACTCCCGTAGCACCGGGCCGGTGTCGCGGACCGGGTCGGTGGTCACGAAGACCACGTCGACCTGCTCGCGGTCGGCGTCGTCGAGCCGAGTCAGGCCCGAGGCGATCGTGTTGAGCACCAGCGGGCAGATGTCCGGGCAGTTCGTGTAGCCGAAGAACACCAGGGTCAGCCGCTTGTCGGTGTCGGTCCTCAGCGAGTAGGGGTTGCCGTCGGTGTCGACGAGCGGGGTCGCCTCGACCTGGTAGGGATCGTGGGTCAGCCCGCTGAACGGCTTGGTCGAGGCGTCGGCCCCTCCGCAGGCCGCCAGCAGGGTGGCCGCCAGCACGGCGACCAGACCCCCGCGCAGTCGACGAGTGGTGCCGGCCCGCTCAGCCACCGCGCACCCCGCGGGCGAGGTCCTCGGTGAGCGCACGCAGCGCCCGCAGGCCCGCCGTGCGGTCGTCGGGATGGTCGAGCAGGGCACGCACGAAGGCCGAGCCCACGATCACGCCGTCGGCGTACGACGCGATCTCGGCCGCCTGCGCGCCGTTGCCGACCCCGAGCCCGACGCCGACCGGGAGGTCGACCAGCCCGTTCTGGCTGAGGGCGCGGGTGCGGGCCACCAGCGGGGCCGCCAGCTCGCTGGTCGTGGACCGGGCGCCGGTCACGCCCATCACGGCGGTCGCGTACACGAAGCCGCGGCAGGCCGCGGTGGTCATCGCGATCCGCTCGTCGGTCGAGGACGGCGCCACCAGGAAGATCTTGTCGAGGTCGTGGGCGTCAGCGGCGGCGATCCACTCCGGCGCGCTGTCCGGGGTGAGGTCGGGCGTGATCAGCCCCGCTCCCCCGGCGCTCGCGAGGTCTGCGGCGAAGCGGGGCACGCCGTAGCGCTCGACGGGGTTCCAGTACGTCATCACGACGGTCGGCGTGCCGGTCGCCGCCACCGCCTCGACGGTGCGGAGCACGTCGGCGGTGCGCACGCCGCGCTCCAGCGCCTGCTGGGCCGCGGCCTGGATGGTCGGGCCGTCCATGACGGGGTCGCTGTAGGGCAGGCCCACCTCGATCACGTCGCAGCCGGCGTCGACCATCGCGCGCAGGGCGTCGATGCCGCCGGCGACGTCGGGGAAGCCGGCCGGCAGGTAGCCCACCAACGCGGCCCGGCCGTCGGCCCGGGCCTTCTCGAACCCGGTGGTCACGGTCGCGTTCATCCGACCGGCTCCGCGGTGACCCGGTCGACGTCACCGAGGCCGAAGTACTCGATCGCGGTGCCCATGTCCTTGTCGCCGCGTCCGCTGAGGCTGATCAGCACGGTGGCCTCGGGGCCCTTCTCGGCGGCCAGCTCACGCGCGACCTGCATCGCTCCGGCGATCGCGTGCGCCGTCTCGATGGCCGGGATGATGCCCTCGGTGCGGCTCAGCATCGCCATCGCCCGCATCGCGTCGTCGTCGGTGACGGGACGGTAGGTGGCCCGGCCGATGGCCGACAGGTGGGCGTGCTGCGGCCCCACCCCGGGGTAGTCCAGGCCCGCCGAGATGGAGTGCGAGTCCCTGGTCTGTCCGTCGGCGTCCTGCAGCACGTAGGTGCGGGCGCCGTGCAGCACGCCCCGGTCGCCGGCGTGGATCGTCGCGGCGTGCCGGGGCGTGTCGACGCCGTCCCCGCCGGGCTCGAAGCCGTAGATCGCGACGTCCTCGTCGTCGAGGAACGCGGTGAACAGCCCGATCGCGTTCGAGCCGCCTCCGACGCACGCGGCGATCGCGTCCGGCAGCACGCCGTACGTCTCCAGGCACTGGGCCCGGGCCTCGTCACCGATCCCGCGGGTGAAGTCGCGCACCATGCTCGGGAAGGGGTGCGGGCCCGCGGCCGTGCCGAAGAGGTACGCCGTGTGGTCGACGCTGGCGACCCAGTCGCGCAGGGCCTCGTTGATGGCGTCCTTGAGCGTCGCGGTGCCGGACTCGACGGGCACCACGGTGGCACCGAGCAGGTGCATCCGGGCGACGTTGAGGGCCTGGCGCCGGGTGTCGACCGAGCCCATGTAGACGGTGCAGTCGAGGCCGAAGTAGGCGGCGGCGGTCGCGCTGGCGACCCCGTGCTGGCCGGCGCCGGTCTCGGCGATCACGCGGGTCTTGCCCATCCGCTTGGTCAGCAGGGCCTGGCCGAGCACGTTGCGGATCTTGTGGGCCCCGGTGTGGTTGAGGTCCTCGCGCTTGAGCAGCACCCGGCAGCCCACCTGGGCGCTGAGCCGCTCGGCGAGGTACAACGAGCTCGGCACGCCGGCGTAGTCGCGCAGGATCGCCGTGAACTGGGCCATGAACGCCGGGTCGGCGACGGCGTCGTGCCAGGCCGCGGTGAGCTCGTCGAGGGCGGCCACCAGCGCCTCGGGCATGAAGCGACCGCCCCAGCCGTTCTCGGGTCCGCCGAACCAGCCCTGGTCGTCGGCCTCGTAGCGGGTGGTCTCACCGGTCTGGGTGCTCATGCGCAATCCCCTCGGAATCGTGGGCTGGTGGAGCGAAGCGGGGCAGGTCCGTGACGTCGCGGAGTGCTCATGCTTCGATCCCTGTCATCTCGTCCACCGCACGACGCGGATCGCCGTCGCGCACCAGCGCCTCGCCGACCAGCACTGCGCGGGCCCCCTCGGCGACGAACCGCTTCACGTCACCGGGCCCGGTGACCCCCGACTCGGCGACCTTGACCCGGTCGTCGGGGATCAGCGGGGCCAGGCGGGCGAACGTGTCGTCGTCGACGGCCAACGTCTTGAGGTTGCGGGCGTTGACGCCCACCAGCTCGGCCCCGAGCGCGACGGCGCGTGCGGTCTCCGGCTCGTCGTGCACCTCGACGAGCACGCTCAGACCGAGCTCGCGGGCGGTGTCGTGCAGCCGTTCCAGCAGGTCGCCCGGCAGGGCCGCCACGATCAGCAGCACCAGGTCGGCGCCGGCCGCCCGGGCTTCCACGAGTTGGTAGTCGGTGACCACGAAGTCCTTGCGCAGCAACGGTAGGTCGACCGCGGCCCGGACCGCACGCAGGTCGGCGAGGCTGCCGCCGAAGCGGCGCTCCTCGGTGAGCACGCTGATCGCGGCGGCTCCGCCGGCGGCGTACTCCACGGCGAGGGCGGCCGGGTCGGTGATGGGAGCCAGGTCGCCCTTGCTGGGGCTGCGGCGCTTCACCTCCGCGATGACGCTGGAGCCGGGTCGGCGCAGGGCCGGCATCGGGTCGAGAGGCGCATCCACGTCCGCCAGCGCAGCCCGCAGGTCGGCCAGGCCCGTGTCGCGCTGGCGGCGTTCGAGGTCCACCCGGACGCCGGCGACGATGTCGTCCAACACGGACATGCGCGAACCCCTTCCTGGGCCGCGAAGTCGACCCGGTGCACCTCTCAGGACCACGGCCACCCGCTGCGGCCCGTGCTCTCCCAGTCTCTCATCCCCTCGGTGAGGCGGCACCGGCACCGTCGGCCCCGGGGTCAGGGAGCCAGCCACGCCCCGGCCGGGGTGTTGCGCAGCACCGTGAACACCGCGAGCAGGACCAGCACCGCCGCTCGGGTGGCGGCTCGCGCCTGCGGGGGCACCCGGCGCCGGGGGTGGCCAGTCCAGCTGTCGAGGAGCCAGGCGAGCAGGGCGAGCACGGCGAGGGGCATCAGCACCAGCACCGCCAGGTTGCTGGACGCGGCGGCCACCACGTCGCCCCGGGTCAGGTCGTGCACCGCCCGCAGCCCGCCGCACCCGGGACAGGCGACACCCAGCAGCGCACTGGGACAGAACCCCCAGCTGCCGCTGACGTACGGGTCGCGCCAGCGCAGCGCCAGCGTGGCCAGGGCCAGGGAGCCGGTGGTGACCAGGGGCGCACGCAGTCGGCTGCGGCGCAGCACCGTGCCGAGCGGCAGTGCGGCCGGTCCGGTCACAGGGGCGCCGTCCTACCCGCGGGTGGCCTTGTTCAGACCGATCCTGTCGAGCACGACGTAGAGCACCCCTGCGACGGCGACGATCCCGACACCCGCCCAGAACAACGGCTGGTTCATCGGCGTGAACATCACGCCGATCCCGCCGACGGTGAAGCCGAGCAGGCCCACCACGACGGCCGCCCAGGCTGCCGGGGTGTTGCCGTGGTTGTCGGACATGCGGGTCTCCTCGGGTGGGTGCGGGTCGGGGCTGAGCGTCGAGGGAAGTCTAGGAGGTGGGTCAGCGCGTCGGGTCGCGACCCTCGTCGATCGACTTCCACAGGTCGAGGTTGGTCTGCTCCTCCAGGGGTGCGGCCGTGGTCGGCCCGCCGTCGGGGGTGTCGTAGCGGGTGCCGATCTCGGGCCAGGTCGGCACCTGGCGCACGGCCAGCGCGGTCATCGCCACGCAGCCCAGGGCGCCGACGGCCGCAGCCCAGAACCAGGCGCTCAGGCCCACCTCGAAGGGACTCGAGGGCGAGTCGCCCAGGGCAGCGCGCACCCGGCCCGACAGCTGGCTGCCGTCCACGACGACGGCGGCGGCGGTGCCGAGCGCCGCGAGCAGGCCCAGCACGCAGACGGCCCTGCGCACCCGGCCGCGGGTCACCAGGAGCACGCCCCAGCAGGCCAGGCAGACCAGGGCGAGCGCGCCGGCCGCAGGCGACTCGCCCACGCCCGTGCCGGACGCGAGGGTGCTGTCGGCCAGGGCCTGGGCGGCGGTGTCGCCCGCCGAGACCGTGACCCAGGTCTGGTGGCCACCCACGGCGGCCAGGGTGGCGGCGGCGAGGCCCAGCAGGACCACGCGGCCGAAGGTGCTGCGTGGCCGGGTGAGCGACCGGTCGTCGCTCACGAGCCCTCACCGGGCTCGCGGCCGGCGAGCTCGACCGCGTCGAAGCAGGTCCGGTCGCCGGTGTGGCAGGCGGCACCCACCTGGTCGACCTTGACCAGCAGCGTGTCGCCGTCGCAGTCGAGCCGGACCTCCTTGACCCACTGCAGGTGCCCGGAGGTGTCGCCCTTGACCCAGTACTCCTGGCGCGAACGGCTCCAGTAGGTGGCTCGTCCCGTGGTCAGGGTGCGGTGCAGGGCCTCGTCGTCCATCCAGCCGAGCATCAGCACCTCACCGGAGTCGTGCTGCTGCACCACCGCCGGCACGAGGCCTTCGGCGGTGCGCTTGAGTCGGCCGGCGATGCCGGCGTCGAGAGAGCTCACGGCCCCAGTATCCCGTCCGTCATCTCAATGCCCGTGCTGGGCGACCCAGCTCGAGTGCAGCCGGGCGTACGGCGTCCCGCGCTGGCCGATCAGCTCCGCGTGCGGGCCACGCTGCACGATCCGGCCGCGGTCGACCACGACCACCTCGTCGGCGGCCTCGGCGGTCGAGAGCCGGTGCGCGATGGTGACCGAGGTGCGTCCCTGCATCAGCCGCTCCAACGCCCGCCCGATCCGGACCTCGAGGGCCGGGTCGACCGCGCTGGTGGCCTCGTCGAGCACGAGCAGGTCGGGGTCGGCCAGGTGGGCGCGCAGCAGGGCGACCAGCTGACGCTCACCGGCCGACATGGACTCGCCGCGCTGGCCCACGGAGGTGTGCAGCCCGCGGGGCAGGTCGCCCAGCCAGTCACCGAGCCCCAGGTCCTCGGCGCTGGCCGTCACCTCCGCCTCGGTGGCGTCGATGCGGCCGTAGCGGACGTTGGCCAGGATGGTGTCGTCGAAGAGGAAACCCTCCTGCGGCACCAGCACCACGCTGCGCCGCAGCGACCCCTGCCCGATGCCGCGCAGGTCGATGCCGTCGAGCAGCACCGCGCCTGACGTGGGGTCCATCAGGCGAGTCAGCAGCTTCGCGATCGTGGACTTCCCCGACCCGGTCTCCCCCACCACCGCGACCCGTCGCCCGGCCGGGATGTCGAGGTCGATGTCGCTCAACACGGGCGGTCCGCCGGGGTAGGCGAAGCCGACGCAGACGATCGAGATGTCGACCGCTCCCGGTGGCAGCACCGCGCCGTCCGGGCCGGGGTCGACCAGGTCGGCGGGCGTCTCGAGGATGCCGATCACGCGGCGCCAGCCGGCGATGGCGTTCTGGGCGTCGGTCAGGATCTGGGTGCCGAGCTGGACCGGGCCCACGAACAGGGTGACCAGGAACGCGAACGCGAGCACCTTGCCGACCGTGATGTCGCCAGCGAAGCCGAGCATGATCCCGATGATCAGCACACCGGCGTTGGCCAGTCCGGCCGAGACGCCGCCCAGGGAGAACGAGAACGCCGTGAAGCCCTGGGCCCGGGTGCTCGCAGCCTTGTGGGCGTCGATGGCGGCGTCGATGCGGCGCTGGGTGCGGGCCTCGACGGCGTAGGAGCGGACCACCGACGCCCCGACCACGGGCTCGGAGACCGCGGACAGCAGGATGCCGACCTGGCGGCGCACCACGCCGTACGCCTCGGAGAGCTTGCGCTGGAAGAAGCGCAGGGAGAGGAAGAGCGGCAGGAAACACAGCCAGACCACCAGCGTGAGCTGCCAGCTGTAGATCAGCATCACGATGGTCGCGATGATCACCTGTCCGACGCTGACGACGATCAGCAGCCCGCCGAAGACCAGGAACTGGCTGACCTGGTCGACGTCGCTGGTGACCCGCGAGACCAGCGACCCGCGACGCTCGGTGTTCTGGGTCAGCAGGGGCAGGTCGTGCACGTGGCGGAAGGCCTTGATCCGCAGCGTGGCCAGGCCGCGCTCGGAGGTGGTGAAGAGACGCTTGGTCATCGCGTACGACGCCCCGCTCGTGACCAGGATGGTCAGCGCGGCCACCACACCGACGAGCACGGTGAACGAGACGTCCGGACCGCCCTCGCCACGGAGCCCGCGGTCGATGGTCTGCTGCACCGCGACCGGCACCACGATCTGGCCGACCGACGCGAGCACCGCGAAGACCAGGGTGAGACCGATGCCCTCGGTGAGCTCCGGGGAGTACCTGACACCACGTCGGAGGGTGTCGATGGCCGAGATGTCCTCGCCGCTGTCGAAGGCGGTGCCTCCCGGGCTCGTGGAGCTCGTGGGGCTCGTGGGGCTCACTGAATTCATCGTGAGGTCACCTCCTCGGCGGCGGTGTCGTAGGCGTTGACCAGCCGGGCGTACGACGGGCTCCGCCTCACCAGCTCGGCGTGCGGGCCACGGTCGACGACCCGGCCCTCCTCGAGGTGCAGCACCTCGTCGGCCAGAGTGATCGTGGCCTTGCGGTAGGCCACCACCAGCAGGGTGGCCCCGGCACCGCCCTCGGAGTCGCGCAGCGCACCCAGGATGCGGGCCTCGACCTCGGGGTCGACCGCTGACGTGGCGTCGTCGAGGACCAGCAGCCGTGGCTTCTTGACCAGGGCCCGGGCCAGCGAGATGCGCTGCCGCTGGCCCCCGGAGAGCGAGGTACCGCGCTCGCCGAGCTGGGTGTCCAGGCCGTGCGGCAGCGCGGCGACGAAGCCGTCGGCCTGCGCGATCCGCAGCGCTTCCCACACGTCCGCGTCGGGTACGGGATCGTCACGGTCGTCCAGGGCGACGTTGCCGCGCACGGTGTCGTCGAAGAGGAACGGGGTCTGCGGCACCACCGCCACCGTGCGCGGCAGCTCGCCGCGGGCCAGGTCACGCAAGTCCGTGCCGTCGAGCAGGATCCGGCCGTCGTCGGGGTCGACCATCCGGGCGATCAGCGAGGTCAGGGTGCTCTTGCCTGACGCGGTCGCGCCCACCACGGCCACGCTGCGGCCCGGCTCGATCCGGAACGAGACGTCGTCCAGCACCGGCTGGTCGGACACGTAGGAGTAGGCCACCCGCTCCAGGACCACCTCGGCGCCGGGGCTGCCGTCGCCGGCGGACGCCGCCCGGGCGCCGTAGGACATCTCGCCCGCCGCGTCCAGCACTGCGCTGACCCGGCGGAAGCCGACCACGCTGCGGGGGAGCTCCCCGAGCAGCCAGCCGATGGAGCGGATCGGGAACGACACGATGGTCAGCAGGTAGGCGACGGTGACGACGTCACCGACCACGGTCGCCCCGGTCAGCACCCGCTGCACCCCGAAGGCCAGGACCACCAGCACGCCCAGGTTGGGCAGGGCCGCGAGGGTGGGGTCGAACGCCGCGCGGATGCGGCCGGCGCGGATGTTGACGTCGCGCAGCTCGACGGCCTTGGCCCGGAAGCGCTCGGTCTCCTCGCTCTCACGGCCCAGGGTCTTGACCACCATGGCGCCGTCGAAGGACTCGTGTGCCACCTCGCTGAGCTCGGCGCGCAGCTGCTGGGCCCGGGTCATCAGCGGCGAGGCCAGCCGCTGGTAGGCCAGGTTGGCCAGGATCACGGCGGGGAAGACCAGCAGCCCGACCACGGCCAGCACCAGGTCGGCGGCCAGCATGCCCCCGATCGCGATCACCATCATCGCCACCGTGCCGATCGCCATCGGCAGCGGGGCGATCGGCCCCCAGGCGGCCTCGACGTCGGAGTTGGCGTTGGACAGCAGCTCACCGGTGGGGTGGCGCTGGTGCCAGGACAGCGGCAGCGAGAGGTACTGACGGGTGACCGCTCGGCGGTAGTGCGCCTGCATGCGGTACTGCATGATGCCGGCCCCGAGGCGCCGGGCCACGATGCCGACGGCACGCAGGATCGCGACCGCCATGAAGAGACCGAGGATGGTCCACAGCAGGCCACCGTCGGTCTCGCCGTCGCGGAAGGCGGGCCGCACGACGTTGTCGGTGGACCAGCCGAGCACCCAGGCGTCGGCCACCGTCAGTGCGCCGAAGAGCACGCTGCCGAGGGTGGAGAGCAGGAAGATCCACGGCTCGCGCCGGATGGCGACCCCGATCACGCGGAAACCCTCGAGGGTGGTGGAGCCCTTCTCCGGCTGCTCGCCCGTCACGTCCGCCACGTCTTGTCCGCACCTCACCCGTCGACTGCACGGTGAACGACCGTGGACGACCACGCTATTCCCCGGCACCGACAGGGCCGCATGCCGGGCCGGCGGGCCGGACCACCCGGCGGGCTCTCCTCGACGGTCAGGTACGACGCACCAGGTGGCCCGCTGCGTGCAGGCCGTCCTTCACCTCGGCGATCCGCAGCGTGCCGAAGTGGAAGACCGTCGCCGCCAGCACCGCGTCGGCGCCGGCCTCGACGGCCGGGGCGAAGTCCTGCACCCGACCCGCTCCGCCCGAGGCGATGACCGGGATGCTCACGGCACGCCGCACGGCCCGGATCAGGTCGAGGTCGAAGCCCTCCTGGGTGCCGTCGGCGTCCATGGCGTTGAGCAGGATCTCCCCCGCACCCAGCTCCGCGGCGCGCACCGCCCAGCCGATCGCGTCCAGCCCCGTGGACGACCGCCCGCCGTGGGTGGTGACCTCGAAGCCGCTGTCCGTGCCGGGCGCGCGTCGGGCGTCGACCGACAGCACCAGCACCTGGTTGCCGAACCGGTCGGCGATCTCCCGGACCAGCTCGGGGCGCCTGATGGCCGCGGTGTTGACCGCCACCTTGTCCGCGCCGGCCCGCAGCAGCCGGTCGACGTCCTCGACCGAGGAGATGCCACCCCCGACCGTGAGCGGGATGAAGACCTCCTCCGCGGTCCGGGACACGATCTCCATCGTGGTGGCCCGCCCCTGGTGGGAGGCCGAGATGTCCAGGAAGGTCAGCTCGTCGGCGCCCTCGGCGTCGTAGGACCGGGCCAGCTCGACCGGGTCGCCGGCGTCACGCAGCTCCAGGAAGTTGATGCCCTTGACCACCCGGCCGGCGTCGACGTCGAGGCAGGGGATGACCCGGACGGCCAGGCTCACGCGCGGGTCCCCGGCAGCGTTCCCGGCAGGGTCAGCGCCAGAGCGTCCTCGAGGGTGAACCGGCCCTCGTAGAGCGCGGTGCCGATGATCGCGCCCTCCACACCCCCGGCGCGGTCCGCGCTCACCAGCGCCTGCAGCGCCTCCAGGTCGGCCAGCTCGGTGATCCCGCCCGACGCGACGACCGGCCGGTCGGTCACGGCGCACACGTCGAGTAGCAGCTGCAGGTTCGGTCCCTGCAGCATCCCGTCCCTGTTGACGTCGGTCACGACGTAACGGGCGCAGCCCTCCGAGTCGAGGCGGGTCAGCACGTCGTAGAGGTCGCCACCGTCGCGGGTCCAGCCCCGCGCGGCCAGGGTGCGACCGCGCACGTCCAGGCCGATCGCGATCCGGTCGCCGTGCTCGGCGATCACCCGTGCACACCACGCGGGCTGCTCCAGCGCCGCGGTGCCGATGTTGACCCGGCGGCAGCCGGTGGCCAGCGCGGCCGCCAGCGACTCGTCGTCGCGGATACCGCCGCTCATCTCGACCCGGATGTCGAGGGTGCCCACGATCTCGGCCTGCAGCTCGCGGTTCTGGCCGCGTCCGAACGCTGCGTCCAGGTCCACGAGGTGCAGCCACTCGGCGCCGGCGTCCTGCCAGCGCAGCGCGGCGGCGACCGGGTCGCCGTACACGCGCTCGGAGCCGGCGACGCCCTGAGCCAGCTGGACGGCGCGGCCCTCGGTGATGTCGACGGCGGGGAGGAGCTCGAGGTGGTCGGACATGGTCTTCTCTCTACGCGCGGCGGAACAGCAGGGTGTGCAGGACGGGGGCGGCCAGCAGGGTGACGATCAGCGCCAGAGCGCGCGCGGACCAGGACGGGAAGGCGTTCCAGGCGACCACGTCGACCACGACGAGCAGTGCCACCGTGGCCCAGAGCTGTCGGCGGCGGCGCTCGGCGAGCACTCCCCCGGGCCGGGGCGCCCGACGGGGCAGGCGCGACGTCAGGGCGCTCACGCGGGCCACGCGGCGGGCCTGGCGACGCTGCTCCACCTGCCGGGCCGCCGCCAGCTCGGCGGCCACCCGCTCCCGCTCGGCGCGACGACGCGCACGCTCGCGGCTCACAGGGTCGCGACCCAGTTGCGCAACAACGCGGCGCCGGCGTCTCCGGACTTCTCCGGGTGGAACTGGGTCGCCCACAGCGGACCGTTCTCGACGGCGGCCACGAACCGGTCCCCGCCGTGCTCGGCCCAGGTCACCAGCGGCGCACGGGTCCGGTTGTTGGTGACCAGGCTCCAGTCCCGCACGCCGTAGGAGTGCACGAAGTAGAAGCGCTCGTCCTCGACGCCGGCGAACAGCGCGCCCCCGGCCGGGGTCTCGACGGTGTTCCAGCCCATGTGCGGCACCACGGGCGCCTGCAGCCGCTCGACCACGCCGGGCCACTCGTCGCAGCCCGCGGTCTCGATCCCGTGCTCGACGCCGCGCGCGAACAGGACCTGCATGCCGACGCAGATCCCCAGCACCGGGCGCCCGCCGGCCAGGCGGCGCCCGATGATGCGCTCACCACCCACCTGACGCAGCCCGGCCATGCACGCGGCGTACGCCCCGACCCCGGGCACCAGGAGACCGTCGGCCTCGAGCGCCTCGTCGAAGTCGCTGGTCAGCGTGACCCGCGCCCCGGCGCGCTCGAGGGCCCGCACGGCCGAGCGGAGGTTGCCCGAGCCATGGTCGAGGACGACCACCCCCGGCCGCTGCTCCGCGCTCAGAGCGCACCCTTGGTCGAGGGGATGCCCGTCTCGCGGGGGTCCAGGGCCACGGCGTCGCGGAAGGCGCGGGCGAAGGCCTTGAACTGCGTCTCCACGACGTGGTGCGGGTCGCGCCCGGCCAGCACCCGCACGTGCAGGCCGAGGTGGGCGTGGAAGGCCAGGGTCTCGAAGACGTGGCGGGTCAGGGAACCGAGGTACGGCACGCCGGAGCCCCCGATCAGCACGTGCTCCTGGCCCTCGGGCTCCCCGGAGTGCACGCAGTACGGCCGCCCGGAGACGTCGACGACGGCCTGCACCAGCGCTTCGTCGAGCGGCACGGTGGCGTCGCCGAAGCGGCGGATGCCGGCCTTGTCGCCGAGCGCCGCGCGCAGGGCCTGGCCCAGCACGATCGCGGTGTCCTCCACCGTGTGGTGGGCGTCGATGTGCAGGTCGCCCTCGCTGAGCACACTCAGGTCGACCAACGAGTGCCGGGCGAACGCGGTCAGCATGTGGTCGTAGAACCCGACCCCGGTGGAGATGTCGTGGCGCCCGGAGCCGTCGAGGTCGACCTCGACGCTGACCTTGGACTCGCTGGTCTGGCGCTCGATCCGCGCGACTCTGCTGGTCATGACCGATCCTCGTCCCTGTACGTCGTCTGGGTGGCCATCACCTGGGTGAGTGCTCCCCTGAAGGATGACATCTCCTCGGCGGTGCCGATGGACACCCGCAGCCATCCGTCGGGGCCGACCTCGCGGATCAGCACCCCGCGCTCCAGCAGGCCCCGCCAGACGGCGTGCCGGTCCACGAAGGTGCCGAAGAGCGCGAAGTTGGCGTCGCTGTCGGCCACCTGCAGGCCCTGCCCGCGCAGCCAGGCCACGCACTCGTCGCGCTCGGCGCGCAGGTCCGCGACCCGGCCGAGCAGCTCGGGCGCGTGCCGCAGCGCCGCCAGCGCGACGGCCTGGGTGACCGCGGAGAGGTGGTAGGGCAGCCGGACCACCCGGATCGCGTCGCAGATCACAGGGTCGGCGGCCAGGTAGCCCAGGCGGCCCCCGGCCAGCGCGAAGGCCTTGCTCATGGTCCGCGAGACGACCAGGTTGCGGTAGCGGGGCAGCAGCTCCAGCGCGCTGGGCGTGCCGTCGCGGCGGAACTCGACGTACGCCTCGTCGACCACGACGATGCCGCCCGGCTCGTAGCTGGCCGCGGCCTCGCACAGCATGCCGACGGCCTCGGGCGGCAGCGCCGTGCCGGTCGGGTTGTTGGGCGAGGGCAGCAGCACCACGCTGGGGCGCCGCTCGAGGACCAGCGCGCGGGCGGCGTCCAGGTCGAGCGAGAAGTCGCTCTCGCGGTGGCCCTGCTCCCAGGTCGTCATCGTGTCGCGGGCGTACTCGGGATACATCGAGTACGTCGGCGCGAAGCTCAGGGCGCTGCGTCCGGGGCCACCGAAGGCCTGCAGCAGCTGCAGCATCACCTCGTTGGAGCCGTTGGCCGCCCAGACCTGCTCGGGCGTGATGCCCTGCGGCGCGTCCCGGGAGAGGTACGCCGCCAGCGCGGTCCGCAGCTCGACGAACTCGCGGTCCGGGTAGCGGTTCAGGGTCGAGGCCGCGGTGGCGACCGACGCGGCGATGTCGGCCACGCACGCCGGCGACGGGCCGTAGGGGTTCTCGTTGACGTTGAGCTGGACGGGCACGTCGAGCTGTGGCGCGCCGTACGGCTCGAGGCCCCGCAACTCCTCGCGCAGCGGGGGGAAGACGGCCGTCATCTCAGTCCTGGAACCGGACCGTGATCGCCGCGCCGTGGCCCGGCAGGTCCTCGGCCTCGGCCAGGGTGACCACATGCTCGGCAACCTCGGCCAGCGCGGCGCGGGAGTAGTCGATGACGTGCACCGACTTGGTGAACGCCCGCACCGACAGGCCCGAGGAGTGGCAGGCGCAACCCGCGCTGGGCAGCACGTGGTTGGAGCCGGCGCAGTAGTCGCCCAGCGAGACCGGGGCGTGCGGGCCCACGAAGATCGCACCCGCGTTGTTGACCCGGGCAGCCCAGGCCGCCGCGTCGACGGTCTGGATCTCGAGGTGCTCGGCGGCGTAGGCGTTGACCACGGCCAGGCCCTGCTCCAGGTCGTCGACCACGACGGTGGCGGACTGGCGGCTGGTCAGCGCGGTCAGGATCCGGTCGGTGTGCCGGGTGGCGTAGACCTGCTTGCCCAGCTCGACGTCGACCTCGTCGGCGAGGCGCTCCGAGGGTGTGACCAGGACCGCGGCGGCCAGCGGGTCGTGCTCGGCCTGGCTGACCAGGTCGGCTGCAACGTACGCCGCCTCGGCGGTGTCGTCGGCCAGGATCGCGATCTCGGTGGGGCCGGCCTCGGAGTCGATGCCGACCAGGCCCTTAAGCAGCCGCTTGGCCGTGACGACGTAGATGTTGCCCGGGCCGGTGACCAGGTCGACGCGGGCGCAGGGGCCGGTGCCGTAAGCGAACATCGCGATCGCCTGGGCTCCGCCGACGGCGTACACCTCCTCGACGCCGAGCAGTGCGCAGGCCGCGAGGATGGTGGGCTGCGGCAGGCCGCCGAACTCCTTCTGCGGCGGGGAGGCCAGCGCGATCGAGCGCACCCCGGCGATCTGGGCGGGCACCACGTTCATCAGCACGCTGGAGACCAGCGGCGCCAGGCCGCCCGGGACGTACAGGCCGACCCGGTCGACGGGGACCTTGCGGTGCGTGACGACCGCACCGGGGCCCAGCTCGGTCACGACGTCGTGCTCGAGCTCTGCCTCGCAGGTCGCCCGCAACCGGCGGATGGACTCCTCCAACGCGGCCCGGATCGCGGGCTCGAGGTCCTCGAGGGCCGCCGCGATGGTCGCCACCGGGACCCGGATGTCGTCGACGACGACGCCGTCGAACTGCTCGGAGAACTCCGCGATCGCGTCGAGCCCCCGGGTCCGCACGGCCTCGCAGATCCGGTGCACCGCCGGCACCGCGGCCTCGATGTCGAAGTCGGCACGGGGCAGGGACGCCCGGTAGTCGAACGGCTCGTCGCCCGTGCGGCCGGTGGCCGCTTGGCGCAGGTCGATGCGGCGAATCATGGTCCGAGTCTACGAGGCGCTGTCCTCACCCTGACCAATCGGCGCAGCACGGGCCGCGACGGGTGAGGTGCAGCCGCCTCAGAGGGCGGCAGGTGGACGGACCCGGATGAGGACGAACGTCCTAGGGTGGGCCTCGTGAGCGACACCCTCCCGATGTTCCCGCTCAACGCGGTGATCTACCCCGGCGTCAGCGTGCCCCTCGCCGTCTTCGAGGACCGCTACCGCGCCCTCGTGCACCACCTGCTCCGGATCGAGGACCCCGCCGAGCGGGTCTTCGGCTCGGTCGGCATCCGGGAGGGCTACGAGGTCGGTCAGCACGGCAGCCAGTCGCTGTTCCGGGTGGGCTGCCGGGTGCAGCTGACCGAGGTCCAGAGCCACGAGGACGGCACCTTCGACATCGTCGGCGTCGGGATCGCCCGGATCCAGCTCGACACGCTCGACACCAGTGGGGTCTTCCCGGTCGGGCACGTGGTGGATCTGCCCGAGGTGGACACGCCGGTCTCCCCGGAGCTCGTCGAGCGGTCCCGGGCCACCTTCACGGCCTACCGGGCCGCCCTGGCTGCGATCCGCGCCGACCCCTTCCTGGGCGAGCTGCCCCGCGACCCGGCGTACCTGTCCTGGACGCTGGCGGCGTGCGCTCCCCTGCCCCTGCAGGACCGCCAAGCCCTGCTCGAGGCCGAGGACGCCGGCGAACGACTGGTGATGGTCACCGACCTGCTGCAGGCCGAGCTACGTGCGATGAACGTGATCCCCTCGCTGCCGGCCACCGAGGTGGCCCGCACGCGCTGGTCACCGAACTAGCCGGCCAAAGGATGGCCCGCGGACCCGGTCGGCCGGGCGGTGGTACGCCGGCCACCGTGGCCCTGGCCGCGGCCGGCATCGACTTCACGGTGCACGCCTACGAGCACGACCCCCGCGCCGAGTCCTTCGGGCTGGAGGCCGCCCGGGCCCTCGGTCTGGACCCGCACCGGGTCTTCAAGACCCTGATGGCCTCCGCCGACGGTCGGCTGTGCGTGGCCGTGGTGCCGGTCTCGGGCCAGCTCGACCTCAAGGCGCTGGCCCGCGCCCTCGGCGCGGCCCGGGCCACGATGGCCGAGGTGGCCGCCGCCGAGCGGGCCACGGGGTACGTCGCCGGGGGCATCTCCCCCATCGGCCAGCGCCGTACGCACCCCACGGTCGTCGACGCATCCGCGTTCGAGCACGACACGATCTTCGTGTCGGCCGGGCGGCGCGGTCTCGACCTGGAGGTGACAGCGGGCGACCTGGCCATGATCACCGGGGCGACCACGGGCCAGATCGGCCGCTGACCCGCGGAGCCGGGGGCTCGGGCTCAGTCGTCGGTGCCGACCCGCAGGACGAAGCGGGAGACGTCACCCTCGTTCGAGGTCGAGATGCCGATCGAGGACAGCGGCTCGATGTTGGCCTGCACCTGCTCAGCGCCCTCGCTGCCGGCGAGCACCGTCTCCAGCGACGACTCGAAGGCGTTCACGTTGAGGTAGCACACCACCGGGGACTCGGCGTCCGGGACGACCCGGCTGAAGTCCTCGGTGTCGCCGAGGTTGCCGCCGGCGGCCACCTCGGCGCGGTACGCCGCGTCGGGGCCCAGGACCACGGTGTCTCCCTCGGTGGTGGACTCGACCACGTCGGCCTCGCCGGGAACCTGCGCGGCCAGCGTGGCGACCACCTCGTTGATCGCGTCCGCGTCGCCGCTGAGCTTGAGCGCGACCGGCACCTGGCTGGGGTCGGCGGAGTTCGCCAGCTCCTCGACGTCGAGGCCGGGACCCACGGCGACGACGACGCCGCCGCTGGTCAGCACCTCGATGTCCGCCGGCACGCTCAGCCCGGTGGCCGTCTCGAACTCGGCGACCAGATCCTCGGCCGACATCTCGGCCCCCAGGGCGCCGGCGAGCTGGTCGAGCGCGCCGTCGCCCCAGCCCTCGTCGAGGCTGATCCCGAAGGCGGCAGCCGTGTCGTCGGGCAGGGTCGCGACCTGCTCGCTGACCGACGAGCCACCGAGCACACCGGCGGCGTCCGCGGGGGCGCTACCGGCGGCCTCCAGCTCCAACGATCCGTCGGTGAAGCGCACCGTGGCCGCGAAGCCCTTGAAGTCCTCGAGCTGGCGGCGCGCCTGGTCCGGCAGCCCCTCGGAGTCGCCGAGCTCCTCGAGGGCGCTCGCCGCGGCGGCGGGCGCGGCGTACATGGTCATCACGCCGGCGGCCCCGGTCTCCCCGGTCCACTTCTGGTAGGTGGCGTCGTCGGCCAGGTGGGCCTCGGCGGCGTCGTCGCTGACCGACCGGGCCAGCTCCTCGGTCGGTGCGACCACGGCCCAGTCACCCTCGACCACCCAGCCGGTGTCCTCACCGCTGGCGGCGTCCTCGTCGGCACCGCACGCCTTGATCGCCTCGAGCCCGGCCTCGGCTGCGTCCGCGTCGGTGACCTGGATCACCACGACCGGCTGCGGAGCGCCGTCGGCGTCCTCCACCGCGGCCACCGCGGCCCGGTTGCCCAGCCAGGGATCGACGTCCTGGGCGAAGTCGAGATCGGTGCAGGTGTCGTCCTCCTGGACCAGGTCGAAGATGCGCTGACGCAGGTCGTCGTCGGAGTCGACACCGACGCTGTCCTGGAACTTCGGGAACTTGTTGAGCGTCTGGAGCGCCTCGATCTTCTGTCCCCCGCTGGGGTCGAGGTCGACGCTGACGTAGCCCAGGGTGCTCGCCGGCAGGGCCTCGGCCGGCTGCGCGCCGGTGCTGACGAAGGACATCGCCGCCCACGCACCACCCCCGACGAGCGCGCGCGCGACGACGCCGCCCCCGATGAGCAGGCCCTTGCGCCCGCCCGAGCCCGAGCGGGGCGGGGCGCCCAGGGCGGTGCCACCCTGCGCGTCGAGGAGCTCGGGCGCGGGCGGGCCCTGCGGAGGCTGAGACCCGAACGGGGGCTGCGAGGGGGGCTGCGAACCGTACGGCGGCTGGCTGGGAGGCAGGTTGCTGGACAACGGTTCCCCTGGAGGAGGACGAGGAGCCGGACCCCGAGGGTCGGTTCCTGTGGCTGGGTCGCCTCGAGCCTACCCGTCGCGAGGGTCCCGAAACGCGGCTTCGGGGGAGTCCGGGCGGCCCTGACTCCCCCGCTTGGGAACGACCAGGAGCAGCACGGCGTAACCCAGCAGCGCCCCGGTCGGGAAGGCCACGAAGGGGGTGCTCCGGGCGAGGGTCAGGTCACCGGGCAGCACGGTGCCGTCGGCCGCGGGCGGCGCCAGGGCGCGGGGGTCGGGGGGGCTGTCCTGGATGCCGACGCGGTACATCACCCAACCGGCCAGGACGGCGCCGCCGACGACACACGCCAGGGTCACCAGCTCGGACCGGTCGAGAAGGACCGCGACGACGGCCCCCACGAGGAGGCCGGCAACCAGGGCGAGCACGACGTACAACCCGGTGCCGGAGAACTCGGCACGCAGCCCGGCCTCGTCGGGGATGAACCACTGACCCGACTGCACGACGCCCGAGGGTGGGGTCCACAGACGGAACCAGAGCAGGCCGGCACCGGCACCGACAGCTGCGAAGACGGTCACGGTGACGAGCGCCTGGAGGACCACGACCAGGACGGTGGGCAGCCCGCGTCGCGTGGGCTCCCCTCGGAGTTCGGTGGACACTTCGCGAGAGGCTACCCCCGCACTCCCCACCGGTGGTGTCGTGGCGCTCACCCGGTCAGGCAACCCGGGCCGAGCAGCTGCTTGAGGTCGGCGAACAGGGCTGGGCTCGGGGTCACCCGCAGGCGGTCGTCGAGCCGCATCACCCGGGTCGCCTCCCTGGTCAGCAACCGCAGCCGGACCTCGGTGATGCCCGGATGCGTGCCCAGGACGCCCTTGAGCTGCTCGACGACCGGTGCGGTGCAGCGCGTCGACGGCATGCTGATCACGACGGGACCCGACGGACCGTCCGACAGGTCGGGGACGGTGACCTCCTGGGCCTGCAGCTCGGGCTGGTCCTTGCTGCGCGAGAGCCGGCCCCTGACCGTGATGATCGTGTCCTGCACCAGGTGGGTGCTGGCGAGCTGGTAGGCGCTGGGGAACAGCAGCACCTCGATCGCCCCGTCGAGGTCCTCCAGCGTGACCATCGCCCAGGCGTCGCCCTTCTTGGTGATCTTGCGCTGCACGGCGGTGACCAGGCCGCTGATCGTGAGCGAGGAACCGTCGGCGCGTTCCTCGTCGAGCATCAGCTGCCCGATGGTGCAGTCCGTCCCGTTGGCCAGGACGTGCTCTAGGCCGAGCAGCGGGTGGTCGGAGACGTAGAGGCCGAGCATGTCGCGCTCGTGACCCAGCAGGGTGGTCTTGTCCCACTCGTCGATCTCGGGCACGGTCACCGAGATGCCGAAGCCGGCGTCGTCGTCCAGCCCGCCGAAGAGGGAGTCCTGACCGATTGCCTCGTTGCGCTTGATGTCGACGTACTGGTCGACGGCCGTCTCGTGGATCGCGACGAGCGCGCGGCGCTTGTGCGACATCTCGTCGAAGGCACCCGCCTTGACCAGCGACTCGACCACCCGCTTATTGCACACCAGCGACGGCACCTTGTGCATGAAGTCGTTGAAGTCGAGGTAGCGACCCTTCTCCGCGCGCGCGGTCACGATCCCGTCGACCACGTGGGTGCCGACGTTGCGCACGGCGGTGAGACCGAACCGGACGTCGGTGCCGACCGGCGTGAAGTCGGCCGACGACTCGTTGACGTCCGGGGGCAGCACCTGGATCTTCATCCGCCGGCACTCGTTGAGGTAGATGGCCGACTTGTCCTTGTCGTCCCTGGTCGAGGTCAGCAGGGCCGCCATGTACTCGGCCGGGTAGTTGGCCTTGAGGTAGGCCGTCCAGTAGGACACGAGGCCGTAGGCGGCGGAGTGCGCCTTGTTGAAGGCGTAGTCGGAGAAGGGCAGCAGGACGTCCCACAGCGTCGTGACCGCGCCCGAGGAGTAGCCGCGCTCCCTCATGCCGGCCGAGAAGCCCTCGAACTGCTTGTCCAGCTCGGACTTCTTCTTCTTGCCCATCGCCCGGCGCAGGATGTCGGCCTGGCCCAGCGAGAAGCCGGCGAGCTTCTGTGCGATCGCCATCACCTGCTCCTGGTAGACGATCAGGCCGTAGGTCTCGCCCAGCACGTCGGCCAGCGGCTCGGCCAGCTCCGGGTGGATCGCGTCGACCGGCTCGCGGCCGGTCTTGCGGCGGGCGTACTTGTTGTGCGAGTCGGCGCCCATCGGGCCCGGTCGGTACAGGGCACCCACGGCCGAGATGTCCTCGAACGTGTCGGGCCGCATCGAGCGCAGCAGGGCCCGCATCGGGCCGCCGTCGAGCTGGAAGACCCCCAGGGTGTCGCCGCGGGCCAGCAGCGCGTACGTCGCCGGGTCGGTCAGCTCGAGGTCCTCCAGCACGACCGTCTCGCCCCGGTTGGCCATGATGTTCTTGACCGCGTCGTCCAGGACGGTGAGGTTGCGCAGGCCCAGGAAGTCCATCTTGATGAGCCCGAGGCTCTCGCAGGTCGGGTAGTCGAACTGCGTGATCATCGCGCCGTCGGCGGGCCGCCTGAGCATGGGGATGATGTCGAGCAGCGGCTCGCTGGACATGATCACGCCGGCCGCGTGGACCCCCCACTGCCGCTTGAGGCCCTCGATACCGATCGCGGTGTCGACGACCTTCTTGACGTCGTGGTCGGCGTCGTAGAGGGCCCGGAACTCAGCCCCCTCGCCGAAGCGCTTGTGCGCCGAGGAGAAGATCTCCTGCAGCGGCACGTCCTTGCCCA
The DNA here is from genome assembly GCA_026786275.1 of Nocardioides sp. Classification (GTDB taxonomy): domain Bacteria; phylum Actinomycetota; class Actinomycetes; order Propionibacteriales; family Nocardioidaceae; genus Nocardioides. The sequence continues at coordinate 1,818 of JAJAYJ010000042.1, read as the reverse complement.
TCACCGAGGCCGGCATCGCCTTGGTGATTTTGTCCCCCATGGCGAACGGGTAGCCGAGGATCCGGTTGGAGTCCTTCACGGCCTGCTTGGCCTTGATGGTGCCGTAGGTGACGATCATCGACACCCGGTCCTCGCCGTAGGTGTCGGAGACGTAGCGGATCACCTCGCCGCGCCGGCGCTCGTCGAAGTCGATGTCGAAGTCGGGCATCGAGACCCGGTCGGGGTTGAGGAAGCGCTCGAAGATCAAGCCGTGCACGATCGGGTCGAGGTCGGTGATCCGCATCGCGTAGGCCACCATCGACCCCGCACCCGAGCCGCGGCCCGGGCCCACCCGGATGCCTTGGCTCTTGGCCCAGGTGATGAAGTCGGCGACCACCAGGAAGTAGCCCGGGAAGCCCATCGCGGTGATCACACCGACCTCGAAGTCGGCCCGCTCCCGCACCGCGTCGGGCACACCTTGGGGGTAACGGAACCGCAGACCCTGCTCGACCTCCTTGACCAGCCAGGAGTCCTCGTTCTCCCCGGGCGGGCAGGGGAAGCGCGGCATGAAGGTGCCGTTGCCCTCGGTGAAGGCGACGTCGCAGCGCTCGGCGATCAGCAGGGTGTTGTCGCAGGCCTCGCGCAGGCCGTGCTTGTCGACCCAGATCGAGCGCATCTCGGCCGCGGACTTGAGGTAGTAGCCGTCGCCGTTGAAGGCGAAGCGCTGACCCGGCCCGTCGCCGGCCGGGATGTCCATCGTCGAACCGGAGTTGATGCAGAGCAGGTGCTCCTGCGACCTGGCGTCCTCCTGCATGACGTAGTGGGAGTCGTTGGTGGCCAGCAACGGGATCTTGAGGTCCTTCGACAACCGGAGCAGGTCGTCGCGGACCCGGTTCTCGAGCGTGAGTCCGTGGTCCATCAGCTCGAGGAAGTAGTTCTCCCGGCCGAGGATGGCCTGGAAGTCGGCCGCGGTCTGGCGCGCCGCGTCGTACTGCCCGTGACGCAGGTGGACCTGGACCTCGCCCGAGGGACACCCGGTGGTGCCGATGACCCCCTTGGCGTGCTGGCTGAGCAGCTCGCGGTCCATCCGGGGGTGCTTGTAGAAGCCGTCGCGCCACGAGCCGGTGGAGAGCCGGAAGAGGTTGTGCATGCCCTCGGTCGACTCCGAGAGCAGGGTCATGTGGGTGTAGGCGCCGCGGTTCGAGACATCGTCGGGGCCGCCGCCGTAGAAGTTGACGCCCTTGCGCTCGTGGCGCGAGATGTTCGGGGTGAAGTAGGCCTCGATGCCGATGATCGGCTTGACCCCGGCGGCCTTGGCCTTGGAGTAGAACTCGTAGGCCCCGAAGACGTTGCCGTGGTCGGTCATCGCGACCGCGGGCATCTCCAGCTCGGCGGCCCGCTGGGTCAGGGCCCCGAGCCGGGCCGCCCCGTCGAGCATGGAGTACTCGGTGTGCACGTGCAGATGGACGAAGGAGTCCTGGGAGCCGTTCGACATCGGGTGGGGAGAGCTCCTCGGATCGGGGCCTGCGGGGCGGGGGCACGACGGGGGTGTGGGGTGGCTACCACGGCGATCGAGGGAAGGACGTCAGCGTACGCGACCACCGACGAGGATCCTGCCAGGCGTCGCCGACGCTCCCGTGCGCAGGACGGCGACCTCAGGGCGGGCCAGCGGCGCCGAGGCTCTCGGTGACGATCACCTGCACGATCCGTGCCGTCCGCTCCGGCCCCAGCGCCGGCGCCCGGCGGGCCAGTGCCTCGGCGACCACGCGCTCGCGCCCCAGGGCGCCCCCCCCCCCCGGGGTGTGCGGCGGGCCCGCCCCCGGCCGGGGGGCCCGCCGG
>JAJAYJ010000041.1 GCA_026786275.1 Nocardioides sp. | reverse complement strand
GGCGTACGACGAGGCGCTGGCCCGCGTGGACGCCGTGGCGGCCACGTCACTGGGGCGCTTCGTGACGCCGAGCGGGAACATCTACTGCGTGATCGAGGCCGACGCGCCGGCCCGTGGCTGCGAGATCGCTGCCGGCGGCAGCCGCGACGTCACCGCCTGCGGTGGCGACGCGCCCACCCCGGTGGTGGGCCGCGTCGAGCTGCAGGACGCCGGCGCGGTCGCGGTCTGCAACACCGACACCATCCGCCAACCCGACCCGCCGGTGCTCGCGTACGGCCGGGCGGCTCGTGTCGGGGGCGGGGACGTGCGGTGCCTGAGCGAGCCGTCCGGCGTCACCTGCGTGAGCGACACGGCCGGCTTCGTGCTGCGTCGGGGCGCCTACGCCCTGCTCAACCCCTGAGGCCCCGGTGGCTACGGTGTGACCATGATCGTGGCCTTCAGCATCTCCCCGAGCGCCGGTGACGAGCAGGGCGGGGTGGCCGACGCGGTCGCCGCCGCAGTGCGGGTCGTGCGCGACTCCGGGCTGCCCTGCGAGACCAACGCGATGTTCACCAACCTCGAGGGTGAGTGGGACGAGGTGATGCAGGTCATCAAGCGGGCCGTGGAGGCCGTGGCCGCCGTGTCGCCACGGGTCTCGCTGGTGCTGAAGGCCGACGTGCGTCCGGGGTGGGACGGCCAGCTCACCGCCAAGGTGGAGCGCCTCGAGAAGGCGATCGAGGACGGCACGTGACCCAGACCCCGCCCGAGCAGCAGGACCTGCAGGAGCAGCCCTCGCGTCGGGGTGCCCGCACCCTGCCGGTGGTGGTGGGCCTCGTCGGCGCGGTGGCGGTGGTTGCGGCCGCGGTGCTGGTGCCAAGGGCCCTGCAGGACCGGGACGCCGACGGTGCGCCGGGCACCCGCACGGGCACCGACATCGAGGGCATGAGCGTCGTCGAGGACCGGCGCACCGACCACACGACGGACCCGGTCGACTACCCGGAGCGTCCCCCGCTGGGCGGGCCGCACGACCCGGTCTGGCTGGCCTGCGGTGTCTACGACGAGCCGCTGCGTGACGAGAACGCCGTGCACGACCTCGAGCACGGCGCGATCTGGATCGCCTACCAGCCGGACCTGGCCGAGGACGAGGTCGCAGCCCTGGCCGACCTGCTGCCCGACAACGGCATCATGGCGCCCTACCCCGACCTGGCGTCGCCCGTCGTCGTCACGGCCTGGGAGCGACAGCTCGCGGTCGAGAGCCCCGAGGACCCGCGGATCGCGACCTTCCTGCGCGAGTTCGAGGGCGGCGGCACGGCCCCGGAGGCCTTCGTGACCTGCCAGGGCGGCACGACCGACCCCGGCGGCGTCGTCCTGGACGGCTGAGGCGGCTCGTGCACTCCGAGATCCGTCACTACCGCACGGGCGACCGGGAGGTTGTGCTCGACCTCACCGGCGACTGCGCCGACGTGGTGGCGGGGCGTGGCGACGGCCTGCTCCAGCTCTTCGTGCCGCACGCCACGGCCGGCATCGCGGTGCTCGAGACCGGCGCCGGCAGCGACGACGACCTGCTCGCCGCCCTGCGCGAGCTCCTGCCCGCCGACGACCGGTGGCGACACCGGCACGGCTCGCCCGGTCACGGACGCTCGCACGTCCTGCCCGCGCTCGTGGCGCCGTACGCGACGGTCCCGGTGCTCGACGCTCAGCTGGCTCTGGGCACCTGGCAGAGCATCTGCCTCGTCGACCTGAACGTCGACAACCCGGACCGGCAGGTCCGCTTCAGCTTCCTGCCGGGCTGAGCCGGGTGGATTCGGGCTCGATCGAACAGGTGTTCGACTACCCTGGTCCCTATGGTCCCTCCCCTCGTCGCCCCGCCCGGCTGGCCCTCGGCGGTGCGCCCGCCGGATGCGCCCGACTGGGAGCGCACCGCGGTCTCGTGGCTGCTGGACCTCTGCCCACCCGACTTCCGGGGCTACCCCGCGCTGCGCAAGCACGCCGTCGTGCTGGCCAGGTTCGCGGTCCTGCAGGTGGAGGCCGGGCAGGCGGCCGCCCGGCGGGGCCTGAGCGAGGCCCGCGCCGAGCTGCGTGACGTCGCCTCGCCCGACGTCGTGGACGCCGCCGTGCAGACGTGGCTGGCCGAGGACGCCCGGCTCAGCGGCGTACGTCGCTCGGTCGGGCTGGTCGAGGATGCGCTGCGGGGGCGGCGCTTCCGGCCGCGGCTCTGAGCCGGGGCGGTCATGATGAGCCGCATGAGCCGCACCCCTGCCTCCGCCCTGCGTGTCGTGCCCGTGCCCGGACCCGGCGCGGAGGACGTCGTCGTGGCCGGACACGGCCCCGACGAGGGAGCCGTGTTCACGGGCACCGCCGACGGCAGCATCGTGCGGGTCCGACCCGACGGCTCCACGGACGGCTGGGCGGTGGAGCGAGTCGCGCAGACCGGCGGCCGGCCGCTCGGCATCGAGATCGACCCCGACGGCCGGCTGCTGGTGTGCGATGCGAAGCAGGTCGTGCTGCGGGTGGACCCGGCCACCGGCGGGATCGAGCAGGTGACCCGCGACGTGGCCGGGCGACCGATGATGTTCTGCAACAACGCCGCGATCGCCGTCGACGGCACCGTCTGGTTCTCCGACTCCTCGACGGCGTTCGGCATCGACGACTGGAAGGCCGACCTGGTGCAGGACACGCGCACCGGCCGGTTGCTGCGCCTGGGCACCGACGGGTCGGTGAGCGTGGTGCTCGACGGCCTGGCCTTCGCCAACGGGGTCGCCCTGGCCGCCGACGAGAGCTACGTCTGCGTGGCCGAGACCGGCGCGCGGACCGTGGTGCGGCACTGGCTGAGCGGCCCCCTGAGCGGCACGCGGGACGTCCTGGTCGCCGACCTGCCGGGCTACCCCGACAACATCTCCCGCGGCAGCGACGGCCTGATCTGGGTCTCGCTGGCCAGTCCGCGCGACCCGGTGGTTGAGCGGCTCCAGGCCGGTCCGCGCTGGCTGCGCCGCCAGGTCACCCGGATCCCCGAGCGGCTGCAGCCCCGACCTCAGCGCACCGTGCGGGCCCGGGCCTACGACACGCAGGGTCGGCTGGTGCACGACCTCGACGTGGAGGCGACCGGGTACCACATGGTCACCGGTGTCCGGGAGCACGACGGGCGGGTGTGGTTGGGCAGCCTGCACGAGCCCGCCGTCGCCGTGCTGGACGTGAGCGACCTGGCACCCCGCTAAACCCGCGCTCATCCTTCGGTGCAGCACGGGCCCGGCTATGCTCGGGACTCGGTCTTGAAACCGTCGGCAACGGGTCGGCGCACGCACACGGAGGTGTCGATGGGTGTTCTGGAGGGAGTCTCGGGACCACGAGACCTCCGGTCACTCGACGACGACCAGCTGTCCACCCTGGGCAGCGAAATCCGTGACCTGCTGATCACCTCGTGCGCACCCGTCGGCGGTCACCTGGGCCCGAACCTCGGGGTCGTCGAGTTGACCATCGCCCTGCACCGGGTCTTCGACTCCCCGCGCGACCGGGTCGTCTTCGACACCGGCCACCAGTCCTACGTCCACAAGATGCTCACCGGGCGGGCCGACGACTTCAGCGGGCTGCGCACCGAGGGCGGCCTGAGCGGCTACCCCAGCCGGTCCGAGTCCGAGCACGACATCGTCGAGAACTCCCACGCCTCCACCTCGCTGAGCTACGCCGACGGCCTGGCCAAGGCCTACGCGATCCGCGGCGAGGACCGGCACGTGGTGGCGGTCATCGGCGACGGCGCCCTGACCGGTGGCATGGCCTGGGAGGCGCTGAACAACATCGCGGTGGCCCGCGCCAGCCGCCTGGTGATCGTGGTCAACGACAACGGTCGCTCCTACACGCCCACCATCGGCGGGCTGGCCACCGCCCTGACCACGCTGCGCACCAACCCGCGCTACGAGCAGCTGCTCGACGTGGTCAAGAAGCGGCTCAACGCCGTGCCCGGCGTCGGCCCCGCGGCGTACGACGCGCTGCACGCCATGAAGAAGGGCGTCAAGGACGCCCTGGCGCCGCAGGGGCTCTTCGAGGACCTCGGACTGAAGTACGTCGGCCCTGTCGACGGTCACGACCGGGTCGCGATGGAGCAGGCGCTGAGCCAGGCCAAGCGCTTCGGCGGCCCGGTGATCGTGCACGCCATCACCCGCAAGGGCTTCGGTTACGACGCCGCGGAGCGGCACGAGGCCGACCAGTTCCACTCACCCCAGCCCTTCGACGCAGAGACCGGGGAGGAGCGGGTCCGCGGCCGGATCTGGACCGACGTCTTCGCCGACGAGATGGTGCAGGTCGGCAAGCGCCGCAAGGACGTCGTGGCCATCACCGCGGCGATGATGCACCCCGTGGGCCTCGACCTCTTCCAGGCCCGCTTCCCCGAGCGCACCCTCGACGTCGGCATCGCCGAGCAGCACGGCACCACCTCGGCGGCCGGCCTGGCGATGGGGGGACTGCATCCCGTCTTCGCGCTCTACGCGACCTTCCTCAACCGGGCCTTCGACCAGGTGCTGATGGATGTGGCGCTGCACCGCTGCGGGGTCACCTTCGTGCTGGACCGCTCCGGGGTGACCGGCGACGACGGTGCCAGCCACAACGGCATGTGGGACATGTCGATGCTGCAGCTGGTGCCGGGCCTGAGGCTCGCCGCTCCCCGCGACGCCACGCGGTTGCGCGAGCTGCTCAACGAGGCGGTCGCCGTGGACGACGCCCCCACCGTGGTGCGCTTCCCCAAGGGTGCGCCGCCCGACGACATCGCCGCGGTCGGCAAGGCCGGCGCCGGTGACGTGCTGGTGCGCAGCGGCACCCACGACGTGCTGATCATCGCGGTCGGCTCGATGGGGGAGATGGCCGTCGACGTGGCCGGTCGGCTCCGCGACCAGGGCATCGGCGTCACCGTGGTCGACCCGCGCTGGGTCAAGCCGGTCGACCCGGCTCTGGTCGAGCTGGCCCGCCAGCACCGGCTGGTGGTGTCCATCGAGGACAACGGCACGATCGGCGGCTGCGGTGCGGTGCTGCTGCAGACCCTCAACGAGGCCGGCGTGCGCACCCCGTTCCGACTGCACGGCATCCCGCAGCAGTTCCTCGACCACGCCAAGCGGGCGCGGATCCTCGAGCAGATCGGGCTCACCGCCCAGGCCGTGGCGCGGGGCATCGTGGAGGACATCACCGCCCTCGGCGACGGCGAGGCGGTCGTCGGTGTCGACCACTCGGTCTAGGCCCACGCCCGGTCCTCGACACGCGCCTCGGACGGGGCCGATCCTGAGCTGCCTGACCCTGCTGGGCGCACTGGCCCTCACGGCCTGCAGCGAGGACGCCGCGGCGCCCGCCCCTGCCGCGGGCGACCCGGCGTACGTCGCGGTGCCGAGCCCGGCCGCCGTGCCCAGCGCCACCGCTGACCCGCTGGCCGCGGCCAAGGCCGCGCCCGACGTGGTACAAGGTCTGCGGCGCGTGCTGCAGCAGCGGGCGAGCGCCATCAGCGGCGGTGACCAGCAGGCGTTCCGGGCCGGCCTGGCCGGTGACCCGTCGTTCCGGTCCCAGCAGAGCCAGTACTTCGAGAACCTGCGACAGCTGCCGCTGCAGGTGTTCGCCCTGACGTCCGACCCGGCCACCATCGTCCGCGACGGCTCGTCGTACCGGGTCAACGTGCGGGTCACCCTGCAGCTCGACGGCTACGACGCGGTGCCGGTGACCACCGTGGACCGCTACCTGTTCACCACTCGGCCGCAGGGCGGGCGGCTGCGGCTGTCGTCGGTCACCGATGCCGCGTGGGAGGCCCGCAACCAGGTGCAGTCGCAGCCCTGGGACGCCGGCCCGGTGGTGGTCCGCGCCGGGGTCGGCGTGCTCGGTGTCTTCGACCCCGGGAGCGTCGCCTCCGCCGACCGGCTGGTGGCCTCGCTCGAGCAGGGCCTCACCGCGGTCTCCGCGGTCGTGCCCTACCCCTGGTCGCGCACGGTCGTCGTCTACGCGCTCTCCGACGGCGCCTTCCTCAACAGCATCCCCGACCTGCCCGGCGGTGAGGCCGACGACCTCGACGCGGTCGCCTTCCCGGTGCTCGCCGACACCGTGGCGGACGCGGCCTCCGGCCCGTCGGTGGTCGCCGGCACCCGGCTGGCTCTGAACCCGCGGATGCTGGGACGTGCCGGACCCGGGCGCGACCGGTTGCTGCGCCACGAGCTCACGCACGCGGCCGTCGGGGTGCATGACAACCACGCCCCGACCTGGCTGGGCGAGGGCCTGGCCGAGTACGTCTCGGTCCAGGCCGAGCCGCCCGAGCTGCGCCGGGTCCAGCCCGACGCGCTCGCGGCCGCCGAGGCCGGGTTCACGGACCTGCCACGGGACCGGGGCTTCTACGACCAGGACGCTGCCGCTCACTACGGCCTGTCCTGGTGGGCGTGCGAGTACGTCGCCGCGACCGCCGGACCGGCCGCGGTCTGGAGCCTGCTCGACCAGCTCGAGGCCGCCGGCGTCCAGAGCCCGCAGGGTGTGGCCGACCGGGCCCGGCAGGATGCCGTGCTGCTGGCCGTGGGCGGTGCGAACGCCCGCACCCTGGCCCGCAAGGCCGGCAAGCTCCTGGTCACGACCTTCGCGCCACCGCCCGCGGTGACCCCGACGCCCGCGCCGACCGACCCGGTCGCACCCGGTGCTCCGTGAGCCCCGTCCGCTTCCCCGTCCAGCTCTGCGCCTGGCTCTGCGCCTGGCTCTGCGCCCGGCCGGTGCGTGGCGTCGGCCACACCCTGAGCCTGCGGCCGGAGCGGGAGTGGTCGGCCCGGGCCGGACAGGAATATCGTGGCAGGTCGGCGTGCTGACCCGACTGCGCCGCCAGACCCACGACCCACGACCCGAGAGGAGGACGACCCGGTGTCCCCAGAAGCACGTCTCGTGCACATCGTCGACGAGGTCCCCGAGATCGCGGGTCTCGACGAGCTGACGATGGTGCTCTCCCTCGACGGCTTCCTGGACGCCGGCAACGCGTCGGCCCGGGTCGTGCGGCACCTGCTCGAGCTGGGTGACGGTGGCACTCGGGTGGTCGCGACCTTCGAGGCCGACGAGTTCCACGACTACCGCGCTCGTCGCCCCGCCGTGTCCTTCGTGCGTGACCACTACGAGGGCTACGACGCGCCCCGGCTCGTCGTGCGGCTGCTGCACGACACCGGCGGCACGCCGTACCTCCTGCTGCACGGCGCCGAGCCCGACAACAAGTGGGAGGCGTTCGCGCGAGCCGTCCGCGAGGTCGTGGAGCGGCTCGGCGTGACCCGGGTCGTGGCCATCGGCTCGGTGCCGATGGCGGTCCCGCACACCCGCCCGATCGCGGTCACCCCGCACGCCAACCGGCCCGACCTGGTCACCGGCACCAGCCCGTGGCAGGGCGAGCTGCGGGTGCCCAGCAGCGCCCAGTCGCTGCTCGAGGTCCGGCTCGGCGAATGGGGCCACGACGCGCTCGGCTTCGTGGCGCACATCCCGCACTACCTCGCCCAGCTCGACTACCCCCGCGCCTCGGTCGCCCTCGTCGAGCACCTTGAGCGGGCCGGCAGGCTGCTGATCGACCTCACCGACCTGCAGGCCGACGCGGAGGCCCGCGAGGAGGAGGTCAGTCGCTACCTCTCGACCAACGAGGAGGTCAACGACGTGGTGCTCGCCCTCGAGCGGCAGTACGACACGTTCGAGCGCGCCGAGGAGACCGGGGTGAGCCTGCTGGCCGACGACCAGGAGATCCCCACCGGTGACGAGCTGGGCGAGGAGTTCCAGCAGTTCCTCGCCGGCCTGGAGTCGCCCGACGGCGACGAGCGCCCGTGACGGCTCGGGTGGGCGATCCGGTCGCGGACCTCGTCGGGCTGCTGGACCTCGAGAACCTCGACACCGACCTGTTCCGGGGCACCCAGCCGCCCTCGGGTCGCGACCGCGTGTACGGCGGGCAGGTCGCGGCCCAGGCCCTGATCGCGAGCCAGCGCACGGTCGACCCGGACTTCACCGTGCACTCGCTGCACTCCTACTTCCTGCTGCCCGGTGACTACGCCGTGCCGACCATCTTCGACGTGGAGCGGATCCGCGACGGACGGTCGTTTGCCACCCGCCGGGTGATGGCGCGTCAGCACGGTCGCCCGATCTACTACCAGACCGTCAACTTCCAGCGGGCCGAGGACGGCTTCGAGCACCAGGACGCGATGCCCGACGTGCCGGCGCCCGGGGCCGGGATGGACCTCGTCGACCTGATGCGGCTCGCCGGGTCCCCGGACGCCGACCTGCTCGCCACGGACTGGGGTGCGATCGAGGCCGGCTGGATCGGCAACTCCCAGCACGGGCTGGAGCCCGACCCCTCGCGGCCCTCGCTGGCGCGGATGTGGCTGCGGCTCAAGAGCGGGCTGCCCGACGACCCCCGCCTGCACGAGGCCGCCTTCACCTTCCTCAGCGACGTCAGCCTGCTGGGCGCCTCGCTCGCCGCGCACCGGGTGAGCCCCAGCAAGGTGATGATGGCCTCGCTGGACCACACCATCTGGTTCCACCGGCCCTTCCGGGCCGACGAGTGGTGGCTCTACGACCAGTGGTCGCCCTCGGCCCACGGTGGACGTGGACTGTCGATCGGGCGGGTCTTCACCCAGGCCGGGCTGCTGGTGGCGACCGTGGCCCAGGAGGGCCTGATCCGACCGCGCCGCGACTGACACCGCTCCGGCCTCAGAGCGAGGTGGCGCGACCCACCAGGTGGGTCGAGCCGGTCCCCGGGTGGGTCACCGAGAACACGTGGCCCTCGTCGGTGGGCCGGGTCGCGAAGACCACCGAGCCCGGCAGCAGGATCGGCCTGCGGAAGCCCACCTCGACGCGTACCGCGTCGGGCAGGCGGTTCTCGATGGCCGCAAGGCACCGCGCCTTGCTCCACATGCCGTGCGCGATCTGGCGCGGGAAGCCCAGGGCCTTCGCGCTCAGGGGATGCAGGTGGATCGGGTTGTGGTCGCCCGAGACCGCGGCGTACCGACGGCCCAGGTCGCCGGCCAGGCGCCAGGTGGTCCCGCCGACCAGCGCGTCCGGGAGCACGGTGCCGGACGTGGCGGTCTCGTCGCCGCGCCCGCGGCGCAGGTAGGTCGACACGCTCTCCCAGAGGGGTGCGTCGGTCCCGGCTGCGGTGACCGTGGTGCTGAAGCGGTACGTCGTGCCCCGGGGGTGGGGCTGTCCAGGGCCCACCGTGGCCCCGACCGAGAGCGTCTCGCCGATGCCGATCGGACGGTGGCTGACGAGCGTGTTCTCGAGGTGCACGGTGCCGATCGCCGGGGCCGGGAACGCCGGGTCGGTCATCATCGCCAGGTGCAGTCCGAATGCCCACAGGTGCGGGTAGGTCAGGGGCACGGTGTCCTTCTCGGGGAACCCGCACACGGCGGCGTACGCCGCGACGTGGGCACGCTCGATGCTCACCGGTGGCCGGGCCACGGCCAGCCCGGTGAAACCCGCGGGCGCGGCCTTGCGGATGCCGGGTAGCCGGCCGAGGACGGGCAACGAGGGCAGGGCGGCCCTCAGCAACGGGCCGAGGGCGCCACCGCCGCTGTCGAGCATGGTCGGCTCGGGCGTCGCCATGTCAGGCCCCCAGCATCATCTGGCCGCACACCCGGACCACGTTGCCGTTGACCGCGCTGGAGGCCGGGTCGGCGTACCACGCGATGGTCTCGGCCACGTCGAGGGGCAACCCGCCCTGCGACATCGCGTTGAGTCGCTGGCCCACCTCACGGGTCGCGAACGGCACCGCCGCGGTCATCGCGGTGATGATGAAGCCCGGGGCGACGGCGTTGACCGTGATGCCGTCGGTGAGCTCGTCGGCCAGGGAGTCCACGAGACCGATCACGCCGGCCTTCGAGGTCGCGTAGTTGGTCTGGCCCACGTTGCCCGCGATGCCGGCGATCGAGGCCACGCCGATGATCGACCCGAACTCGTGGATCACGCCCTGGTCGAGCAGCTCACGGGTGATCCGCTCGGGGGCGGTGAGGTTCACCGCGATCACGGAGTCCCAGCGGTCGCCGCCGGAGGCCGTCGCCGCCATGTTGGCCAGCTTCTTGTCCCGGGTGATGCCGGCGTTGTGCACCACCACGTCGACGCCGCCGTGCTTCTGGGTCAGGTGGTGTGCGATCCGCTGGGGCGCGTCCCTGGCCGTGATGTCCAGGGTGATCCAGTCGCCGTCCAGCTCGTGCATCAGCCGCACCAGGGCGTCCGCGGCCTGGGGCACGTCGACCCCGACCACCGTGGCCCCGTCGCGGTGCAGCACCCGGGCCACCTCCTCGCCGATGCCGCGGCTGGCGCCGGTCACCAGCGCGACCTTGCCGGCCAGCGGCCGCTGCCGGTCGCCGGTCGGGACCTCCCTCGTGCCGGTCGTGCCGATCCGCACGACCTGGCCCGAGACGTAGGCGGACTTGGGGGAGAGCAGGAACGCGAGAGTGGAGGACACCGCGCTCTCCGCACCGTCGGCGACGTAGACGAGCTGGACGGTGCCGCCTCGGCCGATCTCCTTGCCGAGGCTGCGGGTGAAGCCCTCGAGGGCGCGCTGCGCGACCCGCTCGGCCCCCGAGACCTGCTCGGGCGGGGTGCCGAGCACGACCACGCGGGGACAGGAGGCGAGCGAGCGGAGCCGGGGCGAGACGAAGTCGCGGAGGGCGACGAGCTGGTCCGAGGCGCTCAACCCGGTGGCGTCGAAGACCAGTCCGCGGTGTTTCTCAGCGCCGGAGGCCGCCCCACCGTCGGCCTCCGTGGTCACGTCCACGGCCGCGATGCCGAGGTCGTCGAGCAGGCCCGGCAGCAACCCGGCCAGCCGGCCGCGACCACCCACGACCACCGTGCCGTCGACCAGCGGGGCTCTCGCGGTGTAGCGTGCGAGCCGCACCGGGCTGGGCAGACCGAGGTTCGTGACCAGCAGCCTGCCGATCGGGCTCGCGGTGAAGCCCTGGTACTTGTCGCTCATCGAGGTCTCGTCTCGTCGCTGGTGCGGTGGGCGGGGGTCCAGGTGGGTGACGTGGACCTCACGGTGTTGTTACTGACCGGTAGGCACGACACCATCATGGCATGGAGAACACGACCCGTCGGGTCGCCGTCATCGGCGGCAACCGCATCCCGTTCGCCCGGTCCAACACCGTCTACGCGGCCGCGTCCAACCAGGACATGCTGACCGCGGCCATCGACGGCCTGGTCGCCCGCTACGGCCTCGAGGGCGAGCGGCTCGGCGAGGTCGTGGCCGGTGCCGTGCTGAAGCACTCCCGCGACTTCAACCTGACCCGCGAGGCCGTGCTCGGCTCCAGGCTCTCGCCTGAGACGCCGGCCGCCGACCTGCAACAGGCCTGCGCCACCGGTCTACAGGCGGCGATCCAGGTGGCCAACAAGATCGCCCTGGGGCAGATCGACGTCGGTATCGCCGGTGGCTCCGACACCACGTCTGACGCGCCCGTCGCCCTCAGCGACAGGTTGCGCACGAAGCTGCTGAAGGTGAACGCAGCGCGCGACACCCGGGGCCGCCTGAGCGCCCTCGGCCAGATCCGCCCCGGCGACCTTGGTCTGGAGATCCCGCAGAACGGCGAGCCCCGCACCGGGCTGTCGATGGGCGAGCACGCCGCCCTGACCGCCCTGGAGTGGCAGATCGGTCGTGAGGAGCAGGACGAGCTGACCGCCGCCTCCCACCGGCACCTGGCCGCGGCGTACGAGCGGGGCTTCCTCGACGACCAGCTGACCGCGTTCCGTGGTGTGGAGCGTGACAACAACCTGCGTGCGGACTCGTCGGTCGAGAAGCTGGCCAGCCTCACGCCGGTCTTCGGCAAGGGCGCCGCGGCCACCATGACCGCGGGCAACTCCACCCCACTGACCGACGGAGCGTCCGTGGTGCTGCTGGCCTCGGCGCAGTGGGCGCAGCAGAGGGGCCTGCCCGTGCTGGCCTGGTTCACGGCGTCCGAGACCGCATCCGTGGACTACGTGCACGGCGGGGAGGGCCTGCTGATGGCGCCGGCGTACGCCGTACCGCGGATGCTGGCGCGTGAGGGTCTCTCGCTGCAGGACTTCGACTTCTACGAGATCCACGAGGCCTTCGCCTCCCAGGTGCTCTCGACGCTGAAGGCCTGGGAGGACCCGGTGTTCTGCCAGCAGCGCCTCGGCCTCGACGCGCCGCTGGGCTCGATCGACCGGTCCAGGCTGAACGTGAACGGCTCGTCGCTGGCCGCGGGTCACCCGTTCGCCGCGACGGGTGGACGCATCATCAACGTGCTGGCCCACGAGCTCGCCGAGCAGGGCTCGGGCCGCGGCCTGATCTCGATCTGCGCCGCCGGCGGCCAGGGCGTCGTCGCGATCCTCGAGCGCGACTGACCCAGATGCCGAGTCGGCGCTTGCGCACGGAATCCGAGCGTGCACAAGCGC
>JAJAYJ010000040.1 GCA_026786275.1 Nocardioides sp. | reverse complement strand
GTGCACGCAGTTGTCCACCGGACAGGCGTGCACAAGCGCCGACTCGACATCTCTGGGGGTGGGCGTCAGGCGAACTCCAGGGCGGTGCAGAACCAGCGGTCGGCTCGTCGTTCGAAGCGGGCGGCCAGCGCCCTCGAGCGCTGCCCGTAGCGCACGTGCAGGCTGGTCTCGGCGATCTCCGGGGCCACGAACGACGCGTGCACGCTGAGCACCTTGGGTCGCACCGGTTGCACCCTCGCCACCCCGGGCTGGTGGCCACCGGTGCGGGCAACCAGCTGGGCACGGCGCTGCAGGTCGGCGTACACCTCGCCGGCGGTCCACCGGACCAGCTGGCTGGCCGGCCGGTCGCCCCCGACGATCTCGACCGCAGCCTGGGCGTACCGCGCGGCCCAGCCCTCCACCTCCCGGCGGACGGCCGCGCTGACCTGGTCGCCCCCCACGAGCGGGGCGCGGTCGGCCACCTCGAAGGCGGGCGGGGTGTAGCGCGGGCTGACGTCCAGGGCGAGCGTGCCCTGGACGGACGCGACGGGTACCGGTCGGTGCAGCGGCACCACGGTCCCGCTGAGAGTGCGGACCTGACGGACGTGCTGGCGGGGCATGGCTCCTCCTAGGGGCGGTGGGACGACGGCAGCGTGAGTCGCTGGCCGGGGACGACGAGGTCGGGGTCCGCGCCGAGCACGGCGCGGTTGAGGGCGTAGATCTGTCGCCAGTGGGCGCCGACCTCCGCGTCGGAGCGCTGCCCCTCACCCAGGTGGGCTCGGGCGATGGCCCAGAGCGTGTCGCCGGCACCCACGACGACCTGCTGGCTCGCCGGCGGCGGTGGGCGTCGTGCGCTCACCCCGGCGCCGGGCCGGGCCGCGGGCTCGGCTGCGGCCAGGGCGCGGGGTTGCCACGGGTCGGTGGCGCGCTCGGGCAGCGGCAGGCCGCTCAGGCGGGCGGGGCCGCCACGGTCGGTGCCACCGCTCGGTCCGACCTGGACGGACGTGACCTGCACCGCGCCCGGGGTCGCCTGGGCGGGCACCGAGGCGCCGGCCACCAGCACCACCCCACACCCAAGCAGCACCAGGTGTCGCCACCGGGTCGGTACGCCGGGCAGGCCAGGGCGGTCCAGGGGTCTCGGGGCGCGGGCACGCAGGGCGAGCAGGACCTCGACGACCACCGCCGTGGTGGCCAGCCAGGCCCAGGCCACGCAGCCGACGAGCACGACCTCGCAGAGCGTGGTCAGGGTCACCGCGAAGGAGTCGGTGGTCGTGGCACGTCCCCGTAGGTCGTGCGCGAGCAGTTGTGCGAGCCCGACGGCCAGGCAGGTGGCCACGGCCCAGGTCACGAGGCCGCGCGCAGCCGAGAGGTGCGATCGAAGCATCCCAGGATCCCCCACGTTATGACGCGTTTGCGTGCGTTTGTTGTACCTAACGCCCGTTCGTCTGTCTGGTCAAGATGTTCTCCACACGGCACGAGCCGTGGCAGGGTCGACCCATGACCTGGGAGGAGCAGCTGTTCGCGCTCTTCGACGACCTCGAGCAGCAGGCGGACGCCCTCTACGACGCGGAGCGTGGGGCGGAGCTGGCCGACCGCAGCCGGTCGGCGTACGCCGAGGTCACCCTGGCCGGGCGGCTGATGGCGGCAGTCGGTGCGGACCTGGCCGTCGACCTGCGGGGCGTGGGCTCCGTGACCGGTCGCCTCGAGCGGGCCGCCGCGGGCTGGTTCCTGCTCAGCACCGCCGACCAGGACTGGGTCGTGCGTACCGACGCCGTGCTCTCGGTGCTGGGCGCGCCCGCTCGCGCGGTGCCGGACGTCGCCTGGTCACCGGTGGCCCGGCTCGGGCTCGGGTCGGCCCTGCGCCGGCTCGCCGAGGCGGCCGAGCCGTGCCTGGTACACGGTCTCGACGGCCGGCAGGACAGCGGGATCCTGCGCCGGGTGGGTCAGGACTTCGTCGAGCTGGCCACCGGCCCGGACGGCTCCCGGGTCGCGCTGGTCCCCTTCGCCGGCCTGGCGGCGGTGCAGAGCCGCCGCTGAGGGCGCCGGCAGGCAGGGTCAGACCGGGGTGGGACGGACCTGGGGCTCAGGTCGCCTCGAGGTCGTACGGCGGGGTCTCGCCCTCGACGAGCGGGCGCAGGCCCCGTCGGCGGGGCCGGGAGTCCTCCTCGGCGTCCTCCATGGCCTCGATGATGTGCTTGCGCACGATGGTGCGGGGATCGAGGTCGCGCAGCTCCAGGTCGGCGTACGCTGGGCCGAGCTCGTCGCGGAGCTCGTCGCGCGCGGAGTTGGCGAAGTTCTTCGCCTTCTTGAGCATCCCGGCGGCCTGCTTGGCCAGCTCGGGGAGCTTCTCAGGCCCGAACACGAGGACGGCGATGAACGCGATGACGACGAACTCAGGAAGCCCGATCCCCAGCACGGCTAGAACTTACTGGTCGGGGTGAGCCCGAGCTGCAGACCGGCCAGCCCGCGGGACCGACCCGAGAGCCGGGCCGCGATCGCGGTGAGGATCTGGGCGGCCTCGGCCGTGGGGTCGGCGTCGACGATGGGCTTGCCGACGTCACCGCCCGCACGCAGCGAGGTGTCGAGCGGGATCTGCCCGAGGACCGGCACGTCGTAGCCGAACCGCCCGGACAGCGTCGTGGCCACCCGCTCGCCACCACCGTGGCCGAAAATCTCGATCCGGTGCTCGGTGCCCTCGGGCGTGCAGTGCGGGCAGGGCAGGTAGCTCATGTTCTCGATCACGCCGACGACCCGCTGGTGCATCATCGAGGCCATCGTGCCGGCCCGCTCGGCCACCTCGGCGGCGGCCTCCTGCGGGGTCGTGACCACGATGATCTCGGCGCCGGGCAGGTGCTGGCCGAGCGAGATGGCGACGTCGCCGGTGCCCGGCGGCAGGTCGAGGAGGAGGACGTCGAGGTCGCCCCAGTAGACGTCGGCCAGCATCTGCACCAGCGCCCGGTCGAGCATCGGACCGCGCCAGGCGACGACTTGGTCGCGACGCGGCTTGAGCATCCCGATCGAGATCACCGAGACGCCGGTGGCCGTGGGGACCGGCATGATCAGGTCGTCGACCTGGGTGGGCCGGGAGTCGGCGACGCCGAGCATGGCGGGCACCGAGTGGCCGTAGATGTCGGCGTCGACGAGCCCGACCTTCAGTCCCTGGGCGGCCATCGCGATGGCCAGGTTGACGGTCACCGAGGACTTGCCCACGCCGCCTTTGCCGGAGGCGATGGCGAAGACCTTGGTCAGCGAGCCGGGCTGGGCGAACGGGATCTCGCGCTGGGCCTTGCCGTCGGAGAGCAGATCCTTGAGGCCGGCACGCTGCTCGGGGGTCATCACGCCGAGCTCGAGATCGACGCCGGTGGCGCCGTCCAGGGTCATCACTGCCGCGGTGACGTCGCGGGTGATCGTGTCCTTGAGGGGGCAGCCCGACACGGTCAGCAGGACCACCACGTGCACGAGACCCGTGTCGTCGACGATGACGGAGTCGACCATCCCGAGTTCCGTGATGGGGCGCTTGATCTCGGGGTCGTTCACGGTCGCCAGCGCGGCCTGGACCTGGTCGACGGACGGGGTGCTCATGATGCCCTAGCCTAGGCCAGGCGCCCCAGAGGCTTTCATCGAGGCCGTGGCGCGGGGACCGGCTGGTCCTCAGCGCCGTCGTCGGGCCGAGCCCGGTCGCGCTCGTCGAGCTCGGCCAGCAGGCTGCGCAGCTCCGAGCGCAGGAAGTCGCGGGTGGCAACCTCGCCGACGGACATCCGCAACGAGGCGACCTCGCGGGCCAGGAACTCCATGTCGGCGTGGCCCCGGGCGTTGGCTTGCCGGTCCTGCTCCGCGATGACCTTGTCGCGGACCTCCTGGCGGTTCTGGGCCAGCAGGATCAGCGGGGCGGCGTACGACGCCTGCAGGCTGAGGATCAGGGTGAGGAAGATGAAGGGGTAGTCGTCCCAGCGCAGGGCG
>JAJAYJ010000039.1 GCA_026786275.1 Nocardioides sp. | reverse complement strand
GGGGAGCGAGGTCGGCGCTGCCCCGGCCGGGGGGGCGGGCGGCCCGCGCTGCCACGGCGGCGCGGGCCGCGCGACGGAAGGGGTTCGGTCGCACGACGGTGTCGTCGCTGGTCTCGTCGACGGCGCCGACGGCGCCGGTGTCCTGGTCATCCTGGTCATCCTGGTCATCCTGGTTGCCCCCCTCCGCGGGGGCCGTGGCGGCACTGGTCTCCGACACCGCCCACGGCTCACCGTCGAGGTGGTCGACGGGCTGCGGGTCCGCGGGCACCACCTCGACGACGAGCTCGGGGTCGGGAGCAAGGGCGAGCAGGGCGGCGGTCAGGCCGTCCGGGGCACCGGAGACGAGCGTGGTCACGCCCAGCGGCACCGCGAACGGTGCGCCGTGCACCCGCTCGGCGATCGCGGCCTGGCGGCGTGCGGCAGGGTCGAGCGTGGCCAGCGCAGCCTCGGGGTCGGCGGGGAAGGCGACCAGACGACCGTCGCGCAGCAGGGAGCGCCGTGGGGCGTGCTCGACCTCCTCGAGGTCCGCCCACAGCAGCCCGTGCCACGAGCGACCGAGCCGGAGCCGGATGCCGGTGCGATCCGCGACCAGCAGGGGGGTACGGGCGTCGAGGACCGCCGCGCCGTGCACCAGTGCGACCGCGCCGATGCTCAGGGCGACGAGCCAGTCGACCCAGGACCCGGAGGTGGCCGCGCGGGCCAGGTAGGCCGCCGCGACCACGGCCGCGAGGGACCCGACGACGGCGGCGAGCGCGCCGTTGCGGCGTACCTCCACCTGGTCAGGGCCGCCATCAGTCGGGTCGACGGTGCTGGCGGTGGTGTCAGCGGCGGCGTTGTCGACGGCGGCGTTGTCGACGGCGGTGGTGGTGTCGGTCATCTGGTTCACAGCTCCCCCTGCAGGGTCATGATCACGGCATCGATCTCGTCCGGCTTGACCAGCACGTCACGCGCCTTGGAGCCCTCGCTGGGCCCCACCACGCCACGGCTCTCCATGATGTCCATCAGCCGACCCGCCTTCGCGAACCCGACCCGCAGCTTGCGCTGCAGCATCGAAGTCGATCCGAACTGGGTCGACACCACCAGCTCCACGGCCTGGATCACCAGGTCGAGGTCGTCGCCGATGTCGTCGTCGATCTCGCGCTTGCTGGCGGCCGGGACGGTGACGTCCTCGCGGTACGTCGGCTCCAGCTGCCCCTTGCAGTGCTTGACCACCAGGGCGATCTCGGCCTCGGTGACCCAGGCGCCCTGCACGCGGATCGGCTTCGAGGCACCCATCGGCAGGAACAGGCCGTCTCCCTGACCGACGAGCTTCTCAGCACCCGGCTGGTCGAGGATGACCCGGCTGTCGGCCAGCGACGAGGTCGAGAACGCGAGCCGGGACGGCACGTTGGCCTTGATCAGCCCGGTCACCACGTCGACGGAGGGTCGTTGCGTGGCCAGCACCAGGTGGATGCCGGCGGCCCGGGCCAGCTGGGTGATCCGGACGACCGAGTCCTCCACGTCGCGCGGCGAGACCATCATCAGGTCGGCCAGCTCGTCGACGATCACCAGGAGATAGGGGTACGCCGACAGCTCGCGCTCGCTGCCCGGCGGCACCGTCACCTTGCCCGCGCGGACCGCCTTGTTGAAGTCGTCGACGTGGCGGAACCCGAAGTTGGCCAGGTCGTCGTAGCGCAGGTCCATCTCGCGCACGACCCAGGCGAGGGCCTCGGCGGCCTTCTTGGGGTTGGTGATGATCGGGGTGATCAGGTGCGGCACGCCCTCGTAGGCGTTGAGCTCGACCCGCTTGGGGTCGATCATGATCATCCGGACCTCGTCGGGCGTGGAACGCATCAGGATCGAGGTGATCATCGAGTTGATGAAGCTCGACTTGCCCGAGCCGGTGGCGCCGGCGACCAGCAGGTGCGGCATCTTCGCCAGGTTGGCCACCACGAAACCGCCCTCGACGTCCTTGCCGAGCCCGGAGACCATCGGGTGGTGGTCGCCCCGGGCGATGGTGGAGCGGAGCACGTCGCCGAGAGAGACGATCTCCTTGTCGAGGTTCGGGATCTCGATGCCGATCGCGGACTTGCCGGGGATCGGGCTGAGGATCCGCACGTCGGCCGAGGCGACGGCGTACGCGATGTTCTTGGACAGTGCCGTGACCTTCTCGACCTTGACCGCCGGGCCGACCTCGACCTCGTAGCGGGTCACGGTCGGGCCCCGGGTGTAGCCGGTGACCTGGGCGTCGATGCCGAACTCGTCGAGCACCTGAGTGAGCCGCTCGACCACGGCGTCGCTGGCCTTGGACCGGGCCTTGTGGACCGAGCCCGGCTTGAGCACGTCGTTGCCGGGCAGGTGGTAGGCGATGTCGCCCGAGAGCGAGAGCTGCTCGACGCGCGGGGGCAGCGGGGTGTGCGGCGGCGGCTCGAGGTCGGCGCTCTCCTCGGCCCTCGTGGCGCTGGGGCGCTTACGCACCCGGGTCTGCGCAACCGGCGGGTCGCTGTCGGCGCTGTCGGCGGTGTCGTCGGGGTCGGGGGCCGGGGCGTCGTGGTCTTCCTGGTGGTCGAGGGCCAGGTCCAGGGCGTCCCGCTCCGCGGTCGCGTCGAGGGCCGCCTGCTTGCGGCGGCGCTTCTCGGCGCGCGCGGACAGCACGGGGGTGTCGTAGGCCGGGTCGCCCATCTCGGGGTCGATGTCGGTGTCGGTGCTCTCGCGCCCACCACGGCTGCGGATCGGCTGGGTCGCCTGCGACCCGTCCTCCTCGTGCGGTGCGCGCCCCAGGGCTCGGTCGAGCACGGCCCGCAGCTTCTCGGGCACCCGGTAGAGCGGGGTCGAGGTGATCACGAGCAGCCCGAAGACGACCAGCAGGACGAGCAGGGGCACGACGACGTACCCGGTGCGCAGCAGGTCGAGCAGCAGGGACGAGACGACGAAGCCGACAGCTCCCCCGCCGTCCTGCAGGGCGCTGGCGTCACCGGCCTGCGGCTGCGGGCTGCCGTTGGCGATGTGAACCAGGGCGAGCAGCCCGAAGGCGAACGCCGTCCAGCCGACGGCCTGCCGACCGAGCGGGCCGTTGCGGACCGGGTCGCGCATGATCCGCCAGGCGACGGCGACCAGGACCAGCGGGACGAACCAGCCGACCTTGCCGACCGATCCGGCGACCAGGGTGCGCACCCCGGTCATCAAGGAGCCGCCAAGCTGGAACCACACGGCTCCCGCGGCGACCAGCGCAAGACCGACCAGGGCGAGGCCGGCTCCGTCACGACGGTGCTCGGGCTCGAGGTCACGGGCACCGCGACCCACGGCACGAGCGGCGGCGCCGACCGTATGGGCGACGCTCAGCCAGGCGCCGACGACGGCGCGCAGCACCAGGTCGAAGAGGCGCGCGACGGGCCCGCGACCGGTGCGCACGGCGCGAGGTGCTGGCCGGCGCTGGGAGGTGCGTCCCTTCCCAGCCGGCTTCTTCTTGGACGCGGGTCTGGCGCGTGCGGACGTGCCCCGGCCGTTGCGCGGCTGGGAGCGGGCGCTACGGGTGCGGGCACTGCCGCCACCGCCGGTGCTGCGTGCACCGGTGGTGGTGGTCCTGCTCCGCGAGCCCGGCGGGGAAGACGTACGGGTCGCCATGCCACCAACCTAGGACACTGCCTCTCCCGTCACACGCACCACACCAGGTGTGTCGTGCCCCAGGAGTTCCAGGCCGACCGAACCCGAAGAGAACACGGCACGATGTCTTCGTGACCGACAATCGTCCGGCAGGTGTAGACCGCGCCGGATGTTCTCCCTACGATGCGCTGCGGGTCGCCATCTCGGGCGGCGTTCACTCTCGGGAGGAAACCCAGTGAAGCTCCTCAAGCAAGGCGTCTGCCTTGCCATGATCGGGGCTGGGTTGGCTGCGGCCCCCAGCTCCTTGTCGGTCCCCGCCTCCGCGGCACCGGCCGACAGCCAGGTGCAGCAGATGCGCACCACCGCCGACGGGTCCGTGAGCATCACCGCCGACCCGGCCAACGGCACGGTCGGCTTTATCCGCGCCACCGGCGCGCGGGCCGACCTGCTTCCCGGCGTCGCGGCCACCGGCACCTCCGCGTCGGTCCTGAAGATCGAGTCCTACCTCGATCGCTTCGCCACGGCGTTCGGAGCCACCGCGGCGCAGCTGGAGCAGAGCCGCGTCGAGGCCACCGACTACGGCGTCACCGTCACCTACGCGCAGAGCTACCAGGGCCTGCCGGTCTTCGGATCCGGGCTCAAGGCCAACGTCGACAAGCAGGGCGACCTGACGGCCGTGACCGGCTTCGCGGTCCCCGACCTCGACGTGTCCACCGACCCGGCGGTGACCCCGGCCGAGGCCGGCGCCAGGGCCGTCGCCTACGTCAAGGCCGACCCGGCCACGGACAGCGAGGGCACGAAGACTGCCGACACCACCGGGGTCGAGGCCCGGAACACCGAGCTGGTGGTCTACCGCACCGGCTTCCTCAAGGGTGAGGCCGGCCCGACCGTGCTGGCCTACGCCGTCGAGGTCACCAACGACAAGAACGTCCGGGACCAGCTGATCTTCGACGCGCAGACGGGCAAGATCCTCAACCGGTACTCGCTGATGGACACCGCGCTGAACCGCGAGCTCTACGAGGACTCCCCCGACACCGCGCCCGTCTACGTCGAGGGCGGCGACATCTCGGCCCTCAACCCCGACCAGCAGAACCTCGTCAACTCCGCCGGTGAGTCCTACGCGTTCTTCGAGAACGCCTTCAACCGTGACTCCTACGACGGCGAGGGCGCGACGATGAAGACGGTGAACAACGACCCGACCATCTCGTGTCCCAACGCCAACTGGAACGGCACCACCACCAACTACTGCGACGGCGTCACCTCCGACGACGTGGTGGCGCACGAGTGGGGCCACGCCTACACCGAGTACACCTCGGGGCTGATCTACCAGTACCAGTCCGGCGCGCTGAACGAGTCCTACTCCGACGTGTGGGGCGAGACCGTCGACCTGGTCAACAACCGTGAGGACGAGGGCGAGGTCTTCGAGGCCAAGCGTCCCGACGGCCAGTGCGAGCCGACTGCGGGACCCCGCCTCCAGATGAGCATCACCGCGCCGGCAGAGGTGGCCGGGCCCTGTACCGCCGCCGCCGCTGCTTTCGGACCCGCGTTCACACCGGAGCCCGTGACCGCTGACGTGGTGGTCGGCACCGACGCAGCCGACCCCGCTGGCCCCGCCACCACCGACGGCTGCTCCACCTTCACCAACAACGTCGACCTGGGCGGCAACTGGGTCTACGTCGACCGCGGCGCCTGCCCCTTCGGCACCAAGATCGACAACGCCGAGGCCGCCGGGGCCACCGGCATCGTTGTGGGCACCAACAACGTCGACCTGCCGCCCGCCATCTCCGGTCAGTCCGAGCTGTACGGCGTCGCGGTCTCCCAGGCGGACGGCACGCGGTTCAAGTCCGTCGACGGCCCGGTGAGCGTCTCGGTGACCGCCGAGGACACGTCGCTGCGCACGGACTCGACCCGGTGGCTGGTGGGTGAGAAGTCCGAGGCGTTCGGCGGGGCGATCCGCGACATGTGGACGCCCACCTGCTATGGCGACCCGGGCAAGGTCACCGACGCCGAGTACAAGTGTGACCCGACACTCGGCGACGCCGGCGGCGTGCACTCCAACTCCGGCGTGCCCAACCACGCCTACGCGCTCGCCGTCGACGGCGGCACCTACAACGGTCAGAGCATCAGCCCGATCGGCCTGGACCAGACGGCGGCCATCTGGTGGCGGGCGCAGACGGCCTACCTGGTGCCGGCGTCGAACTTCACCGACGCGGCCGACGGCCTGGAGCAGTCCTGCACCGATCTCGTCGGCGCGCCGATCAACACCCTGACCACCGAGCCTGACGCGTCACCGGTGGCCGCGACCCCCCTCACGGCCGCAGACTGTGCCGAGCTCGCCGAGATCCTGCTCGCAGTCGAGATGCGCTCCCCCGTCGTCCGGTGCGACTTCCAGCCGTTGCTGGACAAGAACACGCCCTCGCTGTGTGGCCCCGGCTTCACCACCGACACGCTCTACTCCGAGAACTTCGAGGACGGCCTCGCCGGCTGGACGCCCGACCAAGAACTGGCGTCCATCCCGTCGCCGGACGGCACCTACCAAGGCGGCTTCGGCGCTCCGTGGGGGGCCACCAGCAGCGCACCGGGCGGCCACGCCACGGGCGTGGCCTACGGTCCCGCGCCCGCACGGGGCGCCTGCAGCGGCAACGGTGTCGACGACTTCTCCAGCCGCGACTCCATCACCGGTCCCACGATCGAGGTGCCGACCGGGAACCTGCGCAACCTGAGCATGTCCTTCGAGCACTACGTGGCGATGGAGGGCGGCTTCGACGGGGGCAACGTGAAGCTCAGCGTCAACGGAGGCGGCTTCACGGTCATCCCTGCCGGCGCCTACACCTTCAACGAGCCGGGTCAGCTCTTCACGCTCGACCAGGGCAACACCAACCCGATGCGTGGCGAGGTCGGCTTCACCGGCACCGACGGCGGTGAGTCCAAGGGCTCGTGGGGCACCTCGCAGATCGACCTGACCTCGGCCGGCGTCACGCCGGGCGACACGGTGCAGCTGCGCTTCGACGTGGGTCGCGACGGGTGTGGCGGAGTCGAGGGCTGGTACCTCGACAACCTGCAGATCACGGTCTGCAAGACCGCGGTCGCTCTCAGCGCGGTGCACACGCCCGAGCCGGTCGCCTTCGGTACCCCGTCCTCGGTGCAGGTCAGCGTCGAGCGCGCCGACGGCTCGGTCGGCGCCAACCCGACCGGCACCGTGGTGCTGCGCGACCCGCAGGGCGCCACCATCGGCGAGCAGGTGCTGAACACCGACGGCGACGCCACGTTCACGCTGCCGGGCACCACGCCCGCCGGCCGCTCGACGTACACGGTGGACTACCTGGGCACCGACACCCTCGCGCCCGCGTCGACCCCCGTGACCGTCACCGTCACCGCTCCCGGAGCACCGGGCACGGCCGAGTCCACCACCAAGGCGAACGCGCCGGGCTCGGTGGCCAGGACCAGGACGTTCCAGGCCAAGGTCACCGTCAAGGCCGAGGGCACCACCCCGACCGGCACGGTGACGATCAGGTCCGGCGGCAAGACCGTCGGCAAGGGCGCCCTGTCCAAGGGCACGGTGAAGATCGAGGTCGGCACCGGTCGCTACGGCGTGGGAGACAAGGTGAAGTTCACGGCGCTCTACGCAGGCTCGGCCACCGTGGCCGGCAGCAGGGACACCTTCACGGTGAGGATCCTGCGCCAGCAGTAGCACCAGCGGCACCACCCGACCGCGGGCCCCCCCCGACCCCCGGGGGGGGCCCGGGGGG
>JAJAYJ010000038.1 GCA_026786275.1 Nocardioides sp. | reverse complement strand
TGCCCTGGTTGCCCTGGTTGCCCTGGGTGCCGCGGCCCGGCTGGTCCCGGCGGCCGCTGGCCTCGTCGGAGGACGGTGAGGCGTCTTGGCGGTGCTCGGCCTCCGGCTCGCGGCCCGCCTGGCGAGAGGACGGCTCCGGCGCCTCCGGGCCGCCCTTCTGCGTCGCCCGGCTGCGGGTGCGGGTGCGCACGACCGGGGCGTCGCCCTGCTCGTCGGCCTGCGGCAGCTCGGGCGTCGTGACCGCGGCGGGCGCCTGCGCGCCCGCGTCCCCCTCAGGTCGGGCCGGCTGATCGGTGCCGACGGCCTTGCCGGGCCCGCGCCTGGTCACCCGCGTCTCAGCAGGCGTCTCAGCAGGCCTCTCGGCGGGCTTCTCGGACGCGGACGCGCGGCCCGCGACTCGCCCACTCGCGGGTCCGCCCCCGGACTGCGCGGCCTTGATGGCGTCGACGAGCTGCGCCTTCTTCATGGAGCCGCCGCCCGCGACCCCCAGGCTCCCGGCCATCGACTTGAGGTCGGCGATCAGCATCGAGCTGAGCCCACCGCCGCGCTTCTTTCCGCCGTCTCCGGAGGCTGTGGTCGTGGCGTCAGTCGTTTCCGTCACGTGAGGTCCTTCCCACGTATCACCGCCGTGGCCTCAGAGCCGACAGCGTCTGGTCTGCCCTTCCTCGCGGTCGGGTCCCCACACGGGTGGGTAGGCACAGGAAACCTGCGCCGATCGAGGAGAGGTGTCGCACCGCGAGGAGCCCCGCAGCTGCTCCGTGGTGGGTGCTACGTCGAAGAACTTCGTCGCGGCGACAATGTATCAGGCCTCACGGCTCGACCCGGACCCCGTCGGGGGACACCGCGAGGTGCTCTGCCGACCAGCCCTGCGGGCACCTGACAAGGACGTCGGACGCGCGGGGACCCCTGACCGCGTGCACCAGCGCCAGCACGGTGGGACCGGCCCCGGAGACGACGGCGGGCACGCCGTCGGCCCGCAGGGCGTCCACCAGGGCGAGCGAGCGCGGCATGGCCGGCTCCCGGTAGCGCTGGTGCAGCCGGTCCTCGGTGGCCAGCAGCAGCCGCTCGGGGGCACCGCCCAGGGCGGCGACGAGCAGCGCGGCCCGGCTGGCGTTGGCGGCGGCATCGGCGTGCGGCACCTGGGCCGGCAGCAGCCCCCGGGCGGCCTGGGTCGAGAGCCCGTCGGGGGGCACGAGCACGACCACCGACAGTTCCCGGTCGAGGCCCGCGGGCACCGCGAAGAACCCGCCGTCGGCGTCGCGACCCGAGATCACGAAACCGCCCAGTGCGGCCGGAGCGACGTTGTCCGGGTGGCCCTCGAGCTCGGCGGCCAGCGCGAAGAGAGCCGCGTCGTCCCACCGTTGGGCGCCGTGGTCCACCAGGGCACGGGCGAGGGCGAGGCCGCCCACGATCGCCGCCGACGACGAGCCCAGCCCGCGAGAGTGCGGCAGGACGTTGGTGCAGCTCACCCGCAGACCGGGGGCCTCGATCCCCAGCGCCCGCAGCCCGGCGCGCAGGGACCGGACGACCAGGTGGCGCTCGTCGCGGGGCACAGCCGCGGCGCCCTGGCCCGACACCTCCACGACGAGACCGCGGTCGAGCACCTCGGCCTCGAGCCGGTCACGCAGGTCGAGGGCCAGACCCAGGCAGTCGAAACCGGGACCGAGGTTGGCCGAGGTCGCGGGCACGCTGACCCTGACCGGTCCTGCGACGAGGGCGGACACCTCAGGCGAGGCCGGCGGCCTCGGCGGCCGCCCGGACGTCGGCGTCGACGACCGACTCGACCAGCGGACCGAAGCCCTCCAGCGCGGTGACCGTGTCCTTGAGCCCGTGACCCGTCACGGTGATGACCACGGTGCTGCCGGCGTACGACGTGCCGGTGGCGAGGGCCTGCAGCATGCCGGCCACCCCCGCGGCCGACGCCGGCTCCACGAACACCCCGTCCTGGCAGGCGAGCTCGCGCTGCGCGGCCAGGATCTGGTCGTCGGAGAGCGCGGTGAAGTCGCCACCGGACTCCTCACGCGCCGCCTCGGCCAGCTTCCACGACGCCGGGTTGCCGATCCGGATCGCGGTGGCCTTGGTCTCGGGGTCGGGAAAGGGCTCGCCGGTGACCAGGGGTGCGGCTCCCTCGGCCTGGAAGCCGTGCATGACCGGGGTGCGGGTGGCCATCGCGAGGTCGCGGTACTGCGTGTAGCCCAACCAGTAGGCCGACACGTTGCCGGCGTTGCCGACCGGCAGCAGGTGGTGGTCGGGCGCGTCGCCGAGGAAGTCGACGATCTCGAAGGCGGCGGTCTTCTGGCCCTCGAGCCGGATCGGGTTGACCGAGTTGACCAGCGCGACCGGGTAGTCCCAGGCCAGGGCGCGGGCCAGCTGCAGGCAGGTGTCGAAGTTGCCGCGCACCATGATCACCTGGGCACCGTGCAGGATGGCCTGCGCCATCTTGCCGGCGCTGATCTTGCCTGCGGGCACCAGCACCAGCGGCTTGAGGCCGGCCTTGGCGGCGTACGCAGCCATCGAGGCCGACGTGTTGCCGGTCGAGGCGCAGACCACGGCCTCGGCACCCTCGTGCTTGGCGACCGAGATCGCCGCGGTCATCCCGCGGTCCTTGAACGAGCCGGTGGGGTTGTCGCCCTCGACCTTGAGCCACACCTCGGCGCCGGACAGGCCGGAGAGCCAGTCGGACCGCACCAGCGGTGTGCCGCCCTCGCGCAGCGTGATCGCCGGCGTGCCGGCCGGGATCTCGAGCAGGGAGCGGTACTCCTCGATCACCCCGCGCCACTGGCGGGTGCGGGTCAGGGTGTCGGCCCGGGCGCTGCTCATTCGTCTCCTCCTTCGACGCGCATCACCGAGGTGACCTCGCGCACGATGTCCATGCCGCGCAGGTGCTGGACCGTGGCCGCCAGCTGGGCGTCGGTCGCGGCGTGCGAGACCACCACCAGCTGGGCGTCCTCGTCCCGGCCCTCCTGGCGCACGGTCGAGATCGACACGCCGTGCTCGGCGAAGGCCATCGCCACGGAAGCGAGGACACCCGCCCGGTCGGCCACGTCGATGGCCACGTGGTAGCGGGTCATCGTCTCGCCCATCGGCAGCACGGCCCGGTCGGCGTAGGCGGACTCCCCCACCCCGCGGGTGCCGGAGATGACGTTGCGGGCCACCGTCACGAGGTCACCGAGCACCGCCGAGGCGGTCGGCGCGCCACCGGCACCGGGACCGTAGAACATCAGCTGGCCGGCGGCCTCGGACTCCACGAACACCGCGTTGTAGGCCTCACGGACGGAGGCCAGCGGGTGGCTGCGCGGGATCATCGCCGGGTGCACCCGCACCGCGACCGCCTCCTCGCCGCTCGGCAGGGTGCGCAGCTCGCAGATCGCCAGCAGCTTCACGACGCTGCCCATCGCCCGCGCCGACGCCACGTCGGCGGCGGTGACCTCGGAGATGCCCTCCCGGTGCACGTCGAAGGACGTCACCCGGGAGTGGAACGCCAGCGAGGCCAGGATCGCGGCCTTCGCGGCGGCGTCGAAGCCCTCCACGTCGGCGGTCGGGTCGGCCTCGGCGTACCCGAGGTCCTGGGCCTCCTCGAGCGCCTCGGCGAAGCCGGCCCCCGAGGAGTCCATCTTGTCCAGGATGAAGTTGGTAGTGCCGTTCACGATGCCCAGCACCCGGGTCACCTTGTCGCCGGCCAACGACTCGCGCAGCGGGCGCAGGATGGGGATGGCGCCGGCCACGGCCGCCTCGTAGTACAGGTCGCGCCCGGCCTTCTCAGCCGCCTCGAACAGGGTCGGACCGTCCTCGGCCAGCAGTGCCTTGTTGGCGGTGACCACGGAGGCGCCGTTCTCCAGGGCGCTGAGGATGAGGCTGCGGGCCGGTTCGATCCCCCCGATCACCTCGACCACGACATCGACGTCCGCGCGGGCCACCAGACCGGCGGCGTCCGTGGTCAGCAGCCCCTCGGGCACCTCGATCTCGCGCGGCGCGTCCAGGCGGCGCACGGCGACGCCGACCAGCTCGATGCGCCGCCCGGTGCGAGCAGCCAGGTCCTCGGCCTGCTCACCGAGCAGGCGCACCACCTGCGAGCCCACCGACCCACAGCCCAGCACGGCCACCGTGAGCGGCTTGTCGGTCTCGTCCACGCCGCTCACTCCTGCTCCGTGCGGATCTCGGGGCCCACATCGGTCACCAGCAGGTCGTCCTCGGTCTCGCGGCGTACGACCACCCGGGCGACGCCGTCGCGCACCGCGACTACGGGCGGTCGCAGCGTGTGGTTGTAGTTCGAGGCCATCGACCGACAGTAGGCCCCCGTGCCCGGCACCGCGACCAGGTCTCCCGGCGCGAGATCGCCGGGCAGGAACTCGTCCTTGACCACGACGTCACCGGCCTCGCAGTGCTTGCCCACCACCCGCGACAGCACCGGGGCGGCCGAGGAGGCCCTCGAGGCCAGGGTGCAGGAGTAGTCGGCGTCGTAGAGGGCGGTGCGGATGTTGTCGCTCATCCCGCCGTCGACCGAGACGTAGGTCCGGGTCACGCCGCCGTCGAGGGCCACCTGCTTGACCGTGCCGACCTCGTAGACCGTGCACATCGACGGCCCCACGACGGCCCGCCCCGGCTCGATCGAGAGCCGGGGCGCGGCCACGCCGAGGGCGCGACACTCGTGCGCGACGATCGCGGTCATCTCGGCGGCGAGCCGGCCCGGCTCGGAGGGGTCGTCCTGGGTCGTGTACGCGATGCCGAAGCCGCCGCCGAGGTCCATCTCGGGAAGGGTGACGCCGAGCTCGTCGGCGACCCGCGCGTGCAGGGCCAGCACCCGCTTCGCGGCGACCTCGAAGCCCGAGGAGTCGAAGATCTGCGAGCCGATGTGGCAGTGCAGACCGCGCAGGCCCAAGCCCGGGGCCGACCCCACCCGGCGGACGGCCTCCAGGGCGTCGCCGGCGGTGATGGAGAAGCCGAACTTCTGGTCCTCGTGGGCGGTGGCGATGTACTCATGCGTGTGGGCCTCGACCCCTGGCGTCACCCGCACCAGCACCCGCGTCGTACGGCCGGACTCGCTCGCGACCGCGGCCAGGCGCTCGATCTCCTGGAAGGAGTCGACGACCACGCGGCCCACGCCCAGCCGGACCGCGCGCCGCAGCTCGGCCTCGGACTTGTTGTTGCCGTGGAACAGGACACGGTGCATCGGGAAGCCTGCCCGCTCGGCCACCGCCAGCTCACCGCCGGTGCACACGTCGAGGCACAGGCCCTCCTCGTCGACCCACCGCGCCGTGGTCGTGCACAGGAACGCCTTGCCGGCGTAGTAGACGTCGTAGTCGGCGAAGGCGTCGCGGAAGGCCCCGGCGCGGGCCCGGAAGTCGACCTCGTCCAGGACGTACGCCGGGCTGCCGTGGGCCGCGACCAGGTCGGTCAGGGCCACGCCCCCGACACTGAGCACGCCGTCGGTCTTCTCCGCGGTGGCGGACCACAGCCGGTCGACCAGCGCGTTGGGATCGCTGGGCTCGCGCAACCAGGACGGCCCCCGTAGTGCGCCGGACGCGTGCGCCCAACCCGCCTCGTGCGTGGTGGTCACGCCCTACATCCGTTCCGGGGCGGAGACCCCGAGCAGGGCGAGGCCGTTGGCCAGGACGGTTCGGGTGGCCGCTACCAGCATCAGCCGGGCCCGGTGCAGGTCGCTGGGCTCCTGGTCGCCCTGGGGCAGCACCTGGCACAGGTCGTAGAAGCGGTGGTAGGACCCGGCGGTGTCCTCGAGGTAGCGGGCGACCCGATGCGGCTCGCGCAACTCCGCGGCGGCGGCCACCACCCGGGGGAACTCCACCAGCGCACGCAGCAGCTCACCCTCCTTGTCGTGCACCAGCAGCGCCGGGTCGAACGACTCCGGGTCGGCCACCAGGGCGAGGTCGGCGCCGTTGCGCAGGATCGAGGCGACCCGGGCGTGGGCGTACTGCACGTAGAAGACGGGGTTGTCGCTCGTGGCCTTGGCCCACAGGTCGAGGTCGAGGTCGATGTTGGAGTCGGAGGAGTACCGCGCGAGCGCGTAGCGCGACGCGTCGACTCCGATGGCCCCGACGAGGTCGTCGATGGTGACCACCGTGCCGGCTCGCTTGGACATCCGCATCGGCTGGCCGTCGCGCAGCAGGTTGACCATCTGGCCGATGAGGATCTCGAGGTTCACCCCGGGCCGGTCGCCGAACGCCGCGCACATGGCGTTCATCCGGCCCACGTACCCGTGGTGGTCGGCGCCGAGCATGATCAGGCACCGGTCGAAGCCACGCTCCCGCTTGTCGAGGTAGTAGGCGAGGTCGCCGGACAGGTACGCGCCCGTGCCGTCGGACTTGATGACCACCCGGTCCTTGTCGTCGCCGAACCTCTCGGTCGCCAGCCACAGTGCGCCATCCTGCTCGTAGGTGTTGCCAAGCTCGGTCAGTCGCTCGACGGCACGCGTGACGGCCCCGCTGCGGTGCAGGTCGTCCTCGTGGAAGTAGACGTCGAAGTCCACCCCGAAGTCGTGCAGGCTCTTCTTGATCTCGGCGAACATCATGTCGACACCGACAGCGCGGAAGGTCTCCTGCGCGGCAGCGTCGTCGAGGGAGAGCAGGTCGGGGCGTTGGGCGACGACGGCGGCAGCGATGTCGTGGATGTACTGCCCGCCGTATCCCTCCTCCGGAGTCGGCCGGCCCTGGGCCGCGGCGAGCAGCGAGCCGCTGAAGCGGTCGATCTGGCCACCGTGGTCGTTGAAGTAGTACTCGCGCGTGACCTCGGCACCGGTGGCGGCGAAGATCCGCCCGAGCGCGTCACCCACCGCGGCCCAGCGCACGCCGCCGATGTGGATCGGGCCCGTGGGGTTGGCCGAGACGAACTCGAGGTTGACCTTCTCGCCCGCGAAGGCGTCCGAGGAGCCGTAGGCGTCGCCCGCCGCCACGATCTGGGCCGCCACGACACCCTGGGCGCCGGCGTCGACGCTGATGTTGAGGAAACCCGGACCGGCCACCTCGACGTCGGCGATGCCCTCGACACCGGTGAGCCGCTCGGCCACGAGCTCGGCCAGGGCGCGCGGGTTGGTGCCCGCCTTCTTGGCCAGCTGGAGCGCGACGTTGGTGGCGTAGTCGCCGTGCCCCTTCTGCCGGGGCCGCTCCACCGACGCACTGCTCGGCACGCCGTCGGCGAGCACGACCGAGCCCTCGTCGGTCAGGGTCGCCAGGACGTCGACAATGGCGCTGGAGAGCTGCTCGGGGGTCACCACACCAGGGTATCGAGGTCACGGGCCTGCACCGACCTCGGTCTCGTCGCCCCGCGACGGCCCCCGCTTTCGCGCGCCACGAGCCTGGTTGTAGGGTTCGGAGCCGCACCGGTCGCCGGTGCGTGCGCCTCCGTAGCTCAGGGGATAGAGCACTGGTTTCCGGTACCAGGTGCCGCAGGTTCGAATCCTGCCGGGGGCACCGTCTGAAGCTTGCCGAAACCTGCGGTCCTTCTCGCTTGCTGTACCCGCCTCCGTCTCGACGGCGTCGCCCTGCGGCAACGGCCAACGGCTCGCTCCAGCGCGCGGACGCGGAGGGCTCGGTGGTCTCGTCGCCACGAACGGGGCCGGCCGCCTCAGCGTGAACCGGCTTCCGACCTGGAGCGAGGTGGCTGCCCCGGCACCGACGCCCGACCGACCGCGGTCCTGCCCGACCCTGGCGTCGTGCCCTCCCGCGGCCCCGGGATTCGCGGCACCCGGTCCCCCCGCCGGGGCGGACGACAGGACCCCGGATCGTCGGCTTCGGAGCAGGATCGCGGCCGCGAGCGTGGCGGCTGTGTTGCTGGCGGCCGTGCTGCCGCTGGCGGTGACCTCCCCGGCCCAGGCCCTGAGCGACGACTGGGCCTCGTGGACGCCGATCACCGGCACCTCGAACAACTACGCGCTCCGCATGCACCAAGCGGCTCCCGGATTCCCCGAGGCTGGCGTCGCCAGCGACTCCCGCTCGAACGTGCAGC
The DNA here is from genome assembly GCA_026786275.1 of Nocardioides sp. Taxonomy (GTDB): domain Bacteria; phylum Actinomycetota; class Actinomycetes; order Propionibacteriales; family Nocardioidaceae; genus Nocardioides. The sequence continues at coordinate 7,391 of JAJAYJ010000038.1, read as the reverse complement.
TCCCGAGCGGCGCGAGCACGTTCCTGGGGCCGGGCACCCCGCCCGGCGCCAGGAACGGCACGAGCCTGGGCTCGTCGTACCTCGTGCTGAGGCCCAGAGCCGACAACCCCGCCTCGCCCTCGACCACCACCTACACCTCTGACCGCCCCACGCCGGACACCGGCTGGGCCTTCGTCCTCGGCGACATCGACGCCGACCAGGTCCAGGTCCGCGCCCTCGACGCGATCGGGACGTCAGTCCCGGCCGCGGAGATCAACACCTGGTTCCGCAACGCCTTCAACTCGGCTGGCGGCTCGGACGTCCTGGGGTGCTGCCACCTCCACGCTGGTGGGCAATGCCGCCGCGACCAACACCGACGGCGCCGCGGGGTGGTTCGAGCCCGACATCCGGCTGAGGAGCCTCACCTTCGTCTTCACGCGCCGGGCCGGGTTCCCGGTCTACCAGACCTGGTTCCTCAGCCGGGCCCGGCCACTCGGCGGTACGGTCGACGACGTCTCGGCGACCGGTGCATGCCCGGTCCAGAGCACCACGCTGACCCTATAACCCCCGTGGGGCGACCCCGCACGAGCGGCCCCGCACGAGCGGCCGCTATCTCTTCGACGACAACGCCGTCGGCGCGGGGTACACGCTGACGCTGACCGTGCCGACCGGGTACGCGCCAGGCCCAGGTGGTGTTGCCCTCACCGGCATCGCGGTCGCCACCTCGCCCGTCACCGACCAGGACTTCGTGCTCCGTGCGCTGCCAGCCGTGTCCGGCCACGTCACGGGCGGCGGCACCGGCCTCTGCGGGGTACCAATCACCCTCACCCCGGACGGCGGGGGCCCGAGGCTCACCGCGGTCACGACCGGCGACGGCAGCTACACGTTCCGGGGCGTCGACGCCGGCGCCGTCACCCTCTCGATCGTGGCACCGCCCGGTGACGGCGGCGCCACGAGTCGCCCCGCCATCGTGGCCGCCGCCACCGACCTGACGAGCCAGGACTTCGACCTCACCCGCCCCGGAGCCGTTGCCGTCACGGTCTCGAACGCCGACGGCGGTGTGTCCGTCGTCACCGTGACGATCAACGGGCCCGGCGGCCCGGTGACCGCCGTCACCGACGGGGCCGGCAGCTACCTGCTCGAGGGGCTGGCCCCCGGCAGCTACACCGTCACCCCGCCCGCCGGTGACGTCGTGGCCGGGACCGCCACCCAGTCCTTCACCATCACCTCGGCCGGAGAGATCCGCGGCGGGCTCGACTACAGCCTCAGGGCCTCGGTCGTCCCCCCAGCACCCACCGCCACCGCTCAGTGACACCGACCGTGGCCCCGAGCTCCTCCCCCACCGCGACGTCCACCGCGAGGACGACCACCGCCATGCCCCCTCGGACAGCCTCACCGCCGGCGTCCGAGACCCCGACCGAGACCGGCCCGGGCAACGGGCAGTCCGGCACGCTCCCCGACACCGGCGGCCCGCCAGTCTCCCTCCTTGGCTTGGCCGGGGTACTCGTCGCCGTCGGCTTGCTGCTGCTCGCGCGGGCCAGGCGCCGGCGCCTGCCGCGAGGCCCAGCACAGTGCCTGAGGAGGACGAGCCGGATGGAGCCTGCATGAGCCCATCCCGTGGCGACCGGTGACAGTGGTGTCGCCGAGCATGACTCGGCCCCATCCGCCTGATCTGCGCTCAGCAGATGACCGACCCCAGGCAGCTCGGGGCCGAGGAGTCGACGACGACACCAGCGGGCGGTCCTCGGCGTACGACGCCACCACCAGCAGCGGACGACGACGCCGCTCACGCTCGGGGCTACGACGCCGACCGGTGCCTCACCCGGGGAGCAGCTCGGAGGTACCTCCCGGCCACCGACACGGCCGTCGCCGGCGATCTCGACCCGGTTGTCCAGCGCGATGCCGACACCCGTGGCCGGACAACGGCGTGCGGCGAACCGTCCGCGCGGGCACCGTGACTCGGGCCCCGGCGCCGTGCGCAGCGCGCGGGCACCGTCGCATACCGACGCGGCTGATCACTGCAGAGCTCTGCACGTCAGCCGGTAAGGGAGTCGACGGGCAGCGGTCCCGGCGAATCGATGTCGTCGCGTCCCTCGCCACCGCCGCCGCACCGAGCACACCACGGCTGCAACCGCCGGTGGGTGACGTGACTCAACACGAGGTAGACCAGGCTGGACTGCGCAAGGACCCACAGGCAAAGGGCCGGGCGTACAAGAGCCGCAGGGGCCACCGCCAAGGCCAGGTTCGCGGCCAGGAGCACGGCGAGGTACGCCGCCACGGCCCCGCGGTTACTGCCCTGGTGCACCAGGGCCAGCCGTCGCGCGTACCGCTGGGCGGACGCTGAGGGGTTGAGCGGCATCGCGGCCACGCAGTACTCGCACAGGCTGCGGTCGTGGCGTCGCATCTGGACCCACGTCGCGATCACGACCGCCAGGAGCAGAACGGGTGAAAGCGGGGTGAGCACGTTGCCCGGCGGCATCGGGGCCACCCCGAGCACGATGGTCATCCCGATCGCGACGATCAGGATCTGCGGCGCCCAGTGACCCCACCGGCCCGACCCCGGCCCCCAGGCCGCTGCGTGTGTATGTGCCATGACGATCCGCCCCCCAGCGACTCGAGTTCGTCGAGTAGAACACGAGCGGCGGCCCCCGGGCCAATGTCGCGTTTTCGGGTACACCGCACCGCACCTCGCCCTAGCCTCGATCTGACAGCGGATCGCACTGCCGAGACGACACCGCCGAGCCGCGACGTCCGACCCCCAGAGGACTAGTCTTGTACCAGACGTACCGACCCCTCCTGGACGCCCTGATCCAGCGCGGGGCCGAGGCACACCGGATCGAGGAGGCCGCCGAGCTCGCAGAGCTGAGTGGCCGCTCGATCCGCGACGTCCTCATCAACGACTCGGTAGTCAGCGAGCTCGAGATCACGGCGGCCTCGGCGGAGGCCAGCGGGATCGAAACCGTGGACCTGGTCGACTATCCCGTCGATCCGGCCGCAATAGCCAAGATCCCACTGGCCCTCGTACTGCGCCACCGGGTGCTCGGGATCGCCGTGGTCGGCGACGAGCTGGTCGTGGCGACCAGCGACCCCGACGACGTGGTCGCGCTGGACGACGTCCGGGCTGCGTCCGGCATGCCGGTGCGCCCCGTCGCCGCCGCACGAAGCGAGCTGCGGCGGATGATCGAACGGGTCAAGCGCAGCGAGAACACCCTGGGCGATCTTTCCGTCGCCGGGACCGAGGAGGGCACGGACGTGTCCAACCTGGTCTCGGCCGGTGACGACGCGCCAATCGTCCGCTACGTCAACTCCCTGCTCGAGCAGGCGATCCAGAGTCGCGCCTCCGACCTGCACCTGGAGCCGATGGAGCACGAGATGCGGGTGCGCTTCCGCATCGACGGCGTCTTGCACGTGGTCGACACGGTGCCCCAGGGCGTGCAGTCTGCGCTCATCTCCCGGCTCAAGATCATGTCGAACATCGACATCACCGAGCGCCGGATGCCCCAGAACGGTCGGCTGACGGTCAGGCTGAACCAGCGCAACATCGATCTCCGCGTCGCGAGCATGCCCACGGTGTGGGGCGAGAAGCTGGTGCTGCGGGTGCTCGACACCAAGGGCCTCGACCTTCAGCTGCGCAAGCTTGGGTTCAGCGACTCCAGCTACCAGCAGTTCGCTGCCTCCTTCCGCAAGCCGCACGGCATGGTCCTGGTCACCGGACCCACGGGCTCGGGTAAGTCCACGACGCTGTACGCCACGCTCGGCGAGATCAGCAACGCCCAGATCAACGTCATCACGGTGGAGGACCCGGTCGAGTACCGCCTGGCCGGCATCAACCAGGTGCAGGTCAACGCCAAGGCAGGGGTCACCTTCGCCGCGGTGTTGCCGGCTATCCTGCGCTCGGACCCCGACGTGGTCATGATCGGTGAGATCCGGGACCGCGCGACCGCCCAGCTGGCCGTCGAGGCGGCCCTGACCGGTCACCTGGTGCTCTCGACGCTGCACACGAACGACGCCCCCAGCGCGGCGACCCGGCTCGTCGAGATGGGCATCGAGCCGTTCCTCGTGGGTTCTGCCCTCGACAGCGTGCTGGCCCAGCGACTGGCGCGGCGGCTGTGCGAGTGGTGCAAGGAGGCCTACGCGACGAGCGATGAGGAGCAGTCCACGACACCCTGGCCCACCGGCGGCGGTGCCGCCCCGCCTGAGACCCTCTGGCGACCCCAGGGCTGCCGCAGCTGCGGCAACACCGGTTTCCAGGGCCGGATCGCCCTAACCGAGGTGATGACGGTCTCCGAGGAGATCGAGCGGCTCACCCTGCAGCGTGCGCCCGCCAGCGAGATCCGGAGGGTCGCGTTGTCCCAGGGCATGACCAGCCTGCGCAACGATGGCCTGGCCACCGTGGCCGCCGGGCACACCACCCTGGACGAGGTCATCCGTGTCACCGTCTGAGCAGACTTTCCCCGCGGGTCTCGATGCCCTGCTCCGCCACGCCGTCACGCTGGGCGCCTCCGACGTCCACCTGTGCGTCGGCATCCCGCCCTCGGTGCGGGTGCACGGGGCCATCGCACCGGCGACGGGGTGGTCCGAGCTGACCGCGCACGACACAGACGCGGTCGCCGCGCACCTCCTCGACGCCGATCAGCGGCTGCGCTTCGACGCGACCAGGGAGATGGACCTGGCCCACTCCATCGCCGGCGTGGGTCGGTTCCGGGTCAACCTCTACCAGCAGCGCGGGTCGGTCGGGGCGGCGTTCCGCATCATCCCCTCCGAGATCCGCAGCCTGGAGAGCCTGGGTCTGCCCCCCGCGGTCGCGCCGTTCGCGCACCTGCAACGCGGGCTGGTGCTGGTCACTGGACCCACCGGCTCGGGAAAGACCACCACGCTGGCCAGCCTGGTCGACCTCGCCAACCGCACGCGTCCCGCGCACATCATCACCATCGAAGACCCGATCGAGTACCTGCACCGGCACCGCCGCAGCATGGTCAACCAGCGCGAGGTCGGCGCGGACACCGCCGACTTCGGCGTCGCCTTGCGTCATGCGCTGCGCCAGGACCCGGACATCATCCTGGTCGGCGAGCTGCGCGACCTCGAGACGACCCAGGTGGCGCTCACCGCCGCGGAGACCGGGCACCTGGTCTTCGCCACCCTGCACACGCGCTCCGCCGCCACCACCGTGGACCGTCTCATCGATGTCTTCCCCGCCCACCAGCAGAGCCAGGTCCGCACCCAGCTCGCGGGCTGTCTGGAGGGTGTGGTGGCGCAGTCGCTGCTGCCCACCAGCGACGGCGGGGGCCGAACGGCGGTCTGCGAGGTGATGGTGGCCAGTCCCGCCATCCGCAACCTGGTCCGCGAGGCCAAGGTGCACCAGATCACGACCGCGATGCAGTCGGCCGGTGAGCTCGGGATGATCACGTTCGACCAGCACCTGGCCCAGCGGTACCACGAGGGCGAGATCACCAGGCGCACCGCTCTTGAGCACGCCCACCACCCCGACGAGTTCAGCAGACTAGCGAGGCTGTAGCCATGACGATCCAGACCTACCGGTACGAGGCGCTGGAGCCGGACGGAGCCGTACAGAAGGGCACGATCGAGGCGGAGTCCGCCGACGCGGCCGCCGTGTCCCTGAACGGACGCAGGCTGGTGCCCCTCTCGGTCACCCAGACGGGGCAGGGCCTCCAGCGCGAGATCCGCCTCCCAGGTGTGTCCCGGCGGGCGTCGGCACGGGACCTGGCCGTGATGACCCGCCAGTTCGCCTCGATGACGGCCTCCGGCCTGACGTTGATGCGCACGCTCTCGATCCTGGAGCAGCAAGCGCCCAAACCTGCGCTGCGCGAGGCGCTGGGCGCGGTCCACGAGGCCGTGCGGGAGGGCTCGAACCTCTCCACCGCGCTCGCCGAGCACCCGCAGCAGTTCTCCACACTGATGGTGAGCATGGTCGCCGCGGGTGAGACCGGCGGGTTCCTCGACGAGGCGCTGGACCGGATCGCCACCATGTTCGAGTCCGACGCCGCCCTGAGGGCCAAGATCAAGGCGGCGGCGACCTACCCGCTGGTCGTCCTGGTCTTCTCCCTGCTGATGATGATCGGCGTCGTCTGGTTCATCGTCCCGATCTTCGAGAAGATGTTCGCCCAGCTCGGAGGCCAGCTCCCGCTGCCGACCCGCGTGCTGGTGGTGCTCTCGCACAACCTGTGGTGGGTCCTGCCCCTGGCCGTGGCCGGCGTGGTCGCGAGCACGTGGGCCTACCGGCGCAGCTACCGCACCAACGCCACGTTCAGGCTGCGCGCCGACCGGCTCCGACTGCGGGTGCCCGTGTTCGGCCCGCTGTTCAACAAGCTCGCGATCAGCCGTTGGGCCCGCAACCTCAGCACCCTGCTCAGTGTGGGCGTGCCGGTCACCCAGGCGCTGGAGATGGTCGGGGCCACGGCCGGCAACGCGGTCATCGCCAACGCCATGATCGAGGTCCGTGACTCCGTCCGCACCGGCAGCACGATCGCCCGCCCGCTCGCCCGGCACCCGGTCTTTCCCTCGATGCTGGTGCAGATGGTCGAGGTCGGCGAGGAGAGCGGGCGCACCAGCGAAATGCTCAGCAAGGCCGCCGACTACTACGACGACGAGGTGGAGAACGCCACCGAGGGCCTGACCTCTGCGCTGGAGCCGCTGCTCGTGGTCTTCATCGGCGCAGTCATCGGCGCCATGGTGATCTGCCTGTATCTGCCGATGTTCTCGATTTACCAGAACATCCAGACGAACTAGGCAACACTTTCGAGCGTAGCACTTGCGCCACAACAATCCCTTCGCCCTCTCGGATCACTCTCGACCCACAGCGCTCACCCTGACGCCCCAAACCCCTTGGAGAACCCATGCGTTCGCTCTCGCTCGACATCCGCAACCGACGGCGTTCCGACGACGGCTTCACGCTCATCGAGCTGCTCGTCGTCGTCGTCATCCTCGGCATCCTGATCGGCATCGCGATCCCCGTCTACCTCAACTACCGCCGCAGCGCCAACGACAAGGCCGCCCAGAGCGACGTGCGCAACGCCGTCAGCACCCTGGAGGTCTGCAACAGCGACGGTGGGTACCCCACGGCCGTGCCGTCCTCCGGCGGCGCCGTGACCGGCTGCACGCAGACGGTCACCATCAGCGGCGGGACGGAGTTGCGCTACGTGCCGAGCTCGGTCGCCGCGCCGGTCGCGTCGTACGTGATCTACGGCACCAACACCGGCGGCAGCGCCAACCGGATCTTCTGCTACAACTCGACCGCCGGCGGCTCCGTCAAGACAGTGACGTCGCCCGCAACTCCCACCCTGGCCACCGCGACCTGCTGATCCACGTGGGTGGGGGCGCCGGGGGGGGGGCCCCCCCCCCCCCCCCCCCCCCCCGGGCGCGCGGCCCCCCCCGAGGGCGGCCGCCGGCCCCCC
>JAJAYJ010000037.1 GCA_026786275.1 Nocardioides sp. | reverse complement strand
GGGGTCCGCGACGACGTCGCGGACCCGGTGAGCGGTGAGTGGATGTACGTCGGTCCGAGCGGGTGCTCAGGCCTCGGTGGCTTCGCCCTCGTCAGAGGTCTCGGCCTCAGCGGCGGGGGCCTCGTCGGTGGCGGCGTCAGCCGTCACCTCGGGGGACTCCTGCGCGGGGGCCTCGTCCTCGGCGGCCGGCGACCCGGACGTGGAGTCCTGGGGTGCACCGCCGGCGAGGATCGAGGGGTCCTGCTCGGCCTTCGCCTGGAGTGCGCCGGCGAGCCGGGCAGCCTGGGCGAGGGGGGCGTTGAGCAGGTAGACGACCTGGCTGAGCGACGCGAGCATCGCACCGGCCAGCTTGCCCAGCAGGACCTCGCGCGACTCGAGATCGGCCAGCTTGGCGATGTCTTTCGCGTCGAGGATATTTCCGTCTAGGACACCGCCCTTGATGATCAGGGCGGGGTTGGCCTTGGCAAAGTCACGCAGACCCTTGGCCGCCTCGACCACGTCACCTTTGATGAAGGCGATCGCGGTCGGGCCGGTCAGGAGGTCGTCGAAGCCGGAGATGCCCACCTCGTTGGCGGCGATCTTGGCCAGCGTGTTCTTGACCACGGCGTAGCTGGCGTTCTCACCCAGGGAGCGCCGCAGGTTCTGCAGCTCCTTGACGGTGAGACCGCGGTAGTCGGTCAGTACGGCGCCGTCGGCATCGTTGAAGGACTCAACGATCTCCGCGACGGCGGCCTGCCTGTCTGCCCGCGCCATGGGTCTCCCTTCGGACTCGTGAGACGTCGCGAAGGGCCGGAGGAAATGACGAACGCCCCGAGCGCTGGCTCAGGGCGTGGACACCTGCGTCGTACGACGCGGGGATCGTGCTCTTCACCTGCGCTGGTCGTCCGCTTCCGCGGCACCTTCGGTCGAGCTGCATGCACAGCCTGACAACCGGCGGTCTCTGGTTTCGAGCATCACCATAGGCGCGAGCCGGCGTCGGGGCCAAATCGGTCGCACCGGGTCGGTGACCGGACCGGCTCACCTGCAGGCTGGGCCACGACGGCGTCCGATGCCACGCACCACGGCATGCGCCCCACCGCACGGCTGGCAGGATCGACCTCGTGACCAGTCAGCCTGCCGCCCCCCTCACCTCGCTGTCCCCCGCCGACCTCGCCGATTTCCTGCGGACCCAGCAGGCGGCGTACGCCGAGCTGACCGGCCGGGGGTTGAGGCTCGACCTCACCCGCGGCAAGCCCTCGAGCGCCCAGCTCGACCTGTCTGACGCGCTGCTGCGCCTGCCGACGACGACGCGGGACCGGGCGGGGGTCGACGTGCGCAACTACGGCGGCCTCGACGGCCTGCCCGAGCTGCGCGAGCTCTTCGCCGAGCTGTTGGGGGTCGACGTCGAGCAGGTGCTGTGCGGCGGCAACTCCAGCCTGACCCTGATGCACGACACCCTGGTCCATCTGCTGCTGCACGGCGGCCCGGGTTCGGAGCGGGCGTGGAAGGACGAGCCGGTGGTGAAGTTCGTGTGCCCAGTGCCCGGCTACGACCGACACTTCTCGATGCTGGCCCACGTCGGCATCGAGATGGTCACGGTGCCGATGCACGACGACGGCCCGGACGCGGCCGCGGCGGCCGAGCTGGTGCGCGACGACCCGGCGTTCAAGGGCATGTGGATCGTGCCGACCTACGCCAACCCGTCGGGCTCGGTCTGCTCCCAGGAGGTGGCTGCGGCGCTGATGGCGATGCCGACCGCGGCGCCGGACTTCCGGATCTTCTGGGACAACGCCTACGCCTTCCACCACCTCAGCGGGGACGAGGCCAAGACCGCGGACGCGCTGAGCATGGCGGCGGCCTCGGGCCACCCCGACCGGCCGATCATGTTCGCGTCCACGTCGAAGATCACCTTCGCCGGCGCCGGCGTCGCGGTGCTGGCCGCGTCGGTGGCCAACCGCACCTGGTTCCTCGAGCACCTGGCGATGAGCTCGATCGGGCCGGACAAGCTCAACCACCTGCGCCACCTGGAGTTCTTCGGCTCACCCGACGGTGTCCGGGAGCACATGCGCAAGCACCGCGAGATCATCGCGCCCAAGTTCGAAGCCGTCGACTCAGCGCTGAGCGCGAGCCTGGCCGGGCTCGGGATCGCGGAGTGGACCAAGCCGATGGGTGGCTACTTCGTCAGCCTCGACGTGCTCGACGGCACCGCCGGCCGGGTCGTCCAGCTGGCCAAGGACGCCGGGATCGCGCTCACGCCCGCCGGGGCGTCGTACCCGCTGGGCCGGGACCCGCGGGACCGCAACATCCGGCTGGCGCCGACCTTTCCGGTCCTGGCCGAGGTCGAGCAGGCGATGGCCGGCGTGGCCACCTGTGTCGCCCTCGCGGCGGCCGAGCAGCTCAGCGGGGCCTGACCGGACCCACCACGCACGAGAACCGCGTGCCGTGCCTCCCCCCGGAGGCGCGGTGCGCGGTTCTCGTGGTGCCGTTGGTGCCGCGGTCGGCTCCCGTACTGGTGGGTGTGCCAGACCCCCCGACCGGTGGTCACGAGAAGAACGTTACGCACCGGTCCCGCTCACGTCGAGCCGATGAATGAAACATCAACAAAGCGCATAGGTGCAGGTCAGAGCACCTTTTCGAGGTCTTTCGACGTCGAGACACACCGAACTCGTGGGTCGATCGTGCACCGCAGGAGCCTTTTGTGGATCCGCGTTTCCCCACGGGTTGCAGCTCCGGGTAAAGCGCGTGACCGGCGACGTCGGCTGGTCTGGACCATCGCGACGCGTGCCGCACGGGCCCGAGGAACGCCGACGGCCCGGCCACCTCGAGGGTGACCGGGCCGGCGTACGACGGGTGGAACTGAGGAACGTGCCTCAGCCGGTGCCCTCTTCCTCGGCCGCGACGTTCTTGGTGCGGTTGGGGTCGACCTGGACGCCCGGGCCCATGGTCGTGGAGACGGTCACCTTGCGCAGGTAGCGGCCCTTGGAGCTGGCCGGCTTGAGCCGGAGCACCTCCTCGAGCGCCGCGGCGTAGTTCTCGGCCAGCTGGGCCTCGGCGAACGACGCCTTGCCGATGATGAAGTGCAGGTTGGCGTGCCGGTCGACGCGGAACTCGATCTTGCCGCCCTTGATGTCCGTGACGGCCTTGGCCACGTCAGGGGTCACCGTGCCGGTCTTGGGGTTCGGCATCAGGCCGCGGGGACCGAGCACCCGGCCCAAGCGGCCAACCTTGCCCATCATGTCGGGGGTCGCGACGACGGCGTCGAACTCGAGCCAGCCACCGTTGACCTTGTCGATCAGCTCGTCGCCCCCGACCACGTCGGCGCCGGCCTCGCGGGCGGCCTCGGCCTTGTCACCGTTCGCGAACACGAGGACGCGGGCGGTCTTGCCGGTTCCGTGGGGCAGGTTGACGGTGCCGCGCACCATCTGATCGGCCTTACGGGGGTCGACGCCGAGGCGCATGACCACGTCGACGGTCTCGTCGAACTTCTTCTTGCTGGTGGTCTTCGCGATCTTGATCGCCGCGAGGGGGGCGTGCAGCTCGGCGATGTCGAACTGCTCGGCCGCCGCACGGTAGGTCTTGCTGCGCTGCATGTCTGGTTCTCTCGATTCTTTCAGGGCCCTGGCTGCGGGCACAGGTCGTGGTCAGGCGGGCCAGCGCGGCCCTGCCACAGGTGCTGGTGACGTGTCGGGGGTCCGAGACGTCAGTCGGTGGTGACGCCCATGGAGCGGGCGGTGCCCTCGACGATCTTCATGGCGGCGTCGATGTTGTTGGCGTTCAGGTCCGGGAGCTTCGTGGTGGCGATCTCGCGGATCTGGGCCTGCGTCAGCTTGCCGACCTTCTCCCTGTGCGGCACCCCGGAGCCCTTGGACAGCCCGGCCGCCTTCTTGATCAGCTCGGCGGCGGGCGGGGTCTTGGTGATGAACGTGAACGAGCGGTCTTCGTAGATGGTGATCTCGACCGGGATCACGTTGCCGCGCATGGACTCGGTCTGCGCGTTGTAGGCCTTGCAGAACTCCATGATGTTGACGCCGTGCGGGCCGAGGGCCGTGCCGACGGGCGGGGCGGGCGTCGCAGCGCCGGCCTGGAGCTGCACCTTGACCAGTGCGGCGATCTTCTTCTTCTTCTTGGGAGGCATCTGTGTCGTCGATCCTTCGTCGTTCGATGTCGTGGTCTTGACGAGCTCGTCCGGCGTGCGCCGCCGGGCCCTGCCACCTGGGTGTTGCTGGGTCCTGCTGTGCTGGGCTCGCTCAGACCTTCTGGATCTGGTTGAACGACAGCTCGACCGGGGTCTCCCGGCCGAAGATCTCGACGAGGGCCTTGACCCTCTGCGACTCGGCGTTGATCTCGGTGATCGTCGCGTGCAGCGTGGCGAACGGACCGTCGACGACCATCACGGAGTCGGACACGTCGAAGTCGGCGACCTCGACGGCCTTCTTGGCGGTGGAGGAGGAGCCCGTCGGCGACGGGGTGCCGGCTGCGGCCGCGGCGGCCTCGGCCTGGGCGACCACGGCGGGGGCGAGCATCGCCTCGACCTCGCTCATGCTCAGCGGCACCGGCTGGTGGCTGTGACCGACGAAGCCGGTGACCGACGGCGTGTGCCGCACAGCGCCCCAGGACTCGTCGACGAGGTCCATGCGGACCAGGACGTATCCAGGCAGGACGGTGCGCTTGACCAGCTTGCGCTGCCCGTTCTTGATCTCCGCGACCTCCTCGGTGGGGACCACGATCTCGTGGATGTAGTCCTCCATGTTCAGGGAGATGATGCGGTTCTCGAGGTTGGACTTCACCCTGTTCTCCATGCCGGAGTAGGTGTGCACGACGTACCAGTCACCGGGCTTGGCCCACAGCTCCCGGCGGAACTGCTCGAGCGGGTCGTCCGGGTCCTCGGTGCTCTCGCCGTCGGCGGCAGCCGGCTCGGCGTCGTCCCCGTCCGCGCCCTCGGCACCGTCGGTGCTGTCGTCGGTGCTGTCGTCGGTCCCGGCGTCGGCGTCGGCGTCGGCCAGGGACCCACCCGGCTCCACGGGCTCCACCACGTCGACGACCTCCACCGTGTCTGCGTACTCGGCGTCGGTGAGGACCTCGGGAGTCTCGGACTGCGAGGTCTCCTCGCGCTCCACCTCGTCGTTGTGCTGCGACACGTTGTGCTCCATCAGTAGTGAGTCTGGGTGGTTCGTGGACGGTGGCCCGTCCGGTCGGCCCGGAGGTGTCCGGGCCCGGTCGGCTAGGAGGACCCGCGGCCGTCGAAGACCGCGAAGGCGAGCTTGCCGAAGCCGAGGTCGAGGGCAGAGACCAGCGCCATCATCACGATCACGAAGACCATGACCACGGCAAAGTAGGTGACCAGCTGGTCACGCGTCGGGTAGACGACCTTGCGCAGCTCGGCGATGACCTGGCGGTAGAAGGTGGGCACGCTGGTGCGCTCGGCCTGGTCCTTGCGGACTGCCTTGCTGTCGCTCACGTCGTCTCCTCGTCGCCTCGGCCGGGGCCGCCCCGGCTCGTCCATGGGTGCTGCTCGTGGTGCGGGTGGTGCGGTCGAGCAGGGCACGAGGGACTTGAACCCCCAACCTTCGGTTTTGGAGACCGATGCTCTGCCAGTTGAGCTAGTGCCCTCCGTGGCGTCTCCCCGGGTCGCAGGCGCGACAAAAGATGTGGAGATCCACCAGTGGCCGAGTCTACGCACGTCGGCCTGCGGCCACCAAAAAGCGTGGGCCGGGCGGACCGCTCCTAGAATGACGCCATGAGGACGCGATGACCAGCGCCCGCTTGTCCCGCGGGGGTCGCCGGGACCTGACCCTGTTGCCCAAGGCCCACCTGCACCTGCACTTCACCGGGTCGATGCGGCACGCGACGCTGATCGAGCTGGCGAGGCGGGACCAGATCCCGCTGCCCGACGCCCTGGTCTCGCAGTGGCCGCCGGAGCTGAGTGCCGCCGACGAGAAGGGCTGGTTCCGCTTCCAGCGGCTCTACGACGTCGCGCGCTCCGTGCTCCGCACTGAGTCCGACGTACGCCGCCTGGTGCGGGAGGCCGCCGAGGACGACGTGCGTGAGGGTTCGCGCTGGCTCGAAATCCAGGTCGACCCCAGCGGTTACGCCGCGCGCTTCGGTGGGATCACCGCCTTCACCGACCTGGTGCTCGACGCCGTCCGCGACGCCACGGCCGCGACCGGGCTGGGCGTCGGGGTCATCGTGGCGGCCAATCGGACCCGGCACCCGCTCGACGCCCGCACCCTGGCCCGCCTGGCCGCGCAGTACGCCGGGCGGGGCGTGGTCGGCTTCGGGCTCTCCAACGACGAGCGGCGTGGGCGCACCGAGGACTTCGCGGGCGCGTTCGCGATCGCCGAGCGGGCCGGGCTGCTGCGGGTGCCGCACGGTGGCGAGCTGCGTGGCCCCGAGCACGTCCTAGCCTGCTTGGACGTGCTGGGCGCCCAGCGTCTGGGGCACGGGGTGCGCACCGCCGAGGACCCCGAGCTGCTGGCGCGTGTCGTCGACGCAGGGGTCGCGCTGGAGGTGTGCCCCGTCTCCAACGTCGCCCTCGGCGTCTACTCCGACCTGACCTCGGTGCCGCTGCCCACCCTGCTGGCCGCCGGCGCCACCGTCGCGCTCAGTGCGGACGACCCGTTGCTCTTCGGCTCCCGGCTCGCGGGTCAGTACGCCACGATGCGCGCCGCCCACGAGCTCGACGACGCCCAGCTCGCGGACCTGGCCCGGATGTCGCTGCGGGCCTCGACCGCCCCCGACGACCTGCGTACGGCGGCTCTGGCGGACGTCGACGCCTGGCTCACCACCCCGCCCTGAGCGGTGGCCGGCTACAGCTCGCAGCCCACCAGCATCGGTTCGTTGACCAGCCGGATGCCGAAGCGGGCCTCCACGCCGTCACGGACCTCACGGGCCAGGGCGAGCAGCTGCCCGGTCGTCGCAGACCCCCGATTGGTCAGGGCCAGCGGGTGCTTGGAGGACAACGCGGCCGGCCCGCCGTACCCCTTGGCGAAGCCGGCGTGCTCGATCAGCCACGCCGCGCTGGTCTTGACGGTGCCGTCGGGCTGCACGAAGGCGGGGGCGCCATCGGGCACGGCGGCGGCGTCGAGGACGGGGTTGGTGAAGAACGAGCCGGCACTCCAGGTGTCGTGGTCGACGGGGTCCAGCACCATGCCCTTGCCACGGCGCAGGCCGAGCACCGCGTCCCGCACGTCGACCAGCGGCGCCCGCTCCCCCGGAGCGATACCCAGGGCCCGGGCCAGCTCGGCGTACGCCACGGGGGCGCCCAGGCTGCCCTGACGGAACTGGAAGGTCACCTCGAGCACCACGTGACGACCCGGGTCGGCCTTGAAGCGGGAGTGCCGGTAGCCGAAGCCGCAGTCGGCCGCGGCGACGGTGCGGACCGTGTGCGACGTACGGTCCCAGACCCGCACGGAGGCGATCGTCTGGGCCACCTCCTGGCCGTAGGCGCCGACGTTCTGGATCGGGGTGGCCCCGACCGAGCCGGGGATGCCGGCGAGGGCCTCGATCCCGAGCCACCCCTGCTCGACGGCGGTCGCGACCAGCACGTCCCAGGGCTCGCCCGCGGCCACGCTCACCTCGACGCCGCCGCACTGCGGACCCTCGTCGTCGCCGGCGGCCACGCCCCGGGTGGCGACCTCGACGACCACACCGCGGAAACCGTCGTCGGACACCACCAGGTTGCTGCCACCGCCCAGCAGCAGGACCGGCGTGCCGGCGGCGTCGGCAGCCGACACCGCCGCCACGAGCTGCTCCTGGCTGGTCGCGGTGACCCAGTCGTCGGCCGGGCCACCGAGACGCAGCGTGGTGTGCTCGGCCAACCGGTCAGGCTGCCGGTCGGGCTGCCGGTCACCCACGCAGGACGGCCTTCGGGTTCCCGAGCACCTTCTCGCCCTCGCAGGTCACGCTCAGCGCGACCGTGCGTCGGCCGTCCTTGTCACTCACGACGCCCGCGATGACCACGCTCGCGCCGTCCGCGCCGGCAGGCACGATCACGGGCCGGGTGAACCTGGCGCCCAGCTCGACGATCTGCCCGGGCGCTCCGACCCACTCGTCGACGTAGCGGGCGGCCAGGGCCAGGGTGAACATGCCGTGCGCGATCACGCCGGGCAGGCCGACCGCACGCGCGACGTCCTCGTCGGTGTGGATCGGGTTCGGGTCGCCGCTGGCCTCGGCGTAGGCCACCAGGTCGGCGCGGGTGATCCGGTAGGTCGTCGCGGGGATCTGCACGTCACCCACCGGCCTGGTGCACCAGGGTGGCCCGCGCGGTGCAGACCAGGGCGCCGTCGGCATCGGTGACGGCCGAGGAGGTGGCGATGATGTCGGCGCCGCCGATCTGGCGCAGTGTCTCGACCGACAGCTCGGCGCTGAGCCGGTCGCCGGCGAGGACCGCTCGCTCGTGGGTGAAGCGCTGCTCGCCGTGCACGACGTGGCGCAGCTCGATGCCGACCGCCGGGTCGTTCATCAGGGTCTGCATCGCGGCGAACGCCACCACGATCGGGAAGGTGGCGGGGGCCGGGTCGCCGTCGGCGTACGGCGTGCCGGTCGCGGCCGCGAACGCGGCGATGCCCGCCCCCGTCACGTCGTACGGCGCGGTCGGCGGGAAGGTCCGCCCCACCAGGGACTGGTCGACTGCCATGCCCATCAGCCTATGCCGAGTCGGCTCGTGTGCACGCCCTCGGTG
>JAJAYJ010000036.1 GCA_026786275.1 Nocardioides sp. | reverse complement strand
CCGGAGGGCCGCGGCCCCGTCGGGCACCACGCCGGGCCGCACCAGCACCAGCCGCTCACCGCGGCTGCAGGCCACCCCGAGGGCGAGGGCCCGGTCCGGGGTCAGGGCCGCACCGGTCACCACGACCGGGGCGACGTCGTACGCCGCGGCGACGGTGTCGGCCAGCACCCGGTGGGTGCGCGAGACCGGGCCCCCGACGGTGACCACCTCGACGTCGGTGCCCTGGCGCCGGGTCTCGCCCACCGAGCGCAGCCAGTTGACGGTGCGGGCCACGTCCTCACCGGTGGCCACGACCACGCGGACCCGGCCGGGGACCCGCCCGTCGGGCGCGGTGGGCGCAGCGGTGCCGTCACGGTGCCGCGCGAGCGCCTCGACGGCCGCCTCGCGGACCTGCCCGAGCGTCAGCGGCGGCGTGCCGGGACGGGTCGGCAGGGTCGCGCTCGGGGCCGACCCGACGTGCGCCAGCCAGGCCGCGACCGGACCGTGCGGGTGCTGACGCGCTCCGGGCACCTGCTCCTCGATGCCGGCCAGGCTGAGCAGCGGGTGCGTCGAGCGGACCCGGTGGTCGGGGTCGGCGAGGTACCAGGCCAGCCCGCTGCGGCCCTGGCCCACCCACGGCCGGCCCGGGTCCACCCAGTCGAGCTCGACCAGCGGGTGCGGCGAGAGCGCCGGGTCCGCGAGGTACGCCGCGAGGGCCGCGTCGTCCTCGAGCGGGTGGCCGACCTGGGCCTGCACCCAGGACCGGTCCACCAGCCCGGAGGCCACCAGCACGGCGCGCTCACGTCGTCGGCGCAGGGCGGCGCCGACCCGGCCCTCACCGGGCACGGTGGTACTCCACGAACCGGCGCAGCGGGCGGGCGGGCAGCGGCACCGGGTGCAGCACCTCGGCGGCGCGTGGCGGGTAGGCCTGCGCGGTGTCGGCGAGGTAGCCGCGGACGCCCTCGAAGGCCGCCGGGAACCGCTCCTCGCACAGGTCCAGGAGCCGCTCGGCCCCGAGGCCGTAGGGGTCGTAGCGCAGGGTGTCGATCTTGACGTGCGGCAGCCGCGCCCCCTGCAGCGCCCGGTCGGCCAGCGCGATCGAGGGGTTCCACGGCACCGCGGAGCGTCGACGCAGCAGGGCCACGTCGGCCGGGCCGGCTGGGAACCCGGTCCGTCGCAGCGCCCACCACCGGACCCGGCGGCGGGCCAGGTGTCGGTCGTCGCCGTTCTCCACGAAGTAGGCGGCGGAGGCGAACCCGGCCCGGTACAACCGCCGGCTCATGCCGACCTCGTAGCGCCGGATCACCGCGGACCGGTCGGGCAGCACCTCGGTGTCGGCCCAGAACTCACGGAACGCCGCCGAGGCGAGGACGGGGGGCCGGAACGTCACGAAGAAGCTCTGCACGTGGTGCTTGACCCGGTCGGTCTCGCTGAGGCCCCAGAAGTCCGACTCTCGGGGCGCCATCGCCGCGAAGATGTCGGAGTACGCCGTCAGCGGCCCGACGTAGCTGTCGTTGCAGACGGTGACCTCGTCGTAGGCCCCCAGGTCGTGGAGGTCCAGCCCGGCCCGGTAGCTCAGGAAGTCGTAGCCCACGTTGTCCCGCTCCACGAGCCGGGCGTGCGCGCGCAGGAACGACCGGGACGCTTGGGTCAGGTCGGCGGTGCTGACCACGACCAGGTCGTCGACGGCACCCGCGAGGGCCTCGACCTGGCGTCGCACGTGCGGGGCGAGCGCCCCCCGGGGGTCGTAGTGCGCCATCACCGCCAGCCTGGTCACCCTGGTCACGTCCCGTCCCGATCACCGCTGCGAGCACCGCGCCGGCCGGTCAGCCGCGGGCCCACGAAGGTTAGTACGCAGCCTCGCGCGCACCGCCGCGTCATCTGGAAGTAACACACGGGAAGTCCTTGTTTCCCGCCCGAAACACGAACACGAACGGACCGAAACCTCCGACCACGAAGGTCGGGGCACCGATGAGGGGGCAGCAACCGACACGGCTGTCACCGTCCATCGGTCTCTTCCGATCCGACGTGAGGGTTCAACCATGGATACTGGCGACACCGCCTGGGTGCTGACGTCAGCAGCGCTCGTGCTGCTGATGACACCCGGCCTGGCTCTGTTCTACGGCGGCCTGGTCCGCTCCAAGAGTGTGCTGAACATGATGATGATGAGCTTCTCCTCGCTCGCCCTCATCACGGTCCTCTGGGTGCTCTACGGGTACTCGTTGGCGTTCGGTGACGACCTCGGCGGGGGCCTGCTCGGCAACCCCACGGACTTCTGGGGACTCCAGGGCCTGATGGACGCCGAGTCGTTGGTCTTCACGGTGCCGAGCCTGGCCTTCGTGGGCTTCCAGGCCGTCTTCGCGATCATCACGGTGGCGCTGATCTCCGGTGCCATCGCCGACCGCGCCCGCTTCGGCCCGTGGCTGCTGTTCTCGGGCATCTGGGCCACGGTGGTCTACTTCCCCGTCGCGCACTGGGTCTTCGCCTTCGACGCGGCGACCGGTGTCGACTTCGTGGGTGGCTGGATCGCCAACGACCTGGCCGCGCTGGACTTCGCCGGGGGCACGGCCGTGCACATCAACGCCGGTGCCGCCGGCCTGGCCCTCGCCCTGGTCCTCGGCAAGCGCAAGGGGTTCGCCAAGGACCCGATGCGACCCCACAACCTGCCCCTGGTGATGCTCGGCGCCGGCCTGCTGTGGTTCGGCTGGTTCGGGTTCAACGCGGGCTCGGCCCTGGGCGCCAACGGCCTGGCCGCCGCGGCCTGGGTCAACACCCTGGCCGCCACCGCCGCCGCTGCTCTCGGCTGGTTGCTCACCGAGCGGATCCGCGACGGTCACGCCACGTCGCTGGGTGCGGCCTCGGGGGTCGTCGCCGGCCTGGTCGCCATCACCCCGGCCTGTGCCGCGGTCAACCCGATGGGCGCCCTGGCCATCGGTCTCGTCGCCGGGATCCTGTGCGCCCTCGCCGTCGGCCTCAAGTACCGGTTCGGGTACGACGACTCGCTCGACGTCGTCGGCGTGCACCTGGTCGGCGGCCTGTGGGGGACGCTGTCCATCGGCCTGTTCGCCGTGCTGAACGCACCCGGTGCCTTCGACAACGAGGGACTCATCGCCGGCGGCGGGTTCTCGCTGCTCGGCAAGCAGGCGGTCGGCGCGTTCGCGGTCCTGGCGTTCTCCTTCGTGATGACCCTGATCATCGGGTTCGCGATCCAGAAGACGATCGGGTTCCGGCTCGACGAGGAGTCCGAGGTCGAGGGCATCGACGGTGTCGAGCACGCGGAGTCGGCCTACGACTTCACCGGCGGTGGCGGCGGCAGCCTGTCGGGTCACGGCCACCTGCCCACGGCCACGACCGCCACCACCACGCTCGCGTCGAAGGGACGGACGTCATGAAGCTCGTGACCGCGGTGATCAAGCCGCACAAGTGGGAGGACGTCCGTGAGGCTCTCGAGACCTTCGGCGTCACCGGCATGACGGTGAGCGAGGTCAGCGGCTACGGCCGGCAGAAGGGGCACACCGAGGTCTACCGCGGCGCGGAGTACGACGTCGCGCTGGTGCCCAAGATCCGGATCGAGATCGTGGTCGAGGACGTCGACGTCGACGACGTCGTCGCGATCATGGTCAAGACCGCGCAGACCGGCCGGATCGGCGACGGGAAGGTCTGGGTCAGCCCGGTCGACACCGTCGTACGGGTGCGGACCGGAGACCGTGACGGGGCTGCCATCTAGCTCACCTGACGCACCTCGCGGACCGCCCGGCTGCCCCCTGGCACCCGGGTCGTCTCGCACCCGGCGGCGCGGGACGCCCGGCGGGCCGTCGCGACGTCGGGCATCATCAGGGCCAGCATCCACATCCGGAGCCACAGCCGCTCGGGCGCCGCCCGGCAGGAGGAGTCAGCATGAAGCTCGTCACCGCGGTCATCAAGCCGCACAAGTGGGAGGACGTCCGCGTCGCCCTCGAAGCCGTCGGGGTCACCGGCATGACCGTCAGCGAGGTCAGTGGCTACGGCCGGCAGAAGGGGCACACCGAGGTGTACCGCGGCGCTGAATACGACATCGCGCTGGTACCCAAGATCCGGATCGAGATCGCCGTCAGCGACGGGGACGTCGAGGCCATCGTCGAGGCCGTGCGGTCCAGCGCCCACACCGGCCGGATCGGCGACGGCAAGGTCTGGGTCACCTCGGTGGACTCGATCGTCCGGGTCCGCACCGGCGACCGCGACGACGCAGCGCTCTGAGCTCGGCCCTCAGCTCGGCCCTCAGCTCGGACCTGAGCTCGGACCTGAGCTCGGACCTGAGCCGCCCGTCCCGCGTCGCGTCCCGAGCGACGCCCGCCCTGCCCCGGAGAGAGAACGCGTGAGCGCCGCCGACCGCACCGTCCGTACTGCGGAGGCCGACGCCCTGTGCATCAAGGCCTACCTCGACGCCGGCGGTCCCGAGGTCGGGATGGCGCTGGTGGCCGTGGGCGGCTACGGCCGGGGGGAGCTGGCGCCGTACTCCGACCTCGACCTGGTGCTGGTCCTCGACGAGGACGTCGAGCCGGGCGAGGTCGCGGCGCAGGTCTGGTACCCCCTGTGGGACTCCGGGGCGACCGTCGACCACTCGGTGCGCTCGCTCCCGGAGATGATCGGCGCTGCCGACGCCGACTTGCGGGTCGCCCTGGGACTGCTCGACGTGCGCCACCTGGCCGGTGATCCAGGCCTGACCCTGCGCCTGAGGACCACGATGCTGGCGCAGTGGCGTCGCCACGCCCGACGCCGGCTGCCCGAGCTGGCGCAGATGGTCCGGGCCCGTCACGACCTGATGGGCGAGCTGGCGCACGTGTCGGTGCCCGACCTCAAGGAGGCGGAGGGCGGCATCCGTGACGCCACGGTCCTCAAGGCGCTGGTCGCGACCTGGCTGGTCGACGTGCCGCACGGCGAGCTGGAGCTGACCCGCCTCGCGCTGCTCGACGTACGCGACCTGGTGCACGAGATCGCCCAGCGCGCCACCGAGCGGGTGGGACCCGAGATGTGGACCGAGCTGGCTGGCGCGATGCAGCAGCCCGACGCGCGACACGCCCAGGTGCACGTGCGTGAGCTGGGCCGACGGCTGAGCCACCTCTCCCGGCTGACGTGGCGCCGCGTCGACGACGTGCTGGCCCGACCGGCCACCGTCACCGGTACCCGCAAGCCGGTCCTGGCTCCGCTGGCCGACGGCGTCGCCCTGGCGGGGGGAGAGGTCGTGCTCGCCCGCGGTGCGCGACCCGACACCGACCCGGTGCTGCTGCTGCGGGCCGCCGCCGCCGCCGCCGAGCACGACGTCGTGCTGGCCCCGCCGACCGCGGCCCGGCTCGCCCGCGAGAGCGCCCCGCTGCCGACGCCGTGGCCCGACGAGGCCCGCCACCTGCTGGCCCGGCTGCTCGCCTCCGGACGGGGCCTGCTGGCGGTGTGGGAGACCCTCGAGGAGACCGGTGCCCTGTCCCGGCTGCTGCCGGAGTGGGACGAGATCCGCTCCCTGCCGCACGCGTCCGCCATCCACCGCTTCACCGTCGACCGGCACGTGGTCGAGAGCTGCATCGAGGCCTCCGCGCTGATCCGCTCCGTGGGCCGACCCGACGTGCTCCTCGTAGCCGCCCTGCTGCACGACATCGGCAAGGGCAGCCTGACCGAGCACAGCGTCGCCGGTGAGCCGATCGCCCGTGAGATCGCGACCCGGATGGGCTTCGACACCGGTGACGTCGAGCTGGTCGCAGGTCTGGTGCGCTGGCACCTGCTGCTGGCCGAGACCGCGACCACCCGCGACCCCGACGACCCGGCCACCATCGACTTCGTGCGCTCGCGGGTCGAGAGCGTCGAGTCCCTCGACCTGCTGACCACGCTCACCGAGGCCGACGCCCGCGCCACCTCGCCCCAGGCGTGGTCGTCGTGGCGGGCCGGGCTGGTCCTCGACCTGTCCCGCCGGGTGCGCCGCGCGATCCGGAGCGGGACCGTCAGCCCCGCGCTGCGCACCGAGCGGATCGACCTGCCCGACGACCTGGGGACCAGCCAGGTCTGGGTCAGCGCCGCCGAGGTCGAGGACGGCTCTCGGGTGACCGTGGTGGCCCCCGACCGGGTCGGGCTGCTCGCCGACATCGCCGCGACGTTCGCGCTGCAGCGGGTCCCCGTGCGGGCCGCACGGGCCTGGGTCCAGGACGCATACGGCGTGTCCGTGTGGGAGGTGAGCGACGAGCAGATCGACACCGCCGTGCTCCGGCAGCGCTACGTCGCGATCCAGGAGGGCCGGGTCGACCCCTTGACCCGGTTGCTGCCGCCCGGCGGCGACGTGCTGGCCCCGAGCGTGGTGGTGCGGGCCGAGGCGTCCAGCCAGTCCACCGTGCTCGAGGTCCGCGCTGCGGACCGCCCCGGCGTGCTCTACCTCGTGTGCAGGTCGCTGGCCCGCCTCGACGTCGCGGTCCGCTCGGCCCACGTCGACACCCTCGGGCCCCAGGCCGTCGACGTGTTCTATCTGCAGGAGGTCTCCGCGGGTGCCCTCGGTGACGAGCGGTCCGCCGCGGCCGCGCACGCCGTACGTGCTGCGCTGTCGGGGGAGTGAGCCGGTGACCGGTGCCCGCCCGCCGGCGCGGCCGCACCTCCGGCGAGCACCCCTGGCGACCCGCCGTTAGGCTGGCCCCCACGCCATGATCGAACGCTCCTGCGAGGAAACCTTTTGTTCGCCACACTCTCCGACCGGCTCGCCGACACCTTCAAGAACCTCCGGGGGAAGGGACGGCTCTCCGAGGCCGACATCGACGCGACCGCGCGCGAGATCCGGATTGCCCTGCTCGAGGCCGACGTCGCGCTGCCCGTGGTCAAGGAGTTTGTGGCCGCAGTCAAGGACCGGGCCCGCGGCGAGGAGGTCAGCGGTGCGCTGAACCCCGGCCAGCAGATCATCAAGATCGTCAACGACGAGCTGGTCACGATCCTCGGGGGCGAGACCCGGCGGCTGCGCTACGCCAAGAACGGTCCGACGGTGATCATGCTCGCCGGCCTCCAGGGCGCCGGCAAGACGACCCTGGCGGCCAAGCTGGCGCTGTGGCTCAAGGAGCAGGACAAGACGCCGTTGCTGGTGGCGTGCGACCTGCAGCGGCCCAACGCGGTCAACCAGCTGCAGGTCAACGGATCCCGGGTGGGCGTCCCCGTGTTCGCACCCGAGCCCGGCAACGGTGTCGGGGACCCGGTGGGCGTGGCCCGGGCCGCGCTCGTCGAGGCGCGGCGCACGCTGCACGACGTGGTCATCGTCGACACCGCCGGCCGTCTCGGGGTCGACGCCGAGCTGATGCAGCAGGCGGCCGACATCCGTGACGCGGTCTCGCCCGACGAGGTGCTGTTCGTCGTGGACGCGATGATCGGTCAGGACGCGGTGGTGACCGCGCAGGCCTTCCTCGAGGGCGTCGGCTTCGACGGCGTGGTGCTGACCAAGCTCGACGGTGACGCCCGCGGCGGTGCGGCGCTGTCGATCGCCTCGGTCACCGGCCGGCCGGTCATGTTCGCGTCCTCGGGCGAGAAGATGACCGACTTCGACCTGTTTCACCCCGACCGGATGGCGTCCCGGATCCTCGACATGGGCGACATGATGACCCTGATCGAGCAGGCCGAGAAGACGTTCGACGCCGACCAGGCGATGAAGGTGGCCGACAAGCTCGCGGGCAAGGGCGGCGAGTTCACCCTCGACGACTTCCTCGAGCAGATGCAGCAGGTCCGCAAGCTCGGCTCGATGACCAAGATCATGGGCATGCTGCCCGGCATGGGGCAGTTCCGCGAGCAGCTCGAGAACTTCGACGAGCGCGAGATCGACCGGATCCAGGCGATCATCCAGTCGATGACGCCGCGCGAGCGCGACAACCCGAAGCTGATCGACGGGTCGCGCCGGTCCCGGATCGCGCGGGGGTCGGGCCGTCAGGTCTCCGACGTCAACAACCTGGTCGACCGCTTCTTCGAGGCCCGCAAGATGATGATGCAGATGGCGCGGGGCGGGGGCATGCCGGGGATGCCGGGGATGCCCGGGATGCCCGGGATGCCGGGCGCGGCCGGGCCCGGCAAGCGAGGGAAGGCCAAGGCGGCGCAGGCCAAGAAGGCCCAGTCGGCCAAGGGCGGACGCCGGGTCTCCGGCAACCCGGCCAAGGCCGCCCGGGAGGCCGCGCAGGAGAAGGACAAGGTCGGCAGCGCGGGGGCCAACCCGTTTGGCAGCCCGGCCGGCGAGGACGTCGACTACGAGAAGGCGGCGGCTGCGCTGGACCTGCCCCAGGACTTCTCCAAGTTCCTGAAGTAGGCCGGCGCCGGAGCTGAGGCCGGCGGCGTACCTGCGGGCTCCTCAGGTGGGCAGCACGTCGTTGCGGGCCGCGACCAGGTCGGCCGGGGCCGAGAGCCGCCACGCCTCGAAGACCAGCTCGGCCAGCTCGTCACGCTCCACGCCGTCGAGATGCACCACCACCCAGCCGAACCCACCGGCCGTGAACTGGACCTCGAACGTCGCCGGTCGCATGGCCACCAGGGCGAGCTGCTCCGCGAGGGTCTGCTTCAGCCCGACGGTGCGGGTGGGCTCCCACAGGTAGCCGAAGGTCCGGTCCGCCACGCGGAGCGTGCTGTAGCGGTCGTGGTCACTGCGGCGCACGTCGGGCAGCTGGGTCACCAGAGACACGAGATCAGCGATCCGGGTCGGCACCGCACCATCATCTCTCGCCGTGTCGTTCCACGAGCCGAGGCAGCCCACCACCGGAACCTCACGATGAGGCATCATCAGGGGCCACCGGTGACCAACCGGTCGCGGGGCCCCCCCCCACCCGGGCCGCCCGGGGGGCCGCGGCGCCCGACCCACCCCCGCGCGCCCCCCCGGGGGGGCGGGG
>JAJAYJ010000035.1 GCA_026786275.1 Nocardioides sp. | reverse complement strand
CCCCGCCCCCGCCCACTCACCCCCCCCCCCCCCGCCCCCCCCACCCCCCCCCCACCCCCCCCGGGCCCCCGGGGCGGCGTTCGTGCGTCCTGCGGGCTCGGCGGCCTCCGAGGGGCACGGCCTGGCGGCAGGCTGCCCGACCTCAGCCGGGGCCCAGACCCAGCCTGCTGGCCAGGAACTCGAACTCCAGCGCCGCCCGGCGAGCGGCCTGGGCGTTGGTGGAGGCGCCGGCGTGGCCGCCCTCGAGGTTCTCCCAGGACGTGACGTCCTGACCCGTCTCCAGCAGCCGGGCCGCCATCTTGCGGGCGTGGCCGGGGTGCACCCGGTCGTCTCGGGTCGAGGTGGTCAGCAGCGCCGGCGGGTACGTCGTGTCGGGGTCGAGGAGGTGGTAGGCCGAGATCTGCTGCACGAACTCCCGGTCCGCCGGGTCGTCCGGGTCGCCGTACTCAGCGATCCAGGAGGCACCCGCGAGCAGGTGGGGGTAGCGCAGCATGTCGAGCAGCGGCACCGCCATCACCACGGCACCGATCAGGTCGGGGTGGCGCACCAGCATGTTGCCGGTCAGCAGACCGCCGTTCGAGCCGCCCATCACGCCCAGCCTCTCGCGCGTGGCCACGCCCGTGGTGACCAGGTCTCGGGCTACCGCGGCAAAGTCCTCGTAGGCGCGGTGCCGGTGCTCGCGCAGCGCGGCCTGGTGCCAGGTCGGGCCGTACTCGCCCCCACCGCGGATGTTGGCCACGGCGTAGGCCCCGCCGTGCGCCAGCCACGCCCGGCCGGTCGTGCCGGAGTACGACGGGGTCAGCGAGATCTCAAAGCCGCCGTAGCCGTAGAGCACCGTGGGCGTGGACCCGTCGGCGACCATGTCGAGCGGGCGCACCAGGAAGTACGGCACCCGGGTGCCGTCCTGCGACGTCGCGAAGCGCTGCTCCACGACCGACCCGGCCGGGTCGAAGAACGCCGGCCCGCGGCGCAGCACCTCGCGCGCTCCCGGCTCGCCCGCGGCACCCAGGTCGAGCAGCGCGAGGTCGGGCGGGGTCAGGTAGCCGCTGGCCTGCACCCACACCTGGTCGGAGTCCACCCGGTCCACCGGCCACACCGTCACCGAGGTCAGGTCGGGCAGTCCGCCCAGCCGCTGCCGGTCCCACGTGGTCGCGGTCGGGGTCAGCACGTCGACGCGGTGCCGGACGTCCTCGAGGTAGGTCAGCACCAGTCGGTGCGCGGTCACGCTCCAGCCCAGGATCGCGGTCTCGCTCGTGGGTGCGAAGAGCACGGTGAGGTCACGGCCGCCCGCGAGGAAGTCGTCGAGGTCGCCGGCCAGCAGCGAGCCCGCGGCGTACGTCGTCGTGCCGCTCGTCGTGTCGACCGTCCAGTCGTCGCGCAGGTCGACGAGCAGCCGGCCCCGCCACAGAGACGTCTCGGCGGATTCCGGCACGTCGAGGCGTTCGAGCCGGTCCTCGGGCCCCACGAGGAAGGTCTGTCCGGAGTAGAAGCCGGTGGACCGGGTGAGGACCGTCCGTTCGTGGCCAGGCGTGCGGTCGCGGCCCACGCCGACGGCCAGATCCGTCACCTCGCCCTCGAAGAGCACCGTCGCCTCCTCCAGGGGCTGCCCACGGCGCCAGCGCCGTGCCAGCCGGGGGTAGCCGGACCGGGTCAGGCTCTCCGGGCCCGTGTCGGTCGCGACCAGCAGGGTGTCCTCATCGACCCAGCGCACGTTCCCCTTGCCCTCGGGCCGCACGAACCCGCCGGCGGCGGGGTCGACCCAGTCCCGGGCCACGAGGTCCCACTCCCGGGTGACGTCGGCGTCCGAGCCACCCCGCGACAGCGTGACCAGCGCCCGGGTCAGGGCGAGCGGCCCGGTCCGCAGCATCGCGGCGCCGTGCCAGACCCACTGCTCGCCCTCGGCCGCGCCCAGCTCGTCGAGGTCGATCAGGACGTCCCATTCGGGGGTTCCGGTCCGGTAGGAGGCCAGGGTCGTGCGCCGCCACACGCCGCGCTCGTGCCGGGCGTCACGCCACACGTTGTAGTACCAGTCGCCCGCCCGGGCGAGCAGGGGGATCCGGTCGTCGGAGTCGAGCACCTCGCGCACCGCCGCCTCGGTACGGGCGAACCGCGCGCTGCCGGCCAGCGTGGCCTCCGCGTGCTCGTTGCGCTCACGCACCCAGGCCAGGGCCGCCTCTCCGGTCACCTGCTCGAGCCAGAGGTACGGGTCCGGGGCCGGGGGCGTCGTCACATCTCGAGCCTAGGGGCGGGCCGTGCGGTGAGTTAACGCCCACGACCGAGCCGACGTGGCGGCGCAACGCCTCGCACCCACCGTGGCCTGCATGCTGTGGCGAGTGCGCGCGACCCTCCCGGACCGGCCCGGGGCCCTGGCCGTCCTGGCCGTCCTGGCCCAGAGCTGTGGCACCGCCGAGGTCAACATCCTCGGTTTCCAGATCTTCCCCGGGGTCGGTGCCGTCACCGACGAGCTCGTGCTGCGCACGCCGAGCGGGTGAAGCCCCCGCGAGGTGGTGCACCTGGTCGAGACGTCCGGGGGCACCCGGGTCGAGGTCTCCGCCTGCACCGAGGCCGCGCTCACCGATTAGCCGACCCGCTACGTGCAGGCCGCCCGCGCCATCCTCGAGCACCCGATGTCCTACCCCGAGGTGGTGGGCCGGCTCGTCGACGCAGACTCCGCCACGTCCTCCACCCCCGACGAGCCGGGGTCGCGCCCGGACGTGATGGAGGTGACGGTGGGAGACCTGGTGAGGCAGGTCCGCCGGGACTCGGCGTTCACCGCCACCGAGCACGCGCGCGGCGCGGCCCTGGCCGACCTGGTCAGCGACGTGCTGCGTCGTACCTGTGACGCGGGCCCGGTCGGGCGCACCGTGTCGGGCCGGCGACTGGGCGAGGGCGTAGCCCCCGAGTACGTCGTCGACGGCGCGCACGTCTCGGCTCTCGTGGACGGCGTCGTCGTCGGGCTGGCCTCGGTGCTCGTGGGTGACGAGCCGACCTCGCGGCCGGTCACGCTGCGGGTCGACCCGACCTGGCAGCGGCGCGGCATCGGCACCCGGCTGCTCACCGACGTGTGCCGGCTGGCGCACGCGATGGGGGCCGCCGAGATCATGCTGACCACCCGGTCGGGCAACCAGGCGGTGCTGGCGATGGTGCGGGCCGCCGGTCTGCGCGGACGGATCCGGCTCTCGGGTGACGAGCTCACCGTGCGGGTGCCGGTCGTCGGGCTGAAGCCGTTGCCCTGCTGACGCCGACCTCACACCGCTCGTGCGTCTCGGTGTCGGGTCCGACCCGGAGCACGCCGGTAGGATGAAGGGCGTGGATCTCCCCGACAAGTTCGCCGCCCTGGGCCTGACCTACGACGACGTCCTGCTGCTGCCGGGCCACTCCGACCTGGCCCCGGCCGACATCGACACCACCTCCCGGCTGACCCGGGAGATCTCGATCAAGGTGCCGCTGGTGAGCGCGGCCATGGACACGGTCACCGAGTCGCGGATGGCGATCGCGATGGCCCGCCAGGGCGGCCTCGGCGTGCTGCACCGCAACCTGTCGATCGAGGACCAGGCCTACCAGGTCGACCTGGTCAAGCGGACGCAGACGGGGATAATCTCCAACCCGGTCACCATCGGCCCCGACGCGACGCTGGAGCAGCTCGACCAGATCTGCGGCGAGTACCGCGTCTCCGGGCTCCCGGTCGTCGACACCGACGACCTGCTGATCGGCATCATCACCAACCGCGACCTGCGCTTCACCCCGCTCGCGCAGTGGCCGACGACCAAGGTCGACGAGGTGATGACGCCGATGCCGCTGATCACCGGCCCGGTCGGCATCTCCCGCGAGGACGCCACCCTGCTGCTGCGTCGGCACAAGCGAGAGCGGCTGCCCCTGGTCGACGCCTCGGGTCACCTGGCCGGTCTGATCACGGTCAAGGACTTCGTGAAGTCCGAGCAGTTCCCGCACGCCTCCAACGACGGCGCGGGCCGGCTGATGGTGGGTGCCGCGATTGGCTACTTCGGCGACGCCTGGCAGCGGGCGACCACCCTGGTCGAGGCCGGCGTCGACGTGCTGGTGGCCGACACCGCGCACGGCAACGTCCGGCTCCTGCTCGACATGGTGGGCCGGCTCAAGGCCGACCCGGCCACCCGTCACGTGCAGGTCATCGGCGGCAACGTCGCCACCCGCGAGGGGGCGCAGGCGTTCGTCGACGCGGGCGCCGACGCGGTCAAGGTCGGGGTCGGCCCGGGCTCCATCTGCACCACGCGCGTGGTCACCGGGGTCGGGGTGCCGCAGGTGACGGCGGTGTACGAGGCGTCCCTGGCCTGCGCCCCGGCCGGCGTGCCTGTGATCGCCGACGGCGGCCTGAAGCACTCCGGCGAGATCGCCAAGGCGATCGTCGCGGGCGCCGAGACCGTGATGATCGGCTCGCTGCTGGCCGGCTGCGAGGAGTCGCCCGGCGACCTCGTGTTCGTCAACGGCAAGCAGTTCAAGGCCTACCGCGGCATGGGTTCGCTGGCCGCCCTGTCGAGCCGGGGCAAGAAGTCCTACTCCAAGGACCGTTACTTCCAGGCCGAGGTCACCAGCGACGACCAGCTCGTGCCCGAGGGCATCGAGGGCCAGGTCGCCTACCGCGGTCCACTCGCCGCGGTGGCCCACCAGCTGATCGGTGGGCTCAACCAGTCGATGTTCTACGTCGGCGCCGCGACCGTGCCCGAGCTGCAGGAGAAGGGCCGATTCGTGCGGATCACCTCGGCCTCGCTCAAGGAGAGCCACCCGCACGACGTGCAGATGACCGTCGAGGCACCCAACTACACCGGTCGCTGAGCGTGACAGACTCCCCGCGTGACTGAGATCGAGATCGGCCGGGCCAAGCGGGCACGCCGTGCCTACTCCTTCGACGACGTGGCGATCGTGCCGTCGCGACGTACCCGCGACCCCGAAGAGGTCAGCATCGACTGGCAGATCGACGCCTACCGCTTCGAGCTGCCGATCCTCGCGGCCCCGATGGACTCGGTGATGTCCCCGGCCACCGCGATCGCGTTCGGTCGCCACGGTGGCCTCGGGGTGCTCAACCTCGAGGGCCTCTGGACCCGCTACGACGACCCGACCGGCCTGCTGGCCGAGGTGGCCGGCCTGGAGGGCGACGACGCGACCCGCCGGATGCAGGAGATCTACACCGAGCCGGTCCGGGCCGAGCTGATCACCGAGCGCCTGCGTGAGGTGCGCGACGCCGGGGTCACCGTGGCCGGGTCGCTCTCGCCGCAGCGGACCAAGGAGTTCGCCAAGGCCGTGGTCGACGCGGGCGTCGACATGTTCGTGATCAGGGGCACGACGGTCAGCGCCGAGCACGTCTCGTCGCAGGCCGAGCCGCTGAACCTCAAGGAGTTCATCTACGAGCTCGACGTGCCGGTCGTCGTCGGGGGCTGCGCCACCCACCAGGCCGCCCTGCACCTGATGCGCACCGGGGCGGCCGGCGTGCTCGTCGGCTTCGGCGGGGGAGCCGCGCACACCACCCGCACCGTGCTCGGCGTCGCGGTGCCGATGGCCTCAGCGGTCGCCGACGTCGCGGCCGCCCGGCGCGACTACCTCGACGAGTCCGGTGGCCGCTACGTGCACGTCATCGCGGACGGCTCGATCGGCAAGTCGGGCGACATCTCCAAGGGGGTCGCGTGCGGGGCCGACGCGGTGATGGTCGGTTCGCCGTTCGCCCGAGCCACCGACGCGCCCGGCCACGGCTTCCACTGGGGCACCGAGGCCCACCACGAGGTGCTGCCGCGGGGCCAGCGGGTGAAGTTCGACCAGATCGGCAGCCTCGAGGAGATCCTGTTCGGCCCCTCCCGGGTCGCCGACGGCACGATGAACCTGATCGGCGCGCTGAAGCGGTCGATGGCGACCACGGGCTACACCGAGCTCAAGGAGTTCCAGCGCGTGGAGCTCGTCGTCGGCTGACGTCGGCGAGCCGTTGCGCCGCGCGCCGTCTCAGCGCCGCGCCAGCAGCGCCAGCAGAGCCCGGGCGTACGCCGCCTCGGGCGTGACGTCGACGTGGCGCGAGCCGTCGGCCAGCGTGACGGCGTACCCGTCGGTGCTGGCGGCGAGACGCTGAAGCGCCGCGAAGTCCTCACCGAGCAGCTCGCGCAGCTGGTGCTCGCGCGGCAGCCAGAGCGCCTCGCGCGCCTCCAGGCTGTCCAGGGCCCACTCGGTGGTGCCGTTGAAGGCGAGCACCGCCGGCCCGCCCGGCACCTCGAGGGACGAGATCACCATCTCGCTGATCACGAAGACCTCGTCGTCGAGATCGCGGCCGGGCACCATGAAGGAATCACCGGGCGAGGGCGACCATGTGACGCCCGCGACCTGCAGGGCCAGGGCCAGCTCACGGTTCAGCACGGCTCCAGTGTTGCCCAGGGCGCCGACACCCGTCATGCATGCCCTGCGAGGATGGAGCCATGAGCTCCCTGAGCAGCGCTCTCAGCCCGGCCGCCCGCGACGCGGCCCTCACCGTGATGCAGGGCTCGGAGGGTGACGCCGAGCTCGACGTCCTCGTCGTCGGGGGAGGCGTGGTCGGTGCCGGGGTCGCCCTGGACGCGGTGACCCGGGGCCTCAACACCGGCCTGCTGGAGCAGCGCGACCTCGCGAGCGGCACGTCGAGCCGGTCCTCGAAGCTGATCCACGGCGGGCTGCGGTACCTCGAGATGCTCGACTTCGGGCTGGTCCGCGAGGCCCTGCAGGAGCGCGGGCTGCTGCTGACCCGGCTCGCTCCCCACCTGGTGCGTCCGGTGCCGTTCCTCTACCCGCTGACCCACCGGTTCTGGGAGCGTCCCTACGTCGGGGCGGGCCTCGCGCTGTACGACGCGATGGCCATGCTGGGCAAGTACGACATGGGGGTGCCGCGGCACCAGCACCTGGGGCGACGCCAGGTCGCGCGGATCGCTCCCGCCCTCAAGACCGAGGCGATCGCCGGCGCGATCCGCTACCACGACTGCCAGGTCGACGACGCCCGGCTGGTGATGATGATCGCGCGCACCGCCGCGCAGCACGGTGCGCACCTGGCGACCCGGGTCCGGGTCACCGGCTTCCTGCGTGAGGGCGAGCGGGTCGTCGGGGTGCGGGCCCGCGACCTCGAGACCGACCGTGACCTGGAGATCCGGGCCCGGGTCGTGATCAACGCGGCCGGGGTCTGGACCGACGAGATCCAGGACATGGTGGGCGGTCGCGGTGCGCTGCACGTGCAAGCCTCCAAGGGTGTGCACGTGGTGGTGCCACGGGACCGGATCCGCTCCGAGGCCGGCTTCATCGTGCGCACCGAGACGTCGGTGCTGTTCGTGATCCCGTGGGGCCGGCACTGGATCATCGGCACCACGGACACACCGTGGGACCTCGACAAGGCGCACCCGGCCGCGAGCCGGCGCGACATCGACTACGTGCTGGACCGGGTGAACTCCATCCTGCGTGAGCCGCTGAACCACGAGGACGTCGAGGGCGTGTACGCCGGCCTGCGCCCGTTGCTGTCCGGGGAGTCGGAGCCCACGTCGCGGATCTCGCGCGAGCACACGGTGGTCACGCCGGTCTCGGGCCTGGTGATGATCGCGGGCGGCAAGTACACGACGTACCGCGTGATGGCGCGCGACGCCGTGGACGCGGCCGCCCACTCCCTCAAGACCTCGCTCAACCAGACCGTGCGCGACTCGATCACCGACCGGGTGCCGCTCGCCGGGGCCGACGGCTTCGAGACCCGCTCCAACCAGCGGGTGATGCTGGCTCGACGCTCGGGGCTGCACGTGGCCCGCATCGACCACCTCCTGGGCCGCCACGGTGGCCTGGTCGACGAGGTGCTCGCGCTGATCGACCAGCGACGGGCGCTGGCGCTGCCGCTGGAGGGGGCCGAGGACTACCTGGCCGCGGAGGTGGTCTACGCGGTGACGCACGAGGGCGCGCGTCACCTCGACGACGTCCTGCCCCGTCGCACCCGGCTCTCGATCGCGACCTTCGCCCGGGGGGTGGCGGCGGCCCCCGCCGCGGCCCGGCTGATGGCCGGCGAGCTGGGCTGGGACGACGCCCGGGTGCACGAGGAGGTCGACCACTACCGGCGGCGGGTCGAGGCCGAGCGGCAGAGCCAGCTCAAGCTGACCGACCAGGAGGCCGACGAGGCCCGGGTCCGGGTGCCCGACATCGTCTGAGCCCGGTCACTGGTTCGCTGAGTGGGCGCCCCGGGAGGTTGACAGGGTTAAGAGATGTGTAAAGCGACACACCGGGCTACTGGAGAGTAGTATCCGAGACCCCGGTCACATACTGTGGGTATATGAGCGCCCAGGACTCGACGCCGACCGGACCGATGGTCGAGGGGCCACACGTTCCCGAGCACGACCCAGCGGCTGGTCCGCCTCGCGCCGGGGCCGGGCCTCTCGGAGGCGGCGTACGCCAGGGTGATGGCCGCCCACCGGCGGTTCATGACGACGCTGGGCAGGGCCCGAGATGACCGAACACGACTTCGACGTGCTGGTCATCGGCTCGGGCTTCGGTGGCTCGGTCTCGGCCCTGCGGCTGACCGAGAAGGGTTACCGTGTCGGGGTCATCGAGGCGGGCGCCCGCTTCGAGGACGCCGACTTCGCCTCCGGCACCTTCGACCTCGCCAAGTACCTCTACGCCCCCGCCCTAGGCCTCTACGGCATCCAGCGCATCGATGCCGTGCGGGACACGATGATCGTGGCCGGAGCGGGCGTCGGCGGCGGCTCGCTGGTCTACGCGAACACGCTCTACGAGCCGCTCGGGCAGTTCTACGACGACCCGCAGTGGGCCGGCATCACGGACTGGCGCTCCGAGCTGGCACCGTTCTACGACCAGGCCAAGCGGATGCTCGGTGTGGTCGAGAATCCCGTGCGCACCCCGGCCGACGACGTGATGGAGAAGGTCGCGTACGACATGGGCGTGGCCGACACCTTCCACCCCACCCCGGTCGGGGTCTTCTTCGGCGGCCCCGGCCAGCAGCCCGGCGACGCCGCCGACGACCCGTACTTCGGGGGTGCCGGCCCCCGGCGCAACGCCTGCCTCAACTGCGGGGAGTGCATGTCGGGGTGCCGGCACAACGCCAAGAACACCCTGGTGAAGAACTACCTCTACCTCGCGGAGAAGCAGGGCGCCCGGGTCCTGGCGATGACCACCGTCACCCGGGTCCGCCCCCGCCCGGACGGTGGCTACGAGCTGACCGTGAAGCACACCAAGGCCCACCGCGCCACCCCGGCCAGCACCCGCACCCTCACCGCCGAGCACGTCGTCTTCGCCGCCGCGTCGCTGGGCACCCAGAAGCTGCTGCACCGGATGAAGGACGAGGGCCACCTGCCCCGGCTCTCCGAGCGGCTCGGCCACCTCTCGCGCACCAACTCGGAGTCGATCCTGGGCGCGATCGCGCCCAGTGCCGACCCGGTCGACTACTCCTACGGTGTCGCGATCACGTCCAGCTTCCACCCCGACGAGCACACGCACATCGAGCCCTGCCGCTACGGCAAGGGCTTCAACACGATGGCGATGCTGCAGACCGTGCTGACCGACGGTGACGGCGACAGGCCCCGCTGGCGCACCTGGCTGGGGACGATGTGGACCCAGCGCAGCCAGATCAAGGAGCTCTACGACCTCCGGCACTGGTCGGAGCGCACCGTGATCGCCCTGGTCATGCAGAGCCTGGACAACTCGATCACCACCTACGGCCGGCGCAACCGCCTCACCGGGCACTGGCGGATGACCTCGCGCCAGGGCCACGGCGCGCCCAACCCGACCTGGATCCCGGTCGCGAACGAGGCGGTTCGCAGGATCGCCGGGGTCCTGGGTGGCACGCCCGGCGGCAACATCGGCGAGCCCTTCAACATGCCCCTGACCGCGCACTTCATCGGCGGTTGCGCGATCGGCACCGGCCCCGAGAACGGTGTCGTCGACCCCTACCAGCGGATCTTCAACTACCCGGGCCTGCACGTGGCCGACGGCTCGGCCATCTCCGCCAACCTGGGCGTGAACCCGTCCCTGACCATCACGGCCCAGGCCGAGCGGGCGATGTCGTTGTGGCCCAACAAGGGCGACGTCGACCCGCGTCCCGAGCTGGGCGCCGACTACGAGCGGCTGCGGCCGGTCGCGCCCTTACACCCGGCGGTGCCGCAGAGTGCGCCCGGCGCGCTGAGGTTGCCGATCGTCGGGGTCAGCTGACGTCTTGGCCGCTGCTGGTCCCCGCTGGTCCAGACCACGACGCGCGCAGCGGTGCACGGTGAGCGCTGCGTAACCCCGCTTGCGGGTGCTCGTTGAGCAGGTGACTCGGCGTCGTTGTTCTCTCCCTGGTGCCGGGTCGGGTGTCCATCGCTCCTCGCAGCGACGTGGACGATCAGGGCCCGACCACCCTCCCTCCCCGGTCGGGCCCTGGTGCACGATCGGGCCCGGCGCGACCCCCAGGGCGGTGGCGACGCCGGCCGCGCGGCCTGGGTAGGGTCCCGGCATGACGGCGGCTGAGCACGACCTGGTCCTGGTGGTCGACTTCGGGGCGCAGTACGCCCAGCTGATCGCGCGACGGGTTCGGGAGGCCCGGGTCTACTCCGAGATCGTCCCGCACCACGTACCGGTGGCCGAGATGCTGGCCCGCAAGCCGAAGGCGATCATCCTCTCCGGTGGGCCCTCGTCGGTGTACGCCGACGGCGCCCCGGGCCTCGACCCCGCCTTGTTCACGGCCGGCACCCCGGTCTTCGGCATGTGCTACGGCTTCCAGCTGATGGCCCTGGGCCTCGGTGGCGAGGTCGCCCCCACGGGGGCCCGCGAGTACGGCCGGACCCCCGTCGTGGTCTCCGAGCACGGCACCCTGCTGGCCGACGTGCCGGCCGAGCACCGGGTGTGGATGTCGCACGGCGACTCCGTGACCGCTGCCCCGGCCGGGTTCACCGTGCTGGCCTCCACCGACGTCACGCCGGTGGCGGCGTTCGAGGACGTGGCGCGCGGTCTGGCGGGTGTGCAGTGGCACCCCGAGGTGATGCACAGCGAGCACGGCCAACGCGTGCTCGAGCACTTCCTGCTCGACATCGCCGGCTGCCGGCCGACCTGGACGATGGCCGGTATCGTCGAGGAACAGGTGGCGGCGATCCGCGCCCAGATCGGCGAGCGCGGCCAGGCCATCTGCGGGCTCTCGGGGGGTGTCGACTCCGCGGTCGCCGCCGCCATCGTGCAGCGCGCGATCGGCGACCGGCTCACCTGCGTGTACGTCGATCACGGCCTGATGCGTCAGGGCGAGACCGAGCAGATCGAGCGCGACTTCGTGGCCGCGACGGGTGCCGACCTGGTCATCGTGCACGCGGCGAAGCAGTTCCTGGAGGCGTTGGCCGGGCTCAGTGACCCGGAGGAGAAGCGCAAGGCCATCGGCCGCGAGTTCATCCGCACCTTCGAGGCGGCCGAGGCCGACATCCTGGCCAAGGCGGTGGCCGGGCCCGACGGCGACACGGTCGCGTTCCTGGTGCAGGGCACGCTCTACCCCGACGTGGTGGAGTCCGGCGGGGGAGCCGGCGCCTCCACCATCAAGTCGCACCACAACGTCGGGGGCCTGCCCGACGACCTGATGTTCGAGCTGGTGGAGCCGCTGCGCACCCTGTTCAAGGACGAGGTCCGCCTGGTCGGGGAGCAGCTCGGCCTGCCCGCCGAGATCGTGCACCGCCAGCCCTTCCCGGGGCCGGGACTGGGGATCCGGATCATCGGCGAGGTGACCCGCGAGCGCCTCGACATCCTGCGTGCGGCCGATGCGATCGCCCGCGAGGAGATGACCCTGGCGGAGCTGGACCGCGACATCTGGCAGATGCCGGTGGTGCTGCTGGCCGACGTGCGCTCCGTCGGCGTGCAGGGCGACGGACGGACCTACGGCCATCCCGTCGTGCTACGCCCCGTCACCTCCGAGGACGCGATGACCGCCGACTGGGCCCGGCTGCCCTACGAGGTGATGGAGAGGATCTCCACCCGGATCACCAACGAGGTCGCCGAGATCAACCGGGTCACCCTCGACATCACCTCCAAGCCGCCGGGCACCATCGAGTGGGAGTGAGCCGGGTCCCGGACACCCCGGGGCGCAGCCGGGTGCGTCAACCGGGCGGTAGGGCCGGGTCGCCGGGTCGGGGATAGCCGAGGATCTGGAAGTCCTTGCGGTACACCTCATGGACGGCCACGGCCAGCTCGGGGTCGACCGGGGCGGCGCCGCCACCGGTCCGGTTCTGGTGCACCGGTGCCGGTGCGGGCAGCTGCAGGTCGGCGCAGATGGTCGCGAAGTCCCCCTCGAAGCTCTCCAGGCGGCCGAGGAAGTCGATCTGCGAGAGGTCGACCAGCCGCGACTGGTGGGCCACGTGCTGGTCGGTGCGGCCGAGGTCGTCGAGGTCGTGGCCCGCCGTCCAGTCCAGGAACGCCCGCGGGTCCTGCATCCGGGCGAGGGTAGTCGCGTCGAACTCGAAGTAGTTCTGGTCCACCACCTTGTCCCGCCAGGCGGAGAGGAACCGCGCGTGCGGGTGTCGCACGAAGGAGAATTTGTAGTAGTCCTCGAAGAGCTGGGTCGGGTAGCGCATCCGGCGCGCGGCGACCACGTCCAGGGCGACGTCGTGCTGCAGGAAGTAGCCCAGCACGGTCCGGGTCGCGACCTTGGCCACCCGGAACCAGATGAACCGTGAACCGTGACTGATCGTGACGTTGTAGGAGCGCGGGGAGAGCCGGCCCGAGCGACCACTGGGGCCCTCGAGCTGGCGCAGCGCGCGCCGGGTCTCAGCCGTCAGCCGGCCCCGGGAGCCCGGCTCGGTGCGCAGGAGGTCGGCGGTGATGGCGCGCTCGCGCAGGAACCCCGCGGCCGCCTCATCCATGTCGGCAGCATAGACGGACGCTGAGGGGCTAGATGGAGTGCCGGACCGCCATCGTCGCGGTCACCGCGGACTCGTCGAATTCCTCGCCCAGCCATGTGAACAGGCCCCGGAGCACGGTCGGGTCGGCGACGTAGTCGTCGTAGTGCACGTGGTAGGCCGCATCGCCGAGCGACTCGACCAGCACGAGGAGCCGGGCCTCGATGTCCTGCAGGTTCTGGGTGTGGTCGCCCTTGGCCCACCACCTGCTCTTGAGCACGTCGGCGTGCTCACGGGTGTTGAGCACGAAGCGGGCGCCGGGGAAGACCTCGCGCAACCACGCGACGTACTCCTCGAGATCCGGGTGGTACCACCGGATCTCCTTGAAGCCGGTCACCCGGGTCCCCGGCTCCGGTCGCAGGACCGTGTCGAGGACCAGTCGCCTGATCCGGACCAGGGCCCGGCGTGGCGGGTAGCCGCCGATCCCGAAGTAGGGATGGGTCGGGTCGGCCTGCCGGTCGTGCCCCACCCGCCGTTTCTCGGCCATCACGGTCTGGTGGAAGAGGAACAGGTGGTGCAGCGCGTCCCGGTTCTCTCCCCGCAGCAGGTAGCCCGGGATGGTGTTGAGCACCCCGGTCAGCAGCGTCGACCCCGACCGTCCGTAGGTCATCACGAACACGTAGCCGAGCGGTCGGGGAGCGTTCGGCGCGGTGCTCCGTCGTCCCGGGAGCACGCGTCGGAGCCGGCTGAGCCGGGGATGAGGCATCCGGCGAGTCTAGTGCGGGCGCCCGCCCACCTCGGCGACCCCGGCATATGAGCCCCAACCACCACATGTGTCCCGTGCATCACTTCCGCCACAGAATCGGGGCAGTGGTGGCGTCTCGGACCACGAAAACTGACCGATCGGGGGATGGGATCGGCGGGTCCCGCGGCGATGGTGGGCCGCATGCCTCCCCCCGGTCGTTCCCTTCCCCCTGTCCTGATCACCCTGTTCGCCGTGCTGACCCTGCTGCTCGTGCCCACCGCCGCGCACGCCAAGAGCATGAAGGGAAGCGGCAAGAGCGAGACGATCACCGCCACCCACCAGCGAGACAAGATCGACGCGAAGGGCGGCAACGACCGCATCGACGCCCTCAAGGGCAACGACGTCGTCGACGCCGGCGCGGGCAACGACCAGGTCAACCTGGGCCAGGGCGACGACATCGCCTACGGCGCCGCCGGCGACGACGCCCTCAAGGGCATCGACGGCAACGACACGATCTACGGTGGTGAGGGCGACGACACCATCGTCAGCGGCTTTGACGACGACCTCGTCTACGGTGACACCGGCAACGACCGGATCTCCACCGGCACCGGCAACGACATCTCCTACGGCGGCGACGGCAACGACTTCCTCAACCTGGGCATCGGCAACGACACGGCCCAAGGCGATGACGGCTTCGACGAGCTCAACGGGATCGCCGGTGACGACACCCTGTTCGGCGGCAATGGCGGCGACTGGCTCAAGGGCGGCGACGGCAACGACTACCTGGAATCCGACGACGGAGTCGGCAGCTGCCCCATCGGCAGCGGCATCACCAAGCTGGCCTACCGTTGCAAGATCGATGGCGGCAACGGCGATGACGTCCTGGTGGACGGCCCCGGTGACCGACGACTCTCGGGAGACGCGGGGTTCGACACCGTCTGGGCGGGTCGTGGCCGGGACATCGTCTTCGGTGAGGAGCAGGGGGCCATCGTCTACGCGTTCGCCGACGGTGACTACGACGAGATCTACTGCGGCAGCGACGGGGAGGTCAAGGCCCTCGTCTACGTCGGCGTGAACGCCTCCGACCTGCCCGGGGGCACGAGCGAGGACCACGTCAACAACTGCACCGTGACCACGGTGCCTGCGCCTCCGGCCGGCGCCCCGGCCATCTGGCTGGCCCAGCTGCCCTGACGCGGACGGCTGGCGGATCGGTTCTTCCTTGACATGAGTACGAGTCTCGTCCTTAGTGAGGGCGTCCCCCTCGTCCTCGGTGTCGACTCCTCCACTCAGTCCACCAAGGCCATGCTGGTGGACGCCGAGGACGGCACCGTCGTCGACTCCGGTCACGCCCCGCACCCCCGGGCACCGAGGTCGACCCGCGGGCCTGGTTCGCGGCCCTCGACCCGTCTGTCCGGAAGTGGCCCGCGCTGATACGTTGATCGCCTCGAGTGACCGGCGTCACGTCTAGTGGTGCGTGTCGTAAATAGTTGGACGCTTGGGAATCTGAAATGATGAGGCATGGCGAATCGTCCTGCCCCGGCACTGATGTTGCGTGATGGTGATCGTGAGGAACTCCAGGGATGGCTCCGCTCTCGCTCTGTCAGT
>JAJAYJ010000034.1 GCA_026786275.1 Nocardioides sp. | reverse complement strand
GGGCCGTCCGGGCCGGGGCCGTCCGGGCCGGGGCTCACCGCAGGGGGTTCCTCGGGCGGCGAGGCCACCTTCTCGGTGGTGGCGTGCCGCGGCGGCACGGCCAGCCGCAGCAGGCCCCACCGGGTGCCGGCGTAGCGCGCGGCCAGGGCCTCGCTGAGGCGGGCCACGGCCGGGCTCAGCACGGGCTCGGCGCTGACCACGCGACGCAGCGGGGTCAAGGCGCCGGTGTGGTCGGTGGCGGCCACCCGGGCCAGCAGGAAGCCGTCGGCGTCCTTGCCCGCGAAGCGGACCTTGACCCGGACCCCGGGCTGCGCGGCCTCGGCCATCGTGGCCGGCACGGCGTAGTCGAACTCGCGGTCCAGGTGGGCCAGTCGGGAGTCGACCAGGACCCGGGCCACCGGCAGCTCCGCGGCCAGCTCGGGCGCGGGCTTGGCCGGTCCGGTCCGGCTGACCCTGGCCCGGGTCACCTGCGCCAGGCCGAGCAGGCCCGCCTGCTGGGTGTGCCGGCGCCCCTCCTGATCATCGGCCGGGTCGTTGGTCACGAGCCGATGTCTACCAGCCGGCGCCGACGCCGCGACCCCCGCGACGGCCCGTCCGGCACCGCACGGTCGGGTGCGTCGGTTACGTCGGGGTGGCTCAGGCGCCGACCGCGGCCCTCAGGGCGTCGGCGCGGTCGGTGCGCTCCCAGGTGAACTCGGGCAGCTCACGACCGAAGTGGCCGTAGGCAGACGTCATGGCGTAGATCGGGCGGAGCAGGTCGAGGTCGCGCAGGATCGCGGCCGGACGCAGGTCGAAGACCTCGAGGACGGCCTGCTGGATCTTCTCGTCGGCCACGACACCGGTGCCGAAGGTCTGCACGAACACGCCGACGGGCTGGGCCTTGCCGATGGCGTAGGCCACCTGGACCTCGCAGCGACGGGCGAGCCCGGCCGCGACGACGTTCTTGGCCACCCACCGCATCGCGTACGCCGCGGAGCGGTCCACCTTCGAGGGGTCCTTGCCGGAGAACGCACCGCCGCCGTGACGGGCCATGCCGCCGTAGGTGTCGACGATGATCTTGCGCCCGGTCAGGCCGGCGTCGCCCATCGGGCCGCCGACCACGAAGCGGCCCGTCGGGTTCACCAGCAGTCGGTAGCCCTCGGAGGGCAGCTCGAAGGTCTCGAGCACCGGGTCGATGACGTGCTGCTTGATCTCGGCCTCGAGCTTGGCGAGGTCGGTGTCCTCGGAGTGCTGGGTGGACAGCACCACGGTGTCGATGCGCACCGGGGTGTCGTCCTCGTCGTACTCGACGGTGACCTGGGTCTTGCCGTCGGGTCGCAGGTTCGGCATGGTCGCGTTCTTGCGGACCTCGGTCAGCTTCTCGGCCAGGCGCTGGGCGATCACGATGGGCAGCGGCATCAGCACGGCGGTGTCGTCGCACGCGTAGCCGAACATCAGGCCCTGGTCACCGGCACCGCGCTGGTCGAGCTCGTCCTCGGAGGCGTCGAGCCGCGACTCGATGCCCTGGTCGACACCCTGGGCGATGTCGGCCGACTGGCCGCCGATCGCGACCTGGACCCCGCAGGTCAGGCCGTCGAAGCCCTTCTCGGAGCTGTCGTAGCCGATCTCGAGGATCGCCTTGCGGACCAGGTCGGCGACCGGCGCGTACGCGTTGGTCCGCACCTCGCCGGCCACGACGACCAGGCCGGTGGTCAGGAGCGTCTCGACGGCGACGCGCAGGTTCGCCTTATCGGAGTCGTTCTCCATCAGGTA
Organism: Nocardioides sp.; assembly: GCA_026786275.1. Lineage (GTDB taxonomy): Bacteria > Actinomycetota > Actinomycetes > Propionibacteriales > Nocardioidaceae > Nocardioides. Next base: position 4,232 of record JAJAYJ010000034.1, on the reverse strand, counting down.
GTCCAGGACGGTGTCGCTGATGCGGTCAGCGATCTTGTCGGGGTGACCTTCGGTCACGGACTCCGACGTGAACAGGCGTCCAGCCACGGTGCTACTCGCTCTCGATCGATGGGTGGTGCATCCGGAAGCCTATGCGGTGCCCGGCCGCCGGTCATCATGCGGACAGGCGTCTCAGGGGCGGAGCCGGGCGGCGACCTGGTCCCAGATCACGTGGGCCAGCGCCGCCTTCGTGCCTCGGGGTACGTCGGTCACCGCACCGTCGGCAGCCAGGATCACGGCCTCGTTGTCGGGCTGGCCGAAGACCGCTCCCCCGCTGACGTCGTTGACGACGAGCAGGTCGCACCCCTTGCGGGCCAGCTTGGCCCGGGCCAGGTCCAGGACCGCGCCGGTGGCGTCCCCGGTCTCCGCGGCGAAGCCGACGACCACCGAGCCGGGTCGCACCCGCCGGGTGCTGATCTCGTGCAGCACGTCGGGGTTCTGCACCAGCTCCAGGTGCAGGGCCGAGCCGTCGTCGGCCTTCTTGATCTTGGCTCCGCTGACCCCGACCGGACGGAAGTCTGCGGGCGCGGCAGCCATCACGACGGCGTCCGCGTCCACGGCGGCCACCAGCACCTGCTCACGCAGCTCGGCGGTGGTCTCGACCCGCACGACCCGGACCCCGGCCGGGTCGGCCAGGTCGGTGTTGGCCGCGACCAGCGTGACCTCGGCGCCCCGGGCGGCCGCGGTGCGGGCCAGGGCGTAGCCCTGCAGGCCCGAGGACCGGTTGCCGAGGAAGCGGACCGGGTCCAGGGGCTCGCGGGTGCCGCCGGCGCTGACGACGACCCGGCGACCGAGCAGGTCGGACGCGGTCGTGCCGCGGGACAGGACGTCCAGACAGGTCGCGAAGATCTCGGCCGGGTCGGGCAGCCGGCCCCGGCCCGTGTCGGCGCCGGTCAGGCGGCCCTCCGCCGGCTCGATGACCAGGACGCCACGCCCGCGCAGGGTCGCGACGTTGCTGCGGGTTGCGGCGTGCTCCCACATCTCGGTGTGCATGGCCGGGGCCAGCACCACCGGGCAGCGTGCGGTCAGCAGCGTGTTGGTGAGCAGGTCGTCAGCCAGGCCATGGGCGGCCCGGGCCAGGAGGTCGGCGGTGGCCGGGACCACGACGACGAGGTCGGCGGCCTGGCCCAGCCGCACGTGGGGCACCTCGTGCACCTCGCTCCACAGGTCGGCCGAGACCGGCCTGCCGGACAGCGCCGCCCAGGTGGGGGCGCCGACGAACTCCAGCGCGGCGGACGTCGGGACGACGGTGACGTCGTGGCCGGACTCGGTGAGGCGGCGCAGCAGCTCGCAGGCCTTGTAGGCCGCGATCCCCCCGGCCACGCCCAGCACCACCCGCGGCCGGACAGCAGAGGACCGCGCCCCCGAGGGGAACGCGGTCTCCGGACGGTCCGTGGTGCTCAGCGGCTCGTCGTCACTCGGCGCGCCGGAACGGGGCGGCCTCGGCGGCGGTGGCCTTGGCCGCGGCCTCCTCGGCGGCGAGCTCGGCCGGGTCGACGTCCTCGCAGGTCAGCAGATCCTCGTTGATCTCACGCAGGGCGATCGAGAGCGGCTTCTCCTGCACGTGGGTGTCCACGAGCGGACCGACGTACTCGAGCAGGCCCTCACCGAGCTGGGAGTAGTAGGCGTTGATCTGGCGCGCACGCTTGGCGCTGTAGAGCACCAACTTGTACTTGCTGTCGGTCTTGGTGAGCAGGTCGTCGATGGAGGGGTTGGTGACCCCTTCGGCGGCGATGAGAGGAGCAGACACGCGGGGGCCTCGCTGGCGGTTGAGGATGGCGGTCGGGCGCGGCGGGCAACCAGGTGCAGGGTGCTGTGGGTCAGTCCGCTCGCGTCGACTCGTGGTCGTACGTCATCAAGGCTACCAACTCCTCCGCAGCGGCGTGAACTTCCCGGTTCACCACGGTGACGTCGAACTCCGCCTCCGAGGCCAGCTCCTGGCGGGCGGTCTCGAGCCGGCGGGCCCGCTCCTCGTCGTTCTCGGTGCCGCGCCCGACCAGCCGGCGCACCAGCTCCTCCCAGCTGGGTGGGCTGAGGAAGACGAACAGGGCGTCGGGCATGGTCGTGCGGACCTGGCGGGCGCCCTGCAGGTCGATCTCCAGCAGGGCCAGGCAACCGGCGGCCAGGGCCTCCTCGACCGGGGCCCGGGGCGTGCCGTAGCGAGCCCGTTGGTGCACCACCGCCCACTCAAGGAGGTCGTCGGAGGCGACCATCTCGTCGAAGCGGTCCTCGCTGACGAACCAGTAGTGCACGCCGTCGACCTCGCCGGGTCGCGGCGCCCGGGTGGTGGCTGAGATCGAGATCCAGACGTCGGGGTGCGCGGCACGGACCTCGGCGGCGACGGTGCCCTTGCCGACGGCGGTCGGGCCGGCCAGGACCACGAGCCGGGTCGGCTGCCCGGTGCTCACGCGGACGCGCGGATCGGGAGCCGACGGGTGAGGCAGTCAGTCACGCGCGGCGAACTCGCGCTCGAGCGCGGCGACCTGCTTGGCCCCCAGGCCCCGGACGCGGCGGCTCTCAGCGATGCCGAGGCGCTCCATCAGCTGACGGGCCCGCACCTTGCCCAGTCCCGGCATCGACTGCAGCAGGTCCACCACGCGCATCTTGCCGATGACCTCGTTGGTGTGGCCCTGGGACAGCACGTCGCTGATCGAGGCGCCGGCGTTCTTCAGTCGGTTCTTGACCTCGGCACGTTCGCGACGGGAGGCGGCCGCCTTGACCAGCGCAGCCTGGCGCTGTTCAGGGGTGAGCGGGGGCAAGGCCACGAGCAAGCGTCCTGACGTGAAAGAAGGAGCGGGATCGGCTCAATCTAGCCACACCTCCGCATGCGGCGCCACCGCCGGTCTCCCCCGCCGCGCACCCGCGCCGACCCGGCCCGTGCTCACTGCGTCAACGGAGTGCGGCACAGGTCGCGAGCCTGCTGGTCCAGGTCGGCCAAGGCGGCCGAGGTCTCCTGGCTGCCGAGGACCCCGGCGGCGTCGTCGATGCGCTGCGTCTCGGCCGTACCGACCCCGTCCGGGGGGTCGGTGCGGTCGTACGTCGCGGGGTCCACACCGGTCGCGTCGAGGGCGTCGCGGAGTCCTCGGATCGCATCGACCACCTGGCGCCACTCGTCGGTGATGTCGGAGGGCGCGTCGTCCTGCAGGTCCTCGAAGACGGGCAGGGCGGTGATCAGCACGTCGGGGGTCCCGGCGGAGAGCCGGTCGCTGAGCGCGGCGCGCTGGGCCACCACCGTGGCGCAGTAGCGCTCCTGCGGTGACGTGGCGAGGCGGCGCACCACCAGCACCCCGGCGACCACCACGGCCGCCAGGACCACCAGGGCGAGGCCGGACGCCAGGACCCGGCGGCGGGTCATCTCAGGGCCGCGAGCTCGTCGTTGAGGCGCAGGGCACCTTCGCGCAGCGCCACCGGGTCGGGCCCGCGACGCAGCAGCTCCCGCGAGGAGCTGGGCAGCACCTGGGCGGCCGCGGCACCGAAGATCCGCAGGATGTCGGCGGTGGTGCCGCCCTGGGCGCCGAAGCCGGGAGCCAGGATCGGTCCGTCGATGGCCAGGTCGACGCCCGAGTCGGGCGCCGGCTCGTCGATGGTGGCCCCGACCACGGCGCCGAAGGACCCGAGCGGATCAGCGTCGAGGTTCAACCGTCGCAGGTGGTCGAGCACCCGCGCCGCCACGGTCTCCCCCACCCCGGCCCCGTCGGCCCGGTCGATGCGGGCGTGCTGCACCTCCGGACCCTCCTTGTTGGAGGTCAGGGCGAGCACGAACAGGCCCGCGTGGTGGCGACGGGCGGTGTCGACCATCGGGGCCAGCGACCCGAAGCCGAGGTAGGGGCTGGCCGTGATCGCGTCGCAGGCCAGCGGTGAGGTCGGGTCGAGGTAGGCGTCGGCGTAGGCCTGGGAGGTCGAGCCGATGTCTCCGCGCTTCACGTCGAGCAGCACGAGCGCGCCCGCGGCGCGGGACTCGGCCAGCACCCGCTCCAGCACCGCGATCCCCCGGCTGCCGAAGCGCTCGTAGAAGGCCGACTGCGGCTTGACCACGGCCACGCGCGGCGCCAGTGCCTCCACCGCGGGCAGCGCGAACCTCTCCCGGCCCGCGACGTCCTCGCGGAGGCCCCACTGCCGCAGCAGCGAGGGGGGCGGGTCGATCCCGGCGCACAGCGGCCCCCGGGCCGCCGTCGCCGCGTGCAGCCGGGCCC
>JAJAYJ010000033.1 GCA_026786275.1 Nocardioides sp. | reverse complement strand
TCGACGCGGTCCGGGCCGACACCGGCCTCGAGCACGGCGCCGCGCAACCCGTCTGGGACGCGCTGCTGCGCGGCGAGGCCGCCGACCTGGACGAGCTGGCCCGCAAGGCTGACGCCGGGCACGTGAGGTTCCGCCTGCCCGAGGGCGCCGACGCCACCCGGGCCCGGGTGGCCGCTCGGGGGTCGGTGGCCGCCGGCGTACGACGCATCGATGCCCGGCGCCTCGAGCGGGAGCACCTGATCGCGACCTGGGGTGATGCGCCGCGCACCCCCTGGATCTACCTGATCGTCGCGACCGGCGACATCCACGAGGACATCCCGCAGGCCCAGCAGGCGGCCCGCGAGGGCGCCGACGTGATCGCGGTGATCCGCTCCACCGGCCAGAGCCTGCTCGACTACGTGCCCGAGGGCGCCACCCGCGAGGGCTTCGCCGGTACCTACGCGACGCAGGAGAACTTCCGGCTGATGCGGGCCGCGCTCGACGACTCCAGCCGGGAGCTGGGCCGCTACGTGCGGCTGACGAACTACGCCTCGGGCCTGTGCATGCCCGAGATCGCGGTGCTGGCCGGCCTGGAACGCCTCGACATGATGCTCAACGACTCGATGTACGGGATCCTCTTCCGCGACATCAACCCGGTCCGCACCTTCGTGGACCAGCGCTTCAGCAGGCAGGTGCACGCGCGTGCCGGCATCATCATCAACACCGGTGAGGACAACTACCTCACCACCGCCGACGCGGTCGAGGCCGCCCACACCGTCACTACCAGCCAGCTGCTCAACGAGTACTTCGCCAAGGAGGCCGGTCTCGAGGACTGGCAGCTCGGGCTGGGTCACGCCTTCGAGATCGACCCGGCGGTGCCCCAGTCCTTCCGGCTGGAGCTGGCCCACGCCCTGCTGGCTCGCGAGCTCTTCCCCGACGCCCCCCTGAAGTGGATGCCACCCACGCGGCACATGACCGGGGACGTCTTCCGCGGCTACCTGCTCGACGGGTTCTTCAACCTGATCGGCTCGCTGACCGGCCAGGGCATCCTGCTGGTCGGGATGATGACCGAGGCCGTGGTGACGCCCTGGCTCTCCGACCGGGACCTCGCGCTGCAGAACGTCCGCTACGTGCTGGAGGCCACCGCGGGCCTGGCCGAGGACTTCCATCCCGCCCCCGAGGGCTTCGTGGCCACCCGGGCGCGCCAGGTGCTGGGGGAGGCGGTCGACCTGCTGACCCGGATCACCGACCACCCGGGTGAGAGCTCGCGGGGTGGCCTGCTCGACGCCATCGCCGACGGCACCTTCGGTCTGATGAAGCGGCCCGCCGACGCCGGACGCGGTCTCGAGGGCGTGGCCGAGAAGTCTGAGTCCTACTACAACCCCGCTACCGAGATCCTGGAGCAGTGATGAGCGAAGGTCACATCGTGCGCCCCTACGGCGACACCACCGGCGACGGGATGGTGCAGCTCAGCTTCACGCTGCCCCTCGACTCCACGGGCGACCGGGCCAAGCTGGCCGAGGGCGCGGCGGCCCAGCTGGCCAACAAGATGGGCATGGACCCGGCGCTCGTCGTGCACTCCAGGTCGATGGGAACCGGCTTCACCTTCTTCGTCGTCTACGGCCGGGTGCACCACCTGGTCGACACGAGCACGGTGCAGGTCGTGGAGCGCGACTACCCGCTGCTGACCCCGCAGGAGGCCAACGCCAGCATCAAGCACGCCCTGCGGCGCCGCCTGACGGTGGTCGGGGCCTGCATCGGCACCGACGCCCACACCGTCGGGATCGACGCGATTCTCAACATCAAGGGCTTCGCCGGCGAGAAGGGCCTCGAGTACTACCGCGAGCTCAAGGTCGTCAACCTGGGCGCCCAGGTCTCGGTGCCCCAGCTGGTGCAGCGGGCCCGGGCCGAGAAGGCTGACGCCGTGCTCGTCTCGCAGGTCGTCAGCCAGCGCGACGCCCACCTGCTGAACACCCGCGAGATGTCGGCGGCCTTCCGGGAGTCCTACCCCTCCGACCAGCGTCCGCTGCTGGTGGTGGGCGGCCCGCGCTTCGACGAGGCGATGGCGGCCGAGCTGGGCGTGGACCGCGTCTTCGGCCGGGGCACGACACCCGGCGAGGTGGCCTCCTACCTCGTGCACCGCCTGGCCCCGGCCACCGATCGGAAGGCGTCCTGATGAGCAGCTCCACCGCCGCGGTCGGCACCACGGTGGTGCACCGGCGCTACGTGTCCCACGCCCACGCGCACTACGCCGGCAACCTGGTCGACGGGGCCTACAGCCTCGGTCTCTTCGGTGACGTGGCCACCGAGATGTGTATCCGCGCCGACGGTGACGAGGGTCTGTTCGCGTCGTACTCCGACGTGCAGTTCCTGGCCCCCGTGCAGGCCGGCGACGTGGTCGAGGTGACCTGCGAGCTGACCCGGGTCGGCCGGCGTTCGCGGGACATGGCGTTCACCGTGCACGTGGTGGCCCGCGGGGCGTCCACGGACCAGCGGCTGGGGGCGGCGGCGCTCCTCGCCCCGCCGCTGTTGGTGACCACGGCCGCGGGCACCGTCGTCGTGCCGGCCCGCGCCTGAGCCTCCCTCGCCCCAGGGGACACACCCCTGCGGCGAGTCGGGTCGAACACGCCGCAGCCTGCCAACTAGTTTCATGAACTGACCATGAACACCTGCCCGTGCTGACCTGCGAGTTCAACGCGTCCGTGCAGGTCAGAGGCTGGTTGACAGGGCTTTGCCAGGTTGCGAACCTAGGCCGTCCGCCCATGCAGATCGTGGCCGGCGAACCGACGTCCGAGTGGCGGGGTAGAGGGGCAAGATGCCATTCCCCACTCGACCTCGTTCACGGAGGTCGGTCCGCCTCACGAGGGGTGGGCACGGAGGGACCCCTGCGCCCCTAGACAACAGCCGGCACGCCCCAGCCAGGGCCGTCCCGGGTGGTCCGAAGGGCACCGGGGTCCCTCCGTCGGCCTGCAACCCGGCGGGTCTTCTCGACCCGGTACCGTTGACTCGTGCCGCTCAGGATCCTCGCGGCCGCTCTCAGCGGCCTTCTGCTCTCGGTGGCCTTCGAGCCGGTCGCCTTCTTCTGGGTGGCTCCGCTCGCGATCGCTGGGCTGGTGCTGACGACCCGGGGCCTGCGCGTACGGGCCGCGCTGGTGCCGGGCCTGGCCTTCGGTGTCGGCTTCTACTTCAGCCTCGCGTTCTGGATGCGTACCGTCGGTCCGGACGCCTGGGTCGCCATGTCGGCGTTCATGTCGTTGTTCTACGTCCTCGCCGGCGGGCTGTTCGCGGTCCTGCAGCGGCTGCCGGGCTGGCCGGTGTGGTGCGCGGCGGCTTGGACGATGCTGGAGGTGCTGCGCAGCGGCTGGCCGTTCAGCGGGATGCCCTGGGGCAACCTTGCCTTCGCCGTCGTCGACACGCCCCTGACCGCGCTCCTGCCGTACGTCGGCTCCGTTGCGGTCGGTTTCGTGGTGGCGCTGGCCGGCACCCTGCTCGCCTTACTTCTGGGCCCCGGGCCGGGGCCCGGGTCGCAGCGGCCACTGGACCGATCCCCGGTGAGGTCCTGGTGGGTCCGGACGGCCCCGCTGGCCGTCCTTGTCGCGGTGGTCGCCGTCGCCACCGTGCTGCCCTGGCAGGCCCGCAGCGACACCACCGTGCCGATCGCGGTCGTGCAGGGCGACGTGCCGGGGCCGCGGGGTGACAACATCCTCTTCGACTTCCGCCAGGTCACGGCCAACCACGTCGAGGCGACCCAGGAGCTGGGCCGCAGGGTCCGCAGCGGCGAGACCCCGGAGCCCGCCCTGGTCCTGTGGCCCGAGAACTCCACCGCCGTGGACCCGTTCGCCGACAGCCGAACCCGCAGCGGCATCGAGGCCGCCTCGGCGTCGGTGGGGGTCCCGATCCTGGTCGGCGCCATCGTCGACGGCGGTCCCGGCCACGTGCTGAACCAGGGGATCGTGTGGGACCCGGAGACCGGGGCGGGTGAGCGCTACACCAAACGTCACCCGGTGGTGTTCGGCGAGTACATCCCGTTCCGCGACCAACTGGCCAACCTGCAGATCGGCCGGCTGACCATGGTGGGGCGCGACATGTTGAGCGGCACCCGCCGGGAACCCCTCGACATCGACGGCATCGCGGTCGCCGACGCGATCTGCTTCGACATCGCCTACGACGACGTGCTGCAGGACCAGGTCCTGCGGGGCGCCGAGCTGGTGACCGTGCAGACCAGCAACGCGACGTTCGTCAACACCGACCAGATCGACCAGCAGTTTGCGATCACCCGGCTGCGCGCGATCGAGGCCGGGCGCTGGGTCGCGGTCGCCTCCACCAACGGCCTGACCGGGGTGATCGACCCGTCCGGCCGGGTCGTGACGCAGGCCCAGCGCCGCACCACCGACGTGCTGAGCGCCGACGTCGGCCTCGTCTCCTCGATCACCCCGGCCATGCGGGTCGGTGCCTGGCCCGGACGACTGGCCACGCTGGTCACCCTCCTGGCTCTCGCCGCGGCCCTGCTGCCGCGTCGCCGCGTGCGTGCCGCCCCGATGACCCGCGAGACCGAGCAGGAACTCTCGATTAGCCCCCCGACCCCCGTCAGCGGTCACCGGTGAGCGAGCGTCGGCACCCCCGGCTCGGCCGCGTGGTGATCGTGGTGCCCACCTACGACGAGGCCGAGAACATCGTGTGGATCGTGCAGAGACTGCGCGCCGCCCAGCCCGACGTCGACGTCCTGGTCGTGGACGACAACTCCCCGGACGGCACGGGCGACATCGCCGACCGGCTGGCCGAAGCCGACCCGGCCGTGTCGGTCCTGCACCGCGCCGGCAAGACCGGTCTGGGAGCGGCGTACCTGCACGGCTTCGGGGACGCGCTCGCCGCGGGCTACGACGTGATCGGGGAGATGGACGCGGACGGGTCGCACCAGCCCGAGCAGCTCGGCCGGCTCCTCGACGCCTTGGCCGACTCGGACCTGGTGATCGGCTCCCGCTGGATCCCCGGCGGATCGGTGGTCAACTGGCCGCTGTCGCGCCGGGCCCTGTCGCGCGGCGGCAACCTCTACGTGCGCCTGCTGCTGGGCATCGCGGTCAACGACGCGACCGCCGGGTTCCGACTGTTCCGCAGCACGGCGCTGGAGAAGCTCGACCTCGACAGTGTCCGCTCCACCGGCTACGTGTTCCAGACCGACATGGTCACCCGGTGCCTGCACGCGGGCCTGAGGGTGCGGGAGGTGCCGATCGAGTTCGTCGAGCGGGTCCGTGGTGAGTCCAAGATGAGCCCCTCGGTGGCCGCCGAGTCGCTGTGGCGGATCACGGTGTGGGGCGTGCGCGAGCGCTGGGCACGAGTACGCCGCCTGCTAGGACCCCGGCCGTGAGCGCACCCGGACCGCACCCGCCGCACCCGCGACGGCGACGACTGCTGCCGTGGGTGCTGGTCGCGCTGTTCGTGGTGGTGCCGCTGGTCGAGATCTACACGCTGATCCAGGTCGGCCAGGTGATCGGCGTGTGGTGGACGATCGGTCTGCTCGTCCTGGACAGCATCATCGGCGGCTGGCTGGTCAAGCGCGAGGGCGCCCGCACCTTCGAGGCCCTGCGCACCGCGCTCGGGTCCGGGCGGATGCCGGCACGCGAGCTGGCCGACGCCGCCCTGGTGCTGGTCGCCGGCACCCTGATGCTGACGCCGGGGTTCGTCTCCGACGTGCTCGGCCTGCTCCTGGTGCTGCCGGTGACCCGGCCCGTGGCCCGCCGTGGGCTCACCGCACTGGTCACCCGACGGCTGCTGGCCGGCACCAGGTTCCCCGGGGGGTTCCCCGGGGGCATGACCGGCGGGACGACCGGGGGTGCGGGGCCCTTCGGACCGCGGGCCCCCCGGGCACAAGAACGCCCCGGACCGGGACCCGAGGGCCCGGTGGTCCGGGGCGAGGTGGTCGACGAGCCGGAGGGCCCGACGCCATGAGCCTGGGCTCAGACGGCCGTCTTGCGCTTCCGGGTCGGACGGTGCAGGTGCGCGGGCCCGATCGCGCCGCCACGCAGCAGCTCGAGGCGCTCCTTGAGGATGTCCTCCAGCTCCTTCTCCGAGCGCCGTTCCAGGAGCATGTCCCAGTGGGTGCGGACCGGCTTCTCGACCTTGACCTCACGCTCGATGCCGGAGGTGCTCAGCCCCTCTGCCCCGCAGCGCGGGCACTCCCAGACCGCCGGCACGTCGGCCTCGACCGACATGGTGATCTCGAACTCGTGCTGCTGCTGACACCGGTAGCCGACCTGCTGTCGGGCCGCGAACTCGATGCCGCGCTCGTCCTCGAAGCTCTGGCCTCCCAGTCGGGCTCCACGCAATGTGCGCTCCGCCATGGGGCACCTCCCACTCGTTGTCGTTCTCGAAGTGACAGCCCGTCCGTGTCACACCTGGCTCTCAAGTGCTCAACGGTACCGAGGTGGGCCAACATTCCCCTGATCGGCGCCGCCGGGTCGACCGCTCACCCCGTAGGCGGGATCGTGCCTGCAGCGTTGCCGGCCTGCTCGATGCCCCGCTGGGTGTCCACCCGCCACAGCAGTACGCCACCGATCAGGAAGAACACGATCAGGGCCAGGATGGCGGGCCGGTAGGAGCCGGAGAGCTGGTAGACGAGGCCGAAGACCAGCGTGCCCAGCCAGGAGGTACCCCGGTCCATCGCGTGGTAGAAGCTGAAGAACTCGGCCTCCTTGCCGCGGGGGATCAGCAGCGAGAAGTACGAGCGCGCCAGTGCCTGCGTGCCGCCGAGCACCACCCCGATCGCAGCCCCGAGCACCAGGAACGGCACCAGCCGGCCGGCCGGCAGGAAGTACGCGGTCGAGACGATCACCATCCAGGTGGCGAGGCCGAGCATGATCACGGACTTCGCTCCGTACCGCGCCGCGGCACGTCCGAAGCCCAGGGCGCCGAAGATCGCGACCAGCTGCACGAGCAGGTAGGTGGCCAGCACGGTGCCGGTGCTGAAGCCCAGCTCCTCGACCCCGAAGATGGACGCTGAGGCGATCACGGTCTGGATGCCGTCGTTGAAGAAGAGGTAGGCCACCAGGAAGGTCAGCGCGACGGGGTAGCGGCGCATGCTCCTGAGCGTGGCCCACAGCTGGCCGAAGCTGCGCGCGACGACGTGCCCGGTGCCGGGCTCGACGTGGGGGAGCGGGTGGTTGCGGATGCCCCGGAACGGGATGACCGTGAAGCCCGCCCACCACAGCGCGGCCGAGAGCAGGCTGACCCGCACGGCCATGCCCTCGGACATCGCGAAGGTCTCGTGGAAGGTGACCAGCACGAAGTTGAGGGCCAGGAGCAGACCACCGCCGGCGTACCCGAAGGCCCATCCACGCGAGGAGACCTGGTCGCGCTCGTCCTCCTCGGAGATCAGGCAGAGGATCGAGTCGTTGAAGACCGCTGCGGCCCCGAAGCAGATGTTGGCGACCAGGAACGCACCCACCCCCAGCTGCCAGTTGTCGCCCGCGACGAAGAACAGCATCGCGCCGGCGAGCGCACCGGCCCACGCGAAGCCGGCCAGCAGGTCCTTCTTGCGCTCCGTCCGGTCGGCGATGGCGCCCAGCAGCGGGAGCAGGAGCGCCGCGAGCAGGGTCGAGGCGGTGATGACGAAGGACGGGAGCGCTCCGGGAGCGACCGAGAGCCCGAGCACCGAGACCCGGTCGTCGACCGCGGCCTCCTCCGCGACCGCGATCAGGTACGGCGCGAAGAGCACACCGGCCACCGTCGTCGCGAACGCCGAGTTGGCCCAGTCGTACCAGTACCACGCCTTCTGCTCCCGGGCCCGAGCCTGCGGCCCCAGGTCGGTGGTGCTCAGGGTCATCGGTCATCCCTCCACTGGCCCCGCCCGACCAGCGTCCTCTTGAGCACGTCGGTCCGGTCGGTGATCAGACCGTCGACGCCGCGGTCGAGCAGCTCGACCATCTCGGCCGGGTCATCGATGGTCCACACATGGACGTGGGCCCCGGCCCAGTGGGCGCGGCGCACCAGACCGGCGGTAACCACACTGATCGGCCCGGCCCGGTGCGGGACCTGCAGCGCGGCCACCCGACCCCCGGTCAGCAGGCGGGCGAGCCGGCCGGACGGCAGGAGACGGAACAGCGCCACTTCCAGCGGCCCGGCCGAGATCGGCACCCGGCCCCTGGTCAGCCGTCGGAAGCGGAGCAGGCGGCGGCTGGAGAACGAGCCGACCAGGACCCGGTCGTGGGCCTCGCGCTGCTGCACGAAGTCGGCCAGCGCCTCGACGGCCCCGTCCGACTTCAGGTCGATGTTGAACCGGGCCTCGGGGAAGGCGTCGAAGAGCTCGCCCAGGGTCGGGATCGGCTCGCCCCCGATCCGGAACGCCGACACCTCGGCGGCGCTCAGGTCGGCCAGCGAGCCGGTGCCGTCGCTGACCCGTTCCAGGACCCCGTCGTGGAAGGCCAGCAGCACACCGTCCCGGGTGACGTGCACGTCGGTCTCGAGGTAGTCGTAGCCCAGGGCGACGGCGTGCGCGAAGGCCTTCTCGGTGTTCTCGAGGCCGGCGAGGTCGGGATGCCGGGCCCCGCCCCGGTGCGCGAAGGCCAGGCGGTCCCCGGGTGCGGGTGCATCGAGGAAGGCGTACCCGGTCTGCGGGCGGGGCGCGGTCACGCGTCCACTATGGCTGGTCGCGCTCTAGCCTCGCTACGCCGCCACCCGCGGTGCGCGTGCGTTGCTCAGATGTCGCGGAAGGGCTCGATGTTCGCGCCGAGCTGGTTGAGCCGCTCGGCGAGGTCCTCGTAGCCGCGGTGGATGACGTACGTCGAGCGCAGCACGGAGGTGCCCTTGGAGGCGAGCATCGCGATCAGGAGCACCACCGCCGGCCGCAGGGCGGGCGGGCAGACGATCTCGGCCCCGGAGAAGTGCGTGGGGCCCTCGATCATCACCCGGTGGGGGTCCAGCAGCTTGACCTGGCCGCCGAGCTTGTTGAGCTCGGTGAGGTAGATCGCGCGGTTCTCGTAGACCCAGTCGTGCAGCAGGGTCTGACCCTCGGCCACGGCCGCGATCACCGCGAAGAACGGCAGGTTGTCGATGTTGAGGCCGGGGAACGGCATCGGGTGGATTTTGTCGAGCGGGGCGTGCAGGTGAGAGGGCTTGGTCGTCAGGTCGACCAGACGGGTGTTGCCGTTGCGGGCGACGTACTCCTCGGAACGGGCGTACTGGAAGCCCATCTCCTCCAACGTCGCGAGCTCGATCTCGAGGAACTCGATCGGCACCCGGCGGATGGTGATCTCTGACTGCGTGACGATCGCGGCGGCCAGCAGCGACATGGCCTCGATCGGGTCCTCGCTGGGCGCGTAGTCGACGTCCACGTCGATGACCTCGACCCCGGTCACGGTGAGGGTGGTGGTGCCGACCCCCTGCACGTCGACCCCGAGCTTGTGCAGGTAGAAGCACAGGTCCTGGACCATGTAGTTGGACGAGGCGTTGCGGATCACGGTGGTGCCCGGGTGCAGTGCTGCGGCCATCAGAGCGTTCTCGGTGACCGTGTCACCGCGCTCGGTGAGCACGATCGGGCGGGCCGGTTCGATGGCCCGGTTGACCTGGGCGTGGTAGCAGCCGTCGGTCGCCTTGACCTCAAGGCCGAAGGGCCGCAGCGCGGACATGTGCGGCTCGACGGTGCGGGTGCCGAGGTTGCAGCCGCCGGCGTACGGCAGGTCGAAGGAGTCGAGACGGTGCAGCAGCGGGCCGAGGAACATGATGATCGAGCGGGTACGGCGCGCCGCCTCCTCGTCGATGTCGCTGAGGTCGAGCGACTTGGGCGGGATGATCTCGAGGTCGTTGTCGGCGTTGAGCCACCGGGTGTGCACGCCGATGCTGTTGAGCACCTCGAGCAGGCGGTTGACCTCCTCGATGCGGGCCACCTTGCGCAACGTGGTCCGGCCCCGGTTGAGCAGGCACGCGCACAGCAGCGCCACACCGGCGTTCTTCGAGGTCTTCACGTCGATGCTGCCCGAGAGCGTGGTGGGGCCGTCGACGCGCAGGTGCGTGGGCCCGGCGCCCAGGGCGACGATCTCGGAGTCGAGGGCGGCGCCGATGCGGGCCAGCATCTCCAGGGAGAGGTTCTGGTGACCCTTCTCGATCCGGTTGATGGCGCTCTGGCTGGTGGACAGCCGTTCCGCCAACTGGTGCTGCGTCAGACCCCGGTGCTTGCGGGCGTCACGGATGAGATTGCCGATCCGGCCCTTGTATCCCTCGCTCATGTTTCTCACGGTAACTCACATGTGAGATAACGCAACGTGCCCCCGCCGGGGTGCCGCGACGCCTACCCGGTGAGTGCGAGAGGATGGGCGGCATGCGAGCCACCACCATCCACGCTGCCGGTGACATCCGACTCTCCGAGGTCCCCGACCCCACCATCCAGCTCCCCACTGACGCGGTCGTCAAGGTGGTCGCGGGCTGTATCTGCGGCTCCGACCTGTGGCCCTACCGCGGCGAGAACCCGATCGACGCGGGCGCGACGATCGGCCACGAGTGTGTCGGGATCGTCGAGGAGGTCGGAGGCGACGTCACGTCCTTCAAGGCCGGCGACTTCGTCGTCGTGCCGTTCTGCCACTCCGACAACACCTGCCCGCACTGCGCGGTCGGGATGCACTCGGTGTGCGACAACCTGGCCATGACCTCCAGCGGACAGGCCGAGTACGCCCGGGTGACCCAGGCCGAGGGCAGCCTCGTCAAGACCGACGGCACGCCGGACGCGGCGATGATCCCCTCCCTGCTCGCGCTGACCGACGTGATGGCGACCGGCTGGCACGCCGCGGTCGCCGCCCGGGTCCGCGAGGGCGGGACCGCCGTCATCGTCGGCGACGGTGCCGTGGGCCTGTGCGGCGTGCTCGCCGCCAGTGTGATGGGCGCCGAGAAAGTCGTCCTGATGTCGCGCCACGAGCCCCGCCAGGTCATCGGCCGCGAGTTCGGGGCCACCCATGTGGTGGCCGAGCGCGGTGAGGAGGGCACAGCCCTGGTCAAGGAGATCACCGGGGGAGTGGGCGCCGACGCCGTGCTGGAGTGCGTCGGCACCGACTCCTCGATGGGCACTGCCTTCGCCGTGGCCCGGCCCGGCTCGACGGTCGGCTTCGTGGGCGTGCCCCACGGGGTCGAGCTGCCGGTGCGACGGATGTTCCAAAAGAACGTCGGCCTGGCCGGTGGGATGGCCCCGGTCCGTGCCTACCTGCCCGAGCTGCTCGACCTGGTGACCAGCGGTCGCATCGACCCCGGCCGGGTCTTCGACTCCGTGCTGCCCCTCGACGACGTCGCCGAGGGTTACCGCGCGATGGACGAGCGGCGAGCGATCAAGGTCCTGCTGCAGCCCTGACGTCTCGGGGTGGGCGGGTGCCGGTCCGGTCGTGCGGCTGGCTGTGGTTGCGGTTTGGTCCACAACCGCGGCCCCGGGCCGTCGCATCGTGCGGTGGTGGACCAATCCGCAGTCGATAGGGCCGGTCAAGCGCCGTCAGGTGGCTTCGGGGTCGGCTGGCGCGGGGTGGGGGTTGCGGTTTGGTCCACAACCGCAGGCCCGGGCCGTCGCATCGTGCGGTGGTGGACCAAACCGCAGACGACCAGCCACCGGGAGTCAGCTGGAGGCGGGCAGGGAGCCGGGCATCGCGGCGGGCTGGCACTCGCACGAGACGTCGCACGCGAGGAACCGGTGCGCGGCGTGGCCGCAGCGAAGACACGGCAGGTCGTGGGAAAGGTGGACGTGGTGGTCCGGCACGGTGTCCCACATGGTGTGGTGTCTCCTCGGCGCGCGCGAGCGCTCGGCTGCAGGGTCGTCGCCCCGGAGCGACGTGACCCACGGTAGGCATGCGACCCACTGTTCCGAGGCAGGCGCCCCACGACCAGCGCCGCGATCCCGGACCCCGCCGTGGGGCACTGGGCCACGCGTCGGCGGCGGCTCCCCCGGATGTCACCCGTCCGGGCGAGCGATCACGGTCCGGATCGGCGTATCTTGGCGGCATGAGTGAATCGAACACGCATTCGAACGAGATCATCGGCGCCGACGCGCCGTCCACCACCGAGAAGGACCCGTCCGACTGGACCACCGGTGACGAGCCGATGACCGGCGCCCAGCGCAGCTACCTCGACACGCTGGCGCGGGAGGCGGGGGAGACCCTGCAGGCCGACCTGACCAAGGCCGAGGCGTCCGAGCACATCGACCGTCTGCAGAAGAGCACCGGGCGCGGAGCCGACGACTGACGGGGTCGACTGACGGGGTCGACTGACGGGCTCGACCGGCGAGGCGATGTCGCCTTGGGCGAGCCACAGGCGACGCGCGGCAGTGCACGCATGCGCCGCAGGCCGCTGTTACTCAGCGGTGGCGCTGGTGTCCGCGCGGCCCCGGTCAGCGGGGTCGCTCCTCGGCCAAGAGCATCAACCGCTCCGGGTGCGGAACAGCTGCGAAGCCGACAAGTTCGTACCGCTCGTGCGCGTCTTTGGTGGACAGCAGGACCCGAGTCAGGTCCAGCGGCCACAGCAGTGACACGGCGGTCTGGACCAGTCGTACGCCCAGGCCGAGGCCGCGGCCGCGGTACGCGGGTCGGTGCTGATCTCGACCGGCTTGGGACCCTTGCGCTGCTGCACCGGGCGAGCATCTCAGATCCGTGCGCGGCCCCGCCCAGGAGGGATGAACCACCCGGAGACCCGGCGCGTGTTGCCGATCTGGCCCACGGCCTTGCCTTCCTGCGGCGATCGCCGGTGGGATGTCGTGCCATGCCGAGCGCAGCACAGGACCCGGACCTCCGAGCCCGTTTGGACGGCCTGCTCGACGAGCACCGTGCTGCCCTGCACGGCAGCCTGGACGGGCTGAGCGAGGAACAGGCTCGCCGGCGGCTCGTCCCGTCGCGCACGACGCTGCTGGGACTGCTCAAGCACGCGGCGTACGTCGAGGGCGTGTGGTTCGACCAGGCCATCACCGGCCGGGGCCATTGACCTGCACGTGCTGCGCGAGCTCGCTCAGCACTGCGGCCACGCCGACATCCTGCGCGAGCAGGTCCTGGCGACCGGTGGCGACCGGTGGCGACCGGTGGCGACCCGACAGGCGCTCCGACCTGACCCCAACCAGATATCGCCGATAAGTGACATTATGTCAACTTGCGCATGCGGCTCCGCTTCGCTTAACCCTGGGTGGCCGGGCAGTCTCAGACCCCGAACAACAGGTAGAGCCCGCCGAACGTGTACAGCACCATCGCGAACAGCAACGGCAGCTGACCGGTCGCGTGGTGGCGCGCAGGCAGCACCTGGATCGCCTTGTCATGGGCGGCGACCACCCCCAGCACGTGGCCGGTGACGATGGCCAGCACCTTGATCGTGGCCAGCACCGACGGGTTGTTCGAGAGCCAGTAGTCGACCTCCCAGTCGGCGGTACCCAGCAGGTTGTCTCCCCTCGAGAGCGGGTCGCTGAGCTGGATCAGGGTCTGCTGGCCGTACTCCACGAAGAACGTGAGGTAGTGCGCGACCATGTAGCCCACGATGATCGGCACCACCGCGTGCGCGAAGACCCCGGGCAGGCTCCGCCGGGCTGCTCGCGCCGCGTCCACTCCGGTCGCCATCGTGGCCGCCGAGAACGTGAGGCCGACGATGCCGATCGCGGCCAGCAGCACCGCGGTGTCGAGCAGCGTCACCGGTCCCTCGAAGGACTGGGTGAAGCGCACCCAGACGTTGGCTTCCCGGAAGCTGTCGTACGCCGTCGAGCCCAGCAACACCGCCACCGCCGCGACCAGGCCCGGCTCCCCCCGCACCCGGGCCAGGTTGCGAAGCGGGCTGCGCCAGACCAGCGTGCCGTCGTCGTCACGGCCCCAGACCGAGAGGTGACCCACCAGCGTGGAGTACACCTCGAACGGGTCCGCCCGCTCCAGCCAGCGGCTGCCGAACACCGCGCTGCCCACGACCATCACGGCCAGGTACCCCGCGAACCAGAGCCGGAACGGGCTCAGCTCGGTGGAGTAGGGGTAGACGAGCTCCATCCACACGAAGGCGAAGAGGCCCACGGCCGCGGGCCAGTAGCCCCACCGGGCCGGGTACGTGCTGGTACCCGTGCCCGGGTCGACCCTGGTCGCACGGGCCAGCAGCAGGTGCAAGGTGCGCGCCGGGCTGATCGCTCGGAACGCCGGCCCGAAGAGCAGTGACGCAGGCACGATCCCCACCCACAGCAGCACGTAGCCGACCCCGAAGACCGGGTTGATCAGCAGGTCCTGGCCCAGCACGGCCGCCACCGCGATGTAGGCGAACGCGACCAGACCGAACGCCATCAGGGCACGGGCCAGCCAGCGGGAGTCCAGGACCGCCGCGAGCCCCTTCGGGACCGCTCGGCCGGTGGCCCCGGCGTTCGCGTCGTCGAAGCGGGGGCGTCGCCAGGCGAGCAGCAGGATCGCGAAGGACACCGTCAGCGCCGCCGTGCCCCCGGCGATCGCCAGCTCGGGCGGCAGCGGCAGGTCGCCGCCACCGCCGAGCCCGTGGGCGACGACGTCGCGGGGTGCCAGTGAGCTCACCGGACCGTGAGCTGCGCCACGACGTCGCCCGTGTCGTGGTCCTCGACCTCGACGAGGCCCGGCGTGTCGATCACCAGCTCCTGGGTGGAGGTCCCGGCGGCGTACTCGACGTACTGCTCGGGCTTGGCGTGCACGTGCAGCTCACCGGCCCGGTCGCTGCTGATCTCCACGGTCAGCGGTGTTCCAGGGGCCAGCTCGATCACCTGGCCGTTGGGCGCGACCTGATCGCCCTCGATGGTGATGGAGAGCACCGTGCCGACCGAAATCGGCGAGGCCTCCTCGGTCGCCGAGTCGGTCGGTGTCGGGGCCTGGCTGGAGGACGCCCGGTCGGTGGCGTTGGTCGTGGTCGTCGTCGCGGGGTCCTGCGAGCAGGAGGTCAGCAGGCCGGTGGCGAGCACGACCGCGGCCAGCGAAGTGAGGATGCGCATGAGGGGTCCTTCGAGGACGGTCGGTGGTGGTCGGTGCAGGACACCACGTCACCACGAGGCAGCACGGCGCTGGTGGGCGGCGGTGGCTCAGGCAACGGCCACCAGCCTCGGTGACCCGCGGTGGATCAGGAGTCGACCGCACCCCGGCGGCGGGTGCCGCCGCTTGGTCGTACGCCGGCGCGACATGGCCCCATGATGCCCCCGAGCAGGTCGTGATCTCCCCGGGGGTCGCGAGGTCGGGACTAGCGTGCCTGCATGGCCGCCACCCCGATCACGCCGTACCTGCGGGTCGACCTCGACGTGCTGCGTCGCAACGTGCGCCGGGTGGCGGACTGGACCCGTGCCCATCAGGTCGCGCTGCGACCCCACGCCAAGACCCACAAGACACCCCAGATCGCCGCCCTGCAGCTGGCGGCCGGCGCGGTCGGCCTGACCGTGGCCACGATCGGCGAGGCGGAGGTGTTCGCCCGGCACGGGGTCACCGACCTGCTGATCGCCTACCCGTTGTGGGTCGACGCCACCGCGGCGGCACGGCTCGGTGACCTGGCCGCACGGGCCACCCTGGCGGTCGCCGTGGAGTCCACCGAGGGTGCCGCCAACCTGGGCCGGCACCTGGGCGGTGTCGCGGACGTCGAGGTCGTGGTGGAGGTCGACAGCGGCCAGCACCGCACCGGGTGCCGTCCCCACGAGGCCGGTCGGAGCGCCGCGATCGCGGCCCGCGCCGGGCTGCGGGTCCGCGGGGTGATGACCTTCCCGGGCCACAGCTACTCCCCCGGTCTCGGTGCCGCCGCCGGGCAGGACGAGGCCACCGCGCTGGCGGCGGCGGCCGCGTCGTTGCGAGGAGCCGGGATCGAGCCCCGGGTCCTCAGCGGCGGGTCGACGCCCAGCCTCCGCGGCTCGCGGATGGACACCGTCACCGAGCTGCGACCCGGGGTGTACGTCTTCGGCGACGCCCAGCAGTGGGAGCTCGGCACCTGCGGTCCCGAGGACATCGCGTTGACCTGCCGGGCCACGGTGGTCAGCCACGCCGGTGGCCGGCTGGTGCTCGACGCCGGCAGCAAGGCCCTCGGCGCCGACCGGGCGGCGTACTCCTCGGGCTGGGGTCGGTTGCCTGCCCACCCCACGGCCCGGGTGGTCTCGCTCTCGGAGCACCACGCCCTGGTGCAGCTGCGGGACGAACCGCTGCCACCGATCGGCGCCCAGGTCGACGTAGTGCCCAACCACGTCTGCGCCGCGGTCAACCTGGCCGACGAGCTGTGGGTGGGCGACCGCACCGGCACCGACCGGTGGGCCGTGGCCGCCCGGGGCCGCAACGCCTGAGCGCTGGGCCGCCACCTCCCCTCGCTACCATCGGCGCCATGTCTTTCTCCCTTAAGCGCGCCTTCTTCGTCGGGGCCACCGTGATCGCCCTCACCGCCCTCACCGGGTGCGGGAACGACGATGCAGCCACCACCACCTCGACCGCAGCGAGCGACGACGCCCCCGACCGCGAGGCCGACGGCCCGGCCTGCACCTACGAGGCTGACGGGTCCGAGGCCGCCAAGGACGCCGAGCTCCCGCCCGACAAGGCCGTCTTCACCGGCGAGGCGACCGCCACCATCGAGACCAGTGCCGGGCAGCTCACGGCGTCCCTGGACGGCGAGAACGCCCCGTGCACGGTCAACTCCTTCGTCTCCCTGGCCGACCAGGGCTACTTCGACGACACCACCTGCCACCGGCTGACGACCGAGGGCATCTTCGTGCTGCAGTGCGGTGACCCGTCGGCGACCGGCAGCGGCGGTCCGGGCTACGCCTACCCCGACGAGCTCACGGGCGACGAAAGCTACCCCGCGGGCACGCTGGCGATGGCCAACGCCGGCCCCAACACGAACGGCTCGCAGTTCTTCATCGTCTACGGCGACACCGACCTGCCCCCGTCGTACAGCGTCTTCGGCACCGTGGACGCCGACTCGGTCGCAGCGGTGGTGGGGGTCGCCGAGGCGGGCACCGACAACTCGTTCGGCCAGGGTGACGGTGCCCCGGTGACCCCGGTCGACATCGCCAAGGTCACCGTGGGGTGATCCCTCGGTCAGTCGGCCAGCGGACCGGCGAGGTAGGCGACCGGCTCCCCCAGGGTGACCGTACGACCCACGGTGCACAGCCGGTCCTGGATCTGCTGCAGCGTGCGGGGCACCACCTCGCGGGCCCGGTCACCGTCCTGGCCGGTCGGGAAGACCACGTCGAAGGTGACCTGGAGCTGCACGAGGTGGCTGCCCTGCTCGTCACGGACCACGTGACCCTCGGCCCGGGCGGCGAAGGACTCGAAGCCCGCCCGCCTACGGGTCACCAGCTCCAGGTCGACGGCGCCGCAGCCCGCCAGGCCGGCCAGCAGCAGCTCGACCGGCGTGAAGTCAGGATCGTCGCCCGAGCTGATCGGCAGCACCCCACCCCGTCGGTTCGTGGCCTTGAAACGGCCCTCCCCCATCTGCACGAGGTCGACGCTGCGGTGGGTCTCGGGTCCGGTCTCGGGCTGCTCGCTCATGCCCCCAGACTCCCACGCCGACCACCGAGCGACACGCCCGGGAACCGGTCGGCCTTGAGTCTCGTCCGGTCCTCGTCGATGGTGGAAGGGACCTGTCCACCCTCGGAAAGGACGATCCCCCATGCTCACGCTCACCGACAACGCCACCACCATCGTCAAGGACATCACCAGCCAGCAGGCCGACGCCGACGCGCTGCGGATCACCGCGGACGACGCACGGGAAGCCTCATTCTCGGTCGCGGCCGGGCAGCAGCAGCCCGGTGACCAGATCGTCGAGCAGCAGGGCGCTACGCTCTACCTGGACGAGACCGCAGCCCAGGTGCTCGACGACAAGGTGCTCGACGCCGCCGTCGACGAGGGCGGCCGGGTCGAGTTCGTCCTCGGGTTCCAGGGCTGATCCACCCACCAGAGTTTTCCACCCCGCGTCGCATGCCCGTCGGCGCAGTACAGAGCACCGGGTCCCCCGACCGATCCTCGGCCGGGGGACCCGGTGTGCGTCGTGGGGTCAGGCGTGGCGGCGGGCGCGGCGCGCGGCGCGCCGTTCGCTCTTCTCGGCCTGACGGGCCAGCTCCACCGTGAGGAGCAGGGCCGGGTCCTGACCGCGGTGGGCGCCGCCGGCAACGATCTCGCGGGCCAGGTGGTGCTGCGTCAACATGGTGTCGTCATCCTCTCGTGCCGGAAGGGCACGGCTGGTGGAGCTGGTGTGATCGGTAACTGGCATGTCCGGTTGACTGCCTCTTACAGAATAGGGCCGCGCGAGAGGCACCGACGAAACGTCGACCCCGATCCGGCACGTGAGGTCCACCACCCCGTCCGGGGCGTCTTCGACGGCTGCCAGGATGGGGCCATGACCACCTCGTCGCGCGCCGTCCACCTGACCGCCCGTCCCTCTGGACGACCCACCCCCGACGACTTCGAGATCGTCGCGAGCGAGCTCGCCGACCCGGGTCCGGGCGAGGTCCTGGTGCGCAACACCATGATGTCGGTGGACCCCTACATGCGGGGCCGGATGAACGACACCAGGTCCTACGTCCCGGCCTACGAGCTGGGCCGCCCGATGGATGGTGGCGCCGTGGGCGAGGTCGTGGCCTCGGGTGCCGACGGGTTCGCGCCCGGTGACGTGGTGCTGCACCAGTTCGGGTGGCGCGAGCACGCGCTGGTGCCGGCGACGGCGCTGCGCACGCTCGACACGAGCCGGGTGCCCGCGTCGGCCTACCTGGGCGTGCTCGGCATGCCCGGCCTCACGGCGTACGCCGGGCTGGTGCGGGTCGCCGGGCTGCGGGAGGGTGACACCGTCTTCGTGTCGGGTGCTGCCGGCGCCGTCGGCTCCCAGGTGGGACAGCTGGCCAAGCTGCTGGGTGCGGGCACGGTGATCGGCTCGGCCGGGTCCCCCGAGAAGGTGGCCTGGCTCGAGGAGCTGGGCTTCGACGTCGCGCTGGACTACAAGGCCTCCCCCATCGGACGACAGCTCGCGGGGCACGGTCCGGTCGACGTGTACTTCGACAACGTCGGCGGTGACCACCTCGAGGCCGCCATCTCCGCGATGGCCGACCACGGACGGATCGCGGCGTGCGGCGCGATCGCCGGCTACAACGCCGACGGGCCGCTCCCCGGTCCGCGCAACCTGATGATGATGATCTCCAAGCGGCTCACCATGCGTGGGTTCATCGTCACCGACCACGCCGATTTGGCTGGCGAGTTCTACCGCCAGGCGGGCTCGTGGCTGACCGAGGGTCGGCTGGCCCACCGCGAGACCGTGGTGGATGGCCTCGACCACGCCGTGGAGGCGTTCCTCGCGATGATGGACGGCCAGAACACCGGCAAGATGCTGGTCAGCCTGGGCTGAGGCCGGCCGGCTGTCCCGTCTGTCGAGGTTCGACCTGGGACCGAGCCAGCCCCGCGAGACGTCAGAGGAGGCACTCGGGCGGCAGGTCGAACCACCGCAGGTGCTCGAAGTCCGCGCTGAGGACTCCGGGGTGGGCGTCGAGGTCGGGCGCGACGGCGGCGTCGAGGAGCGTGCGGGCCTCGGCCAGGTGCTCGGCCAGCAGCTCGACCCCGCCGGTCGCGGTCACGCTGGGCATCGACACCGCGCCGTCGGCGTACACCACGTCGCGCAGCGAGAGCGGTGGCGTCACCAGCCCGGCCCGGTGCTTCCACAGACCGGTCCCGACCTCGAAGCGGTAGTCGCCGAGCAGCCGCCAGCCGTCGCGGGACACGAGCCGGACGGCCTCGATGATGTAGTCGACGACCGCGTCGTCCACGAAGTAGTTGAAGTTCACCCGCACCCACCCCGGCTTGATGCCCTCGCACCCGCCCGTGATCTCGCGCTCGAACTCGTGGGAACGCTCCAGGTCAATACCGAGCAGCCGGTGGCCGTAGGGCCCGGCACACGAGCATCCGCCGCGGGACTGGATGCCGAAGAGATCGTTGAGCAGCGCGACCACGAAGTTGTGGTGCAGGTAGCGCCCGGAGCCCGAACGCACCACGAACGACACGATCGAGAGCCGGGTCGCGGTCAGGTTCCCGAGCAACTCGATGCCCGGCTCGTGCACCCAGGCCTCGACCGCGCGCGCCAGATGGTGCCCCTCCCGCTCCCGGATGACGTCGACCCCGACCGCCTCCTTGAGCTGGAAGACCAGGCCGGCCCGGATGGACTCGATGATCGCCGGGGTGCCTCCCTCCTCGCGGTGGGTGGGATCGCTCAGGTAGGCGTGGTCGTCGTCGTTGACGTAGGCCACGGTGCCGCCACCGGGCACGTCCGGCACCCGGTTGGCGAAGAGCTCACGACGCGCGGCCAGCACCCCGGGGGTGGAGGGGCCACCGATGAACTTGTGCGGAGAGAGCACCACCGCGTCCTTGTAGGACAGGGGTCGACCCTCGACCGGGCCCATCTCGATGCGGACGTACGGCGCCGCCGCGGCGAAGTCCCAGAAGCTCAGGGCCCCGTGCTGGTGCAGCAGCTCGGCGATGCCCGCGGTGTCCGAGACGATGCCGGTCACGTTGGAGGCCGCCGAGAAGGCGCCGATCAGCAGCGGCCGCTCCGCGTGCTTCTCGAGCTGCTCTCGCAGGTCGGCCTGGTCCACTCCCCCGTCGGCGTCCTGGGCGATGGTGACGACGTCGGCCACCGACTCGCGCCACGGCAGCTCGTTGGAGTGGTGCTCGTAGGGGCCGATGAACACCACGGGCCGCTGCGCGGGCGGGATGCTGTCGCTGAGGTGGTGCGCGTCGTCGAGCACCGAGGGGATCCGCAGCCCGAGCACGCCGATCAGCTTGGCGATCGCCGCCGTGCAGCCGGACCCGGCGAACAGCACGACCGTGTCGTCGTCACCGCCGAGCGCTTCGTGGATGATCGCGCGGGCCTCCTCGCGCAGTCGCGTGGTCTGCAGGCCGGTGCCGCTGGACTCGGTGTGGGTGTTGGCGTACCCGGGCAGCACCTGGCTGCGGATGAAGTCCTCGATGAAGCTGAGTGCCCGGCCGGAGGCCGTGTAGTCGGCGTAGGTGACCCGGCGGGCGCCGTACGGCGTGGAGATCAGGTGGTCGTCGCCGATCACCGAGCGGCGCACCAGCTCCAGCAGCGCCGCACCCTGCTCGTGGTCGTGCACCTCGGCGTCCATGCACCTACGGTACGACGACCCGCGCGACCGCGCCTGCCCGCGAGTTCCTAGGCTGGTCCGGTGAGCTCCCCCACCGCCTCCCTGCAGCACGCCGAGGCGATCGCGCGCCGCGGCCTCCTCGACGTCACGTCCTACGACGTCACGCTCGACCTGGCCGGCGACGTCGAGACCTTCACCTCGCTCACCAGCATCGAGCTGACCAGCCGCGGTGGCGAGACGTTCCTGGACCTCAAGCCGCTCCGGCTGCGCTCGCTCAGCCTCGACGGCACGCCCCTGGACGTCGATCTGCTGCAGCGCGGCCGGTTCCCGCTGCGGCTGGAGGCGGGACCGCACCGGCTCGTGGTCGACGCGGTGATGCCGTTCCGCAACGACGGCGAGGGCCTGCACCGCAGTGTGGATCCCGCTGACGGCCGGCACTACGTCTACGGCATGTGCTTCATGGACGCCGCCCCCACGATCTTCGCCTGCTTCGACCAACCGGACCTCAAGGCGCCGTTCACGTTCCACGTCCGCGCGCCCGAAGCCTGGACGGTCCTGGGCAACGCGCCGGCCACGAACCCGGAGCCCGGCGTGTGGGAGCTGGCCCGGACCGAGCCGCTGTCGACGTACGTCGTGACCATCGTGGCCGGGCCCTGGCACGTGATCCGCGACGAGCACGACGGCATCCCGCTGGGGCTGAGCGCGCGGGCCAGCATCGCGCGCTCCCTGGACGCCGAGGCCGACGAGCTGTTCGCGATGACCCGTCAGGCCTTCGACGAGTTCCACCGGTTGTTCGCCATCCGCTACCCGTTCGGTGACTACCACCAGGCCTTCGTGCCGGAGTTCAACGCCGGGGCGATGGAGAACCCCGGCTGCGTGACCCTGCGCGACGCCTTCGTCTTCACCAGCCGGGTGACCCGGGGTGCCCGGCTGACGCGAGCCACCACCGTGGTGCACGAGATGGCGCACCAGTGGTTCGGCAACCTGCTGACCCCGACCTGGTGGGACGACCTGTGGCTCAACGAGTCGTTCGCGGAGTACCTCGGCAACCGGGTCGCCGCCGACGTCACCGAGTTCTCCGACGCCTGGACCGAGAGCGCCTACGCCCGCCGCCAGTGGGGGTTGGTCGCCGACCAGGGGCCCAGCACCCACCCGGTGGCCGGCAACGGTGCGGTCGACGCCCTCGCCGCGCTGCAGGACTTCGACGGCATCTCCTACGCGAAGGGTTCGGCCGTGCTGCGTCAGCTCGTCGCGGTGCTCGGCGACGACGCCTTCTTCGCCGGCACGGTCGAGCTGATGCGGGCACGCTGCTTCGGCAACGCATCGATGGCGGAGCTGTTCGCGAGCTGGGAGCAGGTCAGCGGGCGGGACCTGTCGGAGTTCACCAGCCAGTGGCTGCGCACCGCGGGACCAGACCGGATCGAGGTCGACCGGGCCGCCGGCGTGCTGCGCCGCACTCCCCCGGACGGCCACCCCGCCGACCGGTCCCACACGGTGCAGGTCGCGATCGCCGACGGTGAGGGCCTCGAGCTCGAGACGGTCACCATCAGCGGTCCCGAGACGCCGTACGACGCCCGCGGCCGGGCCGTGCTCGTCGACCCCCGCCTGGACACCTGGGCCGCCACGGTGCTGGACGAGGTGACCGTGGCCGCGCTGCCACGGCTGCTGCCGGGCGTCGCGGACCCCCTGGTGCGGGCCGGGATCTGGAACAGCCTGCGCACCACCCTGCACCACGCGGCCACCTCACCGGCGGCGGTGCTCGCGGTCGTGGAGGCCGCCCTGCCCGTCGAGGACACCGTCGACGCCCGGCGGCACACGATGCCCTGGGTCTACTCCCACGTGGTCGGACTGGGCCCGCCGGAGGCGGCCGCACGCCTGCCCGCGGCGGCCCCGCCCCGCCTGACGGCCCTGCCGGCGGGCTCGGAGCTGCAGCTCGCGGCCTACCGGATTGCGGTCGCCACCGCGCCCGATCCCGCGCTGCTGCGGGCGTGGCTGGAAGGACGCGACGTGCCTCACGGCATCGACCTCGACGCTGACCTGCGCTGGCGGCTGCTGAGTCGGCTGGCCGCCCTGGGGGCCGTTGATCGTGACACGCTCGACCGGGCGTTGGCCGACGAGCCGACCGCGGCGGCCCAGGTCGAGCACACCCGGGCCGTGGTCTCGTTGCCGACCGCGGAGGCCAAGGCGTGGGCCTGGGCCCGGTTCACGGGCGAGGTCGACGTGCCCAACTACGAGCTCGAGGCCGCCGGACTCGGCTTCTGGCACAGCAGTCAGGAAGCCCTGACAGAGCCGTACGTCGGCCGCTTCTTTGACGAGCTGCCCGGCACCGCCCAGGTCCGTAGCGGCTGGACCCTGGCCGAGGCCGTGGAGCACTGGTTCCCGCACACCTCGCTGACCCGGGAGACGCTGGCGCGCACCCGCACGCTCGCCGCCGACGAGACCGTCGTGCTCTCGGTGCGACGCCGGCTGGCCGACCAAGCCGACGACCTGGCCCGCAAGCTCGCCGTGCTCGAGCGGCACCCCCGCGAGGAGCGGTCATGAGCCTGACGAGACGGCCCGGGCCGTCGGTGCGCACCCGGGTCCCCGAGCTGACCGAGGCCCGCGAGGTGACCCGGGAGGACCGGCTGGCGACCGAGGAGCCGCTCGAGATCCGGCTGGTGTGGCCCGGGGTGCCGGCCCGCCGGGTCTGGGTCACCATGCGCACCCCCGGGCACGACTTCGAGTTGGCGGCCGGCTGGGTGCTGCACGAGGGCCTGGCCACGGAGGTGCACGGCATCGCCTACTGCACCGACGACGACCTGAGCCCCGAGCAGGAGTTCAACGTCGTCACCGTCACGCTCTCGGCCCCGCCGACGCACGACCCGGGTCACCGGCACGCCGGGTCCGGATCGTCGGCCTGCGGCGTGTGCGGCAAGGACAGCGTGAGCGAGGCGCTCGCGGTGCCCACCGGCACCCGGTGGGTCGGGCCGCTGCCCGAGCCCGCCGTCGTACGCCGGCTGCCGGACCTGCTGCGCGCCCAGCAGCCGCTCTTCGACCGCACCGGCGGCGTGCACGCGGCCGGCCTGGTCACCGCCACCGGCGAGGTGCTGGTGGTGCGGGAGGACGTCGGTCGGCACAACGCGGTCGACAAGGTGACCGGGTCCCGGATGATGACCGGGGCCTCCCCGTCCGAGGCATGTCTCGTGGTCAGTGGCCGAGCCGGTTTCGAGCTGGTGCAGAAGGCCGTCACCGCCGGAGTGGGCTGCCTGGTCGCGGTCGGCGCACCGACCAGCCTGTCGGTCGAGCTGGCCCGGACCGGCGGCCTGGCCCTGTTCGGGTTCACCTCCGAGCGGCGCTGTGTCCGGTACTGCTGATCGGGCTCGCGGCTGCGCGCGCCGTGTCGTCGACGTCTCGTGAGGGGCCTGAGCCTGCTGGGGCCTGTGTGACGACGCCTCGTGAGTCCCGCCGGCCGACCCCGGCGTGGGTCGGACGGACTGTCGGCGGCTCTGCCTAGGTTCGACCCATGCGCATCCTGCACACCTCCGACTGGCA
This sequence comes from Nocardioides sp., assembly GCA_026786275.1. Taxonomy (GTDB): domain Bacteria; phylum Actinomycetota; class Actinomycetes; order Propionibacteriales; family Nocardioidaceae; genus Nocardioides. Next base: position 2,467 of record JAJAYJ010000033.1, on the reverse strand, counting down.
CCTGGGTCGGTCGTTCCACCGGGAGGGGATGCTGGGTCACCAGGCGGCCTACGTGGAGCACCTGCTCGAGGTCGTGAGCGCCGAGCAGGTCGACCTGGTGGTCGTGGCCGGCGACGTCTACGACCGGGCGCTGCCCCAGGTTGACGCGGTCCGGCTGGCCGACGAGAGCCTGGCCCGGCTGGCCGCATCGAGAGCCCAGGTGGTGCTGACCAGCGGCAACCACGACTCCGCGCAGCGGCTGGGCTTCAGCTCTCGGCTGATCGACGCCGCAGGTGTCTTCATCCGCACCGACGCGGGCGCCGTGGGCACCCCGGTGCTGGTGCACGACGCACACGGCCCGGTGGCCGTGCACGGGCTCCCCTACCTGGACCCAGACGTGGTCCGCGAGCCCTGGGGACTTCCGGTCCGCTCCCACGAGGCGGCGCTCGGGGCGGCGATGAGCCGGGTGCGAGCCGATCTGGCCCGTCGTCCCGGCACCCGGTCCGTCGTGCTCGCGCACGCCTTCGTGGCCGGCGCCGAGCCCAGCGACTCCGAGCGTGACATCAGCGTCGGCGGTGTGTCGCGGGTGCCGACGTCACTCTTCGACGGTGTCGACTACGTCGCCCTGGGCCACCTGCACGGAGCACACACCCTGACCGAGGCGGTCCGCTACAGCGGCTCGCCGCTGGCCTACTCGTTCTCCGAGGCCGCCCAGGTCAAGGGCAGCTGGGTGGTCGACCTCGGCCCCGAGGGCCTGTCGTCGGCCGCGTTCGTACCGGCTCCGGTGCCGCGGCCGCTGGCCCGGTTGCGCGGCGACCTCGCCGACCTGCTGGCCGACCCGGCGCTGGCTCGGCACGAGGGCTCCTGGGTGCAGGCCGCGCTGACCGACACCGTGCGACCCGTGCAGGCCATGCAGCGGCTGCGTCGCAGGTTCCCGCACACCCTGGTCCTGACCTTCGAGGCCACCCCGGTCCTGGCCGGGGTGCCCTCCGCTCGCCTCGGCAGCCTGGGCGACCACGACCTGGTGCGCGACTTCGTCACCGAGCTGCGGGGAGCCGCACCGAGCCAGGCCGAGCGCGCCCTGCTCGACCTGGCGGTCGACGCGTGCTGCGAGGACCCCGAGGTCGACATGATGCTGACCAGCGGGGAGGTGCTGTTCTGAAGCTCCACCGCCTCGAGATCAGCGCCTTCGGGCCGTTCGCCGAGACCAGCACCGTCGACTTCGACCGGCTCTCCGGCGCCGGTCTCTTCCTGCTGTCCGGCGCGACCGGCGCGGGCAAGACCAGCGTGCTCGACGCGGTCTGCTTCGCCCTGTACGGCGACGTTCCCGGCGACCGTAGCGCCGCCAAGCGGCTCCGCTGCGACCAGGCCCGGCCCGAGCAGGCTCCCCGGGTCGTCCTGGAGGCGACCCTGTCGGGGCGCCGGTTCCGGTTCGTGCGTAGCCCGTCGTGGGAGCGCGCCAAGAAGCGGGGCACCGGCACCACCACCGAGCAGGCCTCGGTCGTGGTGGCGGAGCGGATGAAGGGCCAGTGGGTCACGCTCTCCACCCGGCTCGACGAGGCCGGTCACCTGGTGGGCAACCTGGTGGGGATGAACCTCACCCAGTTCACCCAGGTCGCGATGCTGCCCCAGGGCCGGTTCCAGACCTTCCTGCGGGCTCGCTCGGAGGACCGGCACGCGCTGCTGCAGCAGCTCTTCCGCACCGGCCGCTTCGAGGACGTCGAACGGTGGCTGCGCGAGCGACGCACCGAGCTGCGACGCCGCGCCGCACAGGGCCACCATGACATCGCCGACCTGGTCAGCCGGATCAGCGAGGTCACCGATACCGCACTGCACGACGGCTGGGACGTGCACGACCTGTCCGGGCCGCTGCGCGAGGGCGCCGTCCGCTCCTGGGTGCAGGAGCGCGGCGTCGCCTGCGCCGCGGACACCGAGGCGACGGTGGCCCGGGTCCAGACCTGCGCCGACGAGGAGTCGCTGGCCCGCACTCGTCTCGACGAGGCCACCGCGCTGGCGACCCGGCGGCGTCGGCTGCTCGCCGCCCGTGCCGAGCACGACGCCCTGGGCGCCGAGTCCGAGCAGCACCAGGCGTTCCTGGCGACGCTCGCCGACGCCCGACGAGCCGCTCCGCTGGTGGGTCCGATCCGGGCTCTCGACGCCGCGACGACGACCCGGGGCCGGGCCGAGCAGCAGTGGGCGGACGCCTGGTCCGCCGCCCGGGACGTGGTCGAGGGGCTCGGCGCACCGGCCAGGACCCCGGGTGAGGAGACCACCGCCCGGATGCTCGAGGCCGCCGCCCGTGCCGCCGGTGACCAGGCTGCCGCCGCGCGAGCCCTGCAGCCCCGCGAACGCGAGCTGGAGGGACTGCGGGCCGAGCTGGCCCGGCTGGCCGACCAGGAGAGCGCCGACGCCGCCGCGCGGCAGGCATGGCAGCAGCGGGCCGCGGCGCTGCCGAGCCAGGTCGCCGACGCGGGTGCCGCCGTGCAGG
>JAJAYJ010000032.1 GCA_026786275.1 Nocardioides sp. | reverse complement strand
GCCCAGCACCCGGCGGAGGTCGGGCCCGGGCCCGGGCGCGGGCCGGGTCAGCGCCAGTGCCACCCCGGTGAGCAGCACCAGGGCCAGGGTCGTCGGCGGCAGCCACGAGCGGCAGGTCACGCCCCCGGTTCTAGGCCGGACGGGCCGTGGGCCGCCACTGGTCCTCCACAGGCAGAGGGCTCAGAGCGCGAGCCGGGCGCTGACCACGCCCGCCAACCGGTCGGCCACCTCGCGGGCCAGCTCCTGGGTGGCGGCCTCCACCATCACCCGGACCAGCGGCTCGGTGCCCGAGGGCCGCAGCAGCACCCGGCCGGTCTCACCCAGGGCGGCCTCCTCCGCGGCGACCGCGGCGGCCAGCTCGACGTCGGCCTCCACCCGCGTGCGGTCGACCTCGCGGACGTTGACCAGCACCTGCGGCAGCCGGGTCACCACTGCGGCCAGGGACCGCAGGCTCTGACCGGTCAGCGCCATCCGCTGCAGCACGTGCAGGGCGGTCAGCAGGCCGTCGCCGGTGGTGGCGTGCTCACTCATGATCACGTGACCGGACTGCTCGCCGCCGAGGGTGGCCCCCGAAGCACGCATCTCCTCCAGGACGTAACGGTCGCCGACCCTGGTCTGGCGCACCGCGATCCCGGCGGTCCGCATGGCGTTGACGAACCCGAGGTTGCTCATCACTGTGGCCACCACGGTGTCGTCGCCGAGCCGGCCCGCCGCGGACAGCCCGACCGCCAGGACGGCCAGGATCTGGTCCCCGTCGACGTCGTGGCCCAGGTGGTCCACGGCCAGGCATCGGTCCGCGTCGCCGTCCAGGGCAAACCCGGCGTCGGCGCCGTGGGCCAGCACCGCGGCCTGCAGGGGCGCGAGGTGCGTGGAGCCGCAGCCCTCGTTGATGTTGAGGCCGTCGGGCTCGGCCCCGATCACGACGACCTCGGCCCCGGCCCTGCGCAGCGCCTCAGGAGCGGCCTGGTACGCCGCGCCGTGGGCACAGTCGACGACGACCTTGAGGCCCTCGAGCGGGCGACCCGAGGATGCGGTGAGCGTGGACAGCAGGTGCTCGACGTACTCCTCGACGGGCGTGGCGTAGGGCGTGACCCGACCGACGTCGGCGCCGAGCGGCCGTTCCCACTCCTGGCCCAGCACGGCTTCCATCGCCCGCTCGACCACGTCGTCCAGCTTGTGCCCACCGTGCTTGAGGAACTTGATGCCGTTGTCGGGCATCGGGTTGTGCGAGGCGCTGATGACGACGCCCAGGTCGGCCCCGAGGGCCTGGGTCAGGAAGGCGACCCCCGGGGTGGGCAGCACCCGGAGTCGCAGCACGTCGACCCCGGCCGAGGCCAGGCCGGCGACGACGGCGTGCTCCAGGAACTGCCCCGAGATCCTGGTGTCTCGGCCCACGACCGCGAGCGGTCGCTCCCGCGAGGGCTCGTAGTCACCGCGGGCGATAATGACCCTGGCCGCGGCGACGGAGAGGTTCAGGGCCAGCTCTGCGGTCAGCGTGGCGTTGGCCAGGCCCCGAACCCCGTCGGTGCCGAAGACGCGTGGCATCGCGCGCCGCCCCTCGTCCGACGCTGCGATCAGCGCTTGCTGAACTGCGGCGCCTTGCGGGCCTTCTTCAGACCAGCCTTCTTGCGCTCGATCACGCGGGCGTCGCGGGTCAGCAGGCCGGCCTTCTTCAACGACGGGCGGTTGGTCTCCTCGTCGATGGAGTTCAGGCAACGGGCCACGCCGAGGCGCAAGGCGCCGGCCTGACCGGTGATGCCGCCGCCGTGGATGCGGGCGATCACGTCGAAGCGGCCCTCGAGCTGCAGCTCGGCGAACGGCTCGTTGACCACCTGCTGGTGCAGCTTGTTGGGGAAGTAGCTGTCCAGCGTGCGGCCGTTGACGGTCCACACCCCGGTGCCGGGGATGATCCGCACGCGGGCCACCGCCTCCTTGCGACGGCCGGTGGCCGCAGCGGGGGCGATGGTGGCCGGACGCTCGGGGGCGTCGGCGGACGGGCTGCTCTCGGAGCTGTAGGCGACGCCCTGCTCGTCGGCCTCATAGGTCTCTTCGACCTCGGTGGTGCCTTCAGTCACTGCTTTTCCTCACTCGGACGTGGTCGTCAGACAACGGTTACTGGGAGACCTGGACGATCTCGAAGGGCTTGGCCTGCTGGGCCTGGTGCGGGTGCGTCGGGCCGGAGTAGACCTTGAGCTTGGTCAGGATCTGGCGACCGAGCTTGTTCTTCGGGAGCATGCCCCACACGGCCGTCTCGATGGCCTTGCGGGCGTCCTTCTCCAGGATCTCGCCGATCGGGGTGGCGGTGAGGCCGCCCGGGTAGCCGGAGTGGCGGTAGGCGAGCTTGGTGACCCTCTTGTTCGACGACAACGCGACCTTCTCGGCGTTGACGATGATCACGAAGTCGCCGGTGTCCATGTGCGGGGCGAAGATCGCCTTGTGCTTGCCGCGCAGGAGGTTGGCGCTCTGGACGGCGAGGCGGCCGAGCACGATGTCGGTGGCGTCGATGATGTGCCACTCGCGGTGGATGTCACCGGGCTTGGGACTGTAGGTGCGCACGGGTAGAGCCTTCTTCGTTCGTGGGAACCGTCCGGGGATGCCCGGGCCGGGGGTGGTGGAGCGACGCCTTCTGACGAACACGGCCCGGTGACCCACCGCGAGGATGGGGCCGGGGCTGCACCCAGGTCGTCGTGCGGACGAGACGGGCGCGGCAGGGGCGCGAGGACTCACGATAGGGCCGGGGGGCGGACCGGGTCAAAACGCGGAACGAGGCAGCGCGTTCGATCGGCGGACACCCGGTGTGCGCGTGCCCGGGGCGGCGACTAGGTTGAGACGGTGACAGATTCTCTGACAGTCCGCGACAACCGCACGGGTCAGGAGTACGACCTCCCGATCACCGACGGCACCATCCAGGCCGCCGATGTCGGGAAGATCAAGGCCACCGAGGACACCCCCGGCCTGGCCGTCTACGCCCCCGGTTTCGTCAACACCGCCTCCTGCCGCTCCTCCGTCACCTACATCGACGGCGAGAACGGCATCCTCGAGTACCGCGGCTACCCCATCGAGCAGCTGGCCGAGCACTCCACCTTCCAGGAGGTCTCCTATCTCCTGGTGCACGGCGCGCTCCCCTCCAAGGCCGAGTACGACGCGTGGGTGCACGAGATCACGTACCACACCTTCGTGCACGAGAACGTCAAGGGATTCATGGAGGGCTTCCGCTACGACGCCCACCCGATGGGCATGCTGATGGCCTCGGTCGGCGCCCTCTCGACGTTCTACCCCGACGCTCGCAACATCACCGACCCCGACAACCGCCACATCCAGATCGTCCGGATGATCGCGAAGATGCCCACCCTCGGCGCGTGGTCGTTCCGCCACGCCCAGGGCAAGCCGTACGTCTACCCCGACAACGACCTGAGTTACACCGCCAACTTCCTCTCGATGCTGTTCAAGATGAGCGAGTCGAAGTTCGAGGCCGACCCGCGCCTGGTCAAGGCGCTCGACGTGCTCTTCATCCTGCACGCCGACCACGAGCAGAACTGCTCCACCAACGCCGTCCGCTCGGTCGGCTCCTCGCAGGTCGACCCGTACTCCGCGGTGGCCGCGGGCGTCGGTGCCCTCTACGGCCCGCTGCACGGTGGTGCCAACGAGGCGGTGCTGCGGATGCTGCGCCGGATCGGGTCGACCGAGAACATCCCGGCCTTCATCAAGGGCGTGAAGAACGGCAACGAGAAGCTGATGGGCTTCGGTCACCGGGTCTACAAGAACTTCGACCCACGGGCCACGATCATCAAGAAGGCGTGCGACGACGTCTTCGAGGTGACCGGTGTCAACCCGCTCCTGGCCATCGCCAAGGAGCTGGAGAAGATCGCGCTCGAGGACGAGTACTTCATCAAGCGCAAGCTCTACCCCAACGTCGACTTCTACTCCGGCCTGATCTACGAGGCCTTCCAGTTCCCGCCGGAGATGTTCACCGTCCTGTTCGCGATCGGCCGCACCCCGGGCTGGCTCTCGCAGTGGCTCGAGCTGGTGCAGGACAAGGAGCAGAAGATCGCCCGGCCCAAGCAGATCTACACCGGAGCCCGCACGCTCGACTTCGTGCCCGCCTCGCAGCGGTGGGCCTGAGCCCAGCGTCGGCGCCCGCGGGCGTCGTGTGGGACCTCGGCAACGTCCTGATCGACTGGGACGCGTCGGTCGCGATCGCGGCCGGCGTGGGAGCCGAGGAGGCACGCCGGTTCCTCGCGGCCGACGACTTCGACTTCATGGCGTGGAACCACGGCCCCGACTCCGGTGGGTCCTGGGACGCCGCCGAGGCGTCGCTGGCGCGCCGCCACCCGCACTGGATCTCCCACGCGCTGGCCTACCGCCGGCACTTCGCGGCGTCGCTGCTGGGCGAGGTGCCGGGCATCGGCGACGTGGTGCGTGAGCTGCACGCCGCCGGTACGCCGCAGTGGGGCCTGACCAACTGGTCGCACGAGCTGTATCCGCACGCGCCCGCCCGCTTCGAGCTGTTGCGGCTGCTCGACGGCGTCGTGGTCAGCGGCACCGAGGGCGTGGCCAAACCCGACCCGCGCATCTACGCGCTGGTCGCCGAGCGCAGCGGCCTGGCCCTGGAGCGGCTCGTCTTCCTCGACGACCGGGCCACCAACGTGGAGGCCGCACAGGCTGTGGGCATGACCGGCATCGTGTTCACGACCGCGACGGCGGCCCGCACCGACCTGCGGGCCCTCGGCCTGCCCCTCTGACCCCACCCCCCACGGGTCGAGCCTCTTTGGGGTGGGCGGAGGGGTGCCCGGGCGCAGCAGGTCAGGCGGAGAGGGGCGTCGCCGCGGGCAGGGCGGGCAACGGCAGCTCGTGCAGCCAGGCGTTGAAGAGCTCGTTGAGCTCGACGCCCAGCCTCCCGACGCTCAGGGCCACGAAGTCCGCGGTCTCCACGGATCCCCCGGAGTTCTCCGAGACCCAGGCCTTGAGCAGGTCGAAGAACGGCTCGTCACCCACGGTGAGCCGCAACGCGTGCAGCGTGAGCGCGCCGCGCTTGTAGACGCGGTCGTCGAACATCAGCTCGGGGCCAGGGTCGGAGAGCAGCAGGTGCTGGTCGAGGCCGGCCAGTCGCTCGTGGTGGGCGCGGGCCCGCGCGTCGGCGCTCTCGGAGCCCGAGGCCTCGGACCACAACCACTCGGCGTAGCAGGCGAAGCCCTCGTGCAGCCAGATGTCGCGCCAGCGGCGCAGGGTCACCGCGTTGCCGAACCACTGGTGGGCCAGCTCGTGCGCGACCAGGCGTACGTGGTCCCAGTCGTCGGTCATATAGTTGCGCCCGAAGGTCGACAGGCCCTGCGACTCCAGCGGGATGTCGAGGTCGTCGCCGGTGACCACGGCGGCGTACCCCTCGAAGGGGTAGGGCCCGAAGAGGTCGACGAACGTCGCCATCATCTCGGGCTGACGACCGAACGCCGCCTCGAACCCGGGCCCGGCGTCCGGCGGCACCACAGCCAGGATCGGCACCTGGCCGGGGCCGCTGCCCTGCTGCTCGCGGACCTCGTAACGCCCGATCTGCACGGTCGCGAGGTAGGTCGCCATCGGCTGCGTCTGCTCGTAGGTCCAGGCCACGGTGCTGCCGTGCTGCTCCTGCTCGACGAGCGTCCCGTTGGCCAGCACGGTGTAGTCGGGCTGGGTGGTGATCTTGATGGTGTACGACGCCTTGTCGTCCGGCCGGTCGTTGCACGGGAACCAGGTCGGGGCGCCGTGCGGCTGCCCGGCGACGATCACGCCGTCCTCGAGCTCCTCCCAGCCGGCCTCGCCGTGGCCCTTCTCGACCAGCGGTGTCGGGGTGCCGGAGTAGCGGATCGCCATCGAGAACGACTCCCCCGCCGGCACCGGGTCACGCAGCGTGACCACCAGCCGGGTGCCCCGCTGCGCGTAGCGGATCGGGGGCCGGCCGTCCACGGTCATCTTGGCGACCTCGAGCCCAGCCAGGTCGAGCACGACCCGCCCGACCTTGTCGACGGCGGTCGCGGTGATGGTGACGTCGCCGCGGAGCCGGTTGGTGGCCACGGCGTAGTGCAGGTCCAGCTGGTAGCGCTCGGCGCTCCAGGAGGGGTCGCCGTGCTGCGGGAGGTACGGGTCGGCGTTCGGGAGGTGGTTGGTCACGCCTGGTTCCACGGACCGATCGGGTTGCCGATCCAGGTCGTCTTGTCGGGCACGGACTCGCCTCTCATCACCAATGACACAGGTCCGACCGTAGCGTGCCGCCCGAGCGTGGCCGCAGGCAGGATGACGCTGTGGGGCCCCAGCGTGGCACCACGGCGCAGCGTGACCAGGTCGGTGCCGAACACCCGGTCGTGGAACAGGTGAGTCTGGAGCACGCTGCCGGCGTTGACGGTTGCCCCGTCGCCGAGGTGCACCAGGTCGGGCTCGGGCAGCCAGTAGGTCTCGCACCACACGCCCCGTCCGATCCGCGCGCCCATCGCCCGCAACCACAGGTTCAGCAGGGGCGTGCCCGCCACCGCGCGGGCGAACCACGGCGCGGCCACCACCTCCACGAACGTGTCCGACAGCTCGTTGCGCCAGATGTACGACGACCACAGCGGGTGGGTGCTCGGGCGCTGGCGCCCGACGAGCAGCCACTTCGCGAGCACCGTGACCGCGGCGGCGACCAGGCCGGCCGCGGCCAGCAGCGGGCCGGCCAGCAGCACCGCGACGACCACCCCGGGCCCCTCGAGCAGCGCGAGGAGCAGGACCACGACGGTGCCGCTTAGCGCGGCCGACGTCACGACCGGCACGAGCCGGCAGAGCTCGACCAGCCCGCGGCCGACCTTGAGCCGCCGCGGCGGGTCGAAGGTCCGGCCGGCGTCGGCGGACGACGCTGTCCGGCGCAGCGGGGCGGGCGGGCTGCCCAGCCACGACTCGCCAGAGCGGGCCTTCTTGCGGCGCGGTGCCGCGGAGAGGACCGCGACCAAGGAGGCCTTGGGCACCTTGCGCCCGGGGGCCGCCATCCCGGAGTTGCCCACGAACGCGCGCTTGCCGATCTTGACCCGCTCCACGCGCATCCAGCCGCCGCCGAGCTCGTAACCCCCGATCAGGGTGTCGTCGGCCAGGAACGCCTGGTCGTTGACCTGGGTCAGCGAGGGCACCATCAGCACCGTCGATGCCTCGACGCCACGGCCGATCCGGGCTCCGAGCACTCGCAGCCACGCGGGGGTGAGCTGTGAGGAGTAGAGCGGGAAGAGCCAGGTGCGGGCCTCGTCGAGGACCCGCATGGTGGCCCAGACCGCCAGGGCGGGTCTGCTGCGGACCGGGTGCACCCCGGTGCGGATCGCGGTGCCGGCCAGTCGCACGACGGCCCACACCAGCGCCGCCAGGACCAGCAGGGCCACCACGGTCCCGACCGGCAGCCAGGGCAGCAGGCCGGGCAGGTCCTCGAGGCCGTGGGGGTTGACGAGGACCAGGGGCAGCGCGAGACCGGCACCGACCGCGAGGACCGGCAGCAGCGAGAGCACCACCGCGGCCAGGACGTAGCCGGGCACCCAGGCCCGCGAGCTGACCGGGCGCCGGTGCCACGGCCCCCGGGCCACCGCGCTGATCCGGACCGCCGGCGATCCCGACCAGAACTCCCCGTCCGGCACCGCACCGAAGACGGCGGAGCCCGGGCCGACCTCGGCGTCGGCGCCGACGTCGGCTCCGGGCAGCAGCATCGAGCGGGCCCCGACCCGGGCCCTCGGCCCGACCCGGACCGGGCCGAGGTGCACGACGTCACCGTCGACCCAGTACCCGGTCAGGTCGACCTCGGCCTCGACCGAGGCGCCCTTGCCGAGGCTGAGCAGGCCGGTGACCGGAGGCAGGCTGTGCAGGTCGACGTGGCGTCCGATGTCGGCCCCGAGGAGCCGGGCGTACCAGGTGATCAGCGGCGCACCGGCCAGACTGGTCGCCCCGAGCTCGTCGGCGGCCCGGGTGGCCAGCCACAGCCGCAGGTGCACCGCCCCGCCGCGGGGGTGCTCACCGGCGGAGACCGGTCGCAGCAGCAGCCGCACCACCCCGGCCGCCAGCAGCATCCGGCCCGGCGCCAGCACCACGAGCAACCAGGCCGGCACGAGCAACCACCAGCTGACCTGCGGCAGCCAGTCCAGGCCGAGCAGGGCGAGCAGGTGGCAGGAGAGCGCGATCCAGGTCAGCCAGCGCGGCCCGGCCAGCGCGCGCAGCAGCAGGCTGCCGACGACCTGGCCGGCCTGGGTCTTCAACGGCGTGGGCGGCACGGAGCGGTCGGAGGTGGGTCCGGCGGCGCCCAGGGTGTCGACGTACGCGGCGAGGCCGGCCACGGTGGAGTGCGCGTAGACGTCGCCGACGGCGACCTCGCGATGGCGCTCGCGCAGCCGCGAGACCAGCTGGGCGGCAGTCAGGCTGCCGCCGCCGAGGTCGAAGAAGTCGACCGACGCACGGGTCACCTCCGCGCCGAGGATGTCGTTCCACAGACCCGCGACCCAGGCCTCGGTGCCGGCCAGGTCAGCGTCGGGCGCCGCCCCGGTCCGGGGCAGCGGCCAGGGCAGGGCGTCCCGGTCGACCTTGCCGGACGTGCGGGTCGGCAGCCGGTCGACGACGGCCAGCCGGGGCACCAGGGCGGCGGGCAGATCGGTGCGCAACGACGCCATCGCGGCGGACGCGTCGAAGTCGGTGGGCCCGTCGGTGGGCCCGTCGGTGGGCCCGTCGGTGGACACGGTGACGTAGCCGACCAGCAACTGGTTGCCCGCGGCCGTACGCCGCACCGCCGCGGCCGCCGACGCGACCCCGGGCAGGGCGAGCAGCGCACTGTCGATCTCGCCCAGCTCGATCCGGCGACCGCCGAGCTTGACCTGGTCGTCGGCCCGGCCGCCGAAGAGCAGCCCGGTCGGGTCGTTCACGACGAGGTCACCGCTGCGGTAGGCCCGCTCCCAGCCCAGGGTCGGCATCGCCGCGAACTTCTCGGCGTCCTTGGCCGGGTCCAGGTAGCGGGCTAGCCCGACCCCGCCGATGATCAGCTCACCGGTCGCGCCCGGCGGCACCCGCTCGCCGGTCGCGGGATCGACCACGGCGAGGTCCCATCCGTCGAGCGGCAGGCCGATCCGCACCGGGCCCTGCCCGCTCAGCAGGGCGCCGCACGCGACGACGGTCGCCTCCGTGGGCCCGTAGGTGTTCCAGACCTCGCGGCCCGGCGCGATCAGCCGGGCGACCAGCTCGGGCGGGCAGGCCTCGCCGCCCATGATCAGCAGCCGCACCGCCGCCAGCGCCTCGGCCGGCCACAGCGCGACCAGGGTCGGCACGGTCGAGACCACGGTGACCCGGTTGGCCACCAGCCAGGGCCCCACGTCGACACCGCTGCGCACCAGAGCCCGCGGCGCGGGCACCAGGCATGCGCCGTACCTCCAGGCCAGCCACATCTCCTCGCAGCTGGCGTCGAAGGCGACCGAGAGCCCGGCCATCACCCGGTCGCCGACGCCCAGCGGCTCGTGCTGCAGGAACATCCGGGACTCGGCGTCCACGAACGCCGCCGCCGAGCGGTGGGAGACCGCGACGCCCTTGGGCGTGCCGGTCGAGCCGGAGGTGAAGATCACCCAGGCGTCGTCATCGGGGCCGGGGTCCGCCACCTCGACGGCCGGGCGCACTGCGGCGTCGGCGGGCCGCAGGACGCTCAGCTCGGGGCCGACCACCGCGGCCACCCGGGCCTCGCCAAAGACCAGGCGGGCCCGCTCCTCGGGGTCGGCGGCGTCGACCGGCACGTAGGCCGCGCCGGCCAGCAGGATCCCGAGGATCGCGACGTACAGGTCGGTGGTGCCGGAGCCGACCCGCACCCCGACCGTGTCACCCGGTCCGACCCCCAGCGCAGCCAGCTCGAGGGCCAGCGCGTCGGCGGCCTCCTCGAGCTCCGCGTAGGTCAGCATCCCGGTGCCCGCGTCCACGGCCGGCTCGTCGGCCGCCTGCTCGACGGTGGTCCGGAACACCTCGACCAGGGTGCGCGGGGACGGTGCGCGCTGCCCGCGCAGCAGCGGGTCGTGCGCGTCGTCGAGGTGGTCGGGGCTGGTCAGGGCGAGAACCTTTCGGAGCCAGGTGGACGCACGCTGACGGTGGGCGGTGGGCGGTGGGCGGTGGTCGGTGGTCGGCACCGGGGCCCGGTGGCCCAGTTTCGCACCCGGCGTCGAACCCCGGGCGACGAGGTTCGCGGCCTCAGACCGGGTGCTCGTCCGGGCGACCCGGGTCGTCGTACGCCGGTTCGAACTGGTGGGCACGCAGGGCCTCGAGCTGGGCGCACACCGCGACCCCGAGGAACAACGAGATCGACGACAGCAGGCTCCACAGCAGCAGGGCCACGATCCCGGCCAGGGGACCGTAGGTGCTGTCGAAGGAGCCGCTGAGCTGCACGTACGCCGCCAGGCCGGCGGCCGCGAGCAGCGAGCAGGCCACCGCCACGAGCGCGCCCAGGGCCAACCAGGACGTGGCGGGCTGGCGTCGGCGCGGGGCGTGGTCGAGCAGGATCGCGATGGTGACGACGAGCAGCAGCAGCCCCGCCGGCCAGCGCAGCACCTGCCAGAGCGTGTGGGTGGTGCCCGACCAGCCGTAGATCTCGACCATCGCGTCACCGAAGGCGCCGCCCGCCACGAGCAGGAAGAAGCCGACCCCGACGGGTCCGGCCAGCAGCACGGTGAGCACCGCGGCCCGGCCGTACTTGCGCAGCGCGGGCCGGTCGCGCCGGATGCCGTAGATCCGGTTGCTGCCCCGCGCGACCTGGGCCATCGCGGCGGTCATCCAGGCCAGGGCGAGCAGCAGCCCGAGCACCAGCGCGACCTCACCGGCCTCCTCCGAGCCGCCGGCCGCCGCGTTCGCCAGCGCGTCGTCGCCCCCGGAGCCGGGTGAGACCGCGTTGACGGTGGCGGCCCCCACCTGCGACCACCTCTCCTCGTCGATGTCGGCGCAGAGCCCGGTCACCGCGAGCAGGAACGGCACCACGGCCAGGCAGGTCTGCAGCGTCAGCGCCCGGCTGTGGGTGAACCGTCGCCGTAGCGGAACCGCACGAACGAGTCGAGCACGATCCGTCGCAGCCCGTGCCGTCGGGCCAGGTGCCAGGCGTCCTCGGCGTCGAGCTCCTCGCCGTCCATCTCGGTGGTGACGGGCACGGTCCTGGCCGTGGTCAATGCGGTCTCCTGGGTCTCGAGCTCGGTGGTCCGCCTGAGAACCTACGGGCTGGGCGGCCTCAGTTGACGGCGCGCTCGCGGCCCTGCCAGTACGGCGCCCGCAGGTCGCGCTTGAGGATCTTGCCGGTGGGGTTGCGTGGCAGCAGGTCGATGATGTCCACGCTGCGCGGGCACTTGAAGTGGGCCAGGTGCTCCCGGCAGTGCTCGACGAGCTCGGCCTCGGTGGCGCTGACGCCCTCCGTCAGCGAGACCACGGCCTTGACGCTCTCGCCCCACGTGTCGTCGGGGATCCCGATGATCGCGACCTCCCTCACGGCCGGGTGCTCGGCCAGCACGCGCTCCACCTCGGGTGAGTAGATGTTCTCGCCGCCCGAGATGATCATGTCCTTGAGCCGGTCCTCCACGAAGAGGAAGCCGTCGGCGTCGACTCGGCCGAGGTCGCCCGTGCGGAACCAGCCGTGGGCCGTGATCACCTCGGCGGTCGCCTCCGGCTGGCCGAGATAGCCCTTCATCAGCTGCGGCGTCCGCAGCCAGATCTCGCCGTGGCCCCCGACCGGGACGTCCTCGAGGCCGACCGGGTCGACGATCCGGATCTCGACCCCGGGCAGCGCCCGGCCGGCGGAGACCAGCCGCTCGGGGTGCTCTCGGTCCTGGTGCTCGTGGGGCAGCAGGTGGGTGGCCACGCCCGCGACCTCGGTCAGGCCGTAGACCTGGATGAAGTCGGTGTCGGGCCAGGCCGCCATCGCCGCGCGCAGCAGCGGCGGCGGCATCGGGGCGGCGCCGTAGGTGTAGGTCTTCAGCCCGGCGAACAGCCTGACCGCCTCGGGACCCGACTGCAGCACCTGGGCGAGCACGGCCGGCACCAGGAAGGTCCGGTTGGCGCCCCGGAGGATCGCGCCGGCCAGGGAGGCGCTGTCGGGGTCGCGGGTCATGATGCTGGCGATGCCGTCGTGCAACCCGAACAGGACGTACGACGAGCCGCCCACGTGGAAGAGCGGCATTGAGACCATCGAGCGGTCGTCGGGCTCGAAGACCCACCCGTCGTGCGCGTTCACGGTGTGGCTGACCATGTTGGTCTGGGTCAGCATCACGCCCTTGGGTCGCCCGGTGGTGCCGGAGGAGTACATGACCAGGCAGACGTCCTCGGGGTCGACGTCCGGCTGGCGGTCGGCCGGCTCGGCCGCGGCCAGCCAGGCCTCGTAGGGGTCGCCCTCGACCCCGTCGGGGGTGACCTCGAGGATTTGCTCGACCTGGGTCAGCCGGTCCCGGATCGCTGCGACCGCGGGCATCAGCTCGCTGCCGACCACCAGGATCCGGGCGCCCGAGTCGTTGACGGCATACTCGATCTCGTCGCCGGCCGAGCGCCAGTTGATGATGGCGTTGGCCGCCCCCAGGGTGGCGGCCCCGAGCGAGAGCTCGACGCAGGCCGGGTGGTTCCTGTCCAGGAACGAGACCACGTCGCCGCGGCCGATCCCGGCGGCCTTCAGGGCCCCGGCGGCCCGGCGTACCCGCTGGTCCCACTGCGCCCAGGTCCAGCTCCGCTCCCGGTAGGTCATCGCCTCCGCGTCCGGGGTCTGAGCGGCCCAGTGGGCAAGCCGGTCGTCGACGAAGCGGGGCGCGGGCGGCGCGGGCACGGTCATGGCGCCCGATTGTGACGTAGGCCACGTCGCGGGGCAAGGAACGCCGGCTGCTCCGCGGCGGGTGGGCACCCAGGGCTGAGTTCTTCGGACTCGCAAAGCCAGGTCTCAGCGTCCGCACAGCCGCCCTCGGCAGAGTCGAGGCATGAGCAACGACCATCCCGACCAGGCCGCCACCGGCGACGAGAGCACCGCACGCCCGCAGCACCCCGGCACTCCCCCGCCGCCGCCCGGGTACGCCGCGCCGTCGTGGGACACGCCCCAGCCGACCCCGCCCGCACCGACCGCCCCCGATCGACTCGGTCGTCGGCGCTTCGCGGCCGGCGTTATCGCCGCGTCCCTGCTCGTGGGGGGTGGCGCCGGGGTGGGCGGCGCCGCGACCTGGAACGCGCTGAGCGACGACGCGGTCACCGGACTGAGCGGCACCTCGACCCAGCGGGCCCGCAGCACGTCGCAGGCCGTGGCGTCCTCGGCCAGCCCGGCGGCGAGCGGCACCGTGGAGTCGGTGGCTGCGAAGGTGCTGCCCTCGGTGGTCAAGATCGAGGTCACCGGCCAGCAGGGCTCCGGCTCCGGCTCCGGCATCATCTTGAGCCGCGACGGCCAGATCCTGACCAACAACCACGTGGTGGAGGTGGCCGCGCAGGGCGGCAGCGTGCGGGTGGCCTTCAACGACGGCACCTCCGCGCCGGCCACCGTGGTCGGCACCGACCCCCTGACCGACACCGCCCTGATCCAGGCCGAGGGTGTCGACGACCTCACCCCGGCGAGCATCGGCACGTCGGGCGACCTCGCGGTGGGCCAGCCCGTGGTCGCGATCGGCTCGCCGTTCGGGCTGGAGTCGACGGTCACCAGCGGCATCGTGAGCGCCCTGGACCGCCCGGTCGACGTGGGCTCCGACGGTGAGGGCAACAGCACGACGTACCCCGCCATCCAGACCGACGCGGCGATCAACCCGGGCAACTCCGGGGGCGCGCTGACCGACATGGCCGGCAATGTGGTCGGCATCAACTCCTCCATTCGCACCGCCGGGACCAGCGCCGGTGCGGCTGCGGGCTCGATCGGGCTCGGCTTCGCGATCCCGATGGACGAGGTGCTGCCGATCGTCGAGCAGATGGCCAACGGCCAGACCCCGACCCACGCCCGGCTCGGGGTCCAGGTCGGCAACGTCGCCCCGGGCGGCACCGGGGCAGCGGTGATCGAGGGGGCCGCGATCAGCCTGGTCAACGACGGCTCCACCGCGGCCGATGCCGGCATCGCCGTCGGCGACGTGATCACCAGGGTCGACGACCGGATCATCACCGGCGCCGACAGCCTGGTGGCCACCGTCAGGTCCTACCGTCCCGGTGACACGGTCACGGTGACCTTCGTCCGCGAGGGCCAGAGCAACACCGCGGAGCTCACCTTGGACTCGGACGCGGACACCTCCACCTCCTGACCCCCCACCTAGCGGCCGAGTCGGCGCCTATGCACGGGCCGTCCTGTGGACAGCTGCGTTCACGAGCCCTGACCCGACCGCTAGGTGAGCCGCTTCTGGAACTCACCCAGCCGGGCGACGGGGCTGAAGCCCAGCTGCTCGTTGACGTCGATCATGTGGTGGTTGACCTCCGCGTTCCAGGTCGTCACCCGGGCCAGGTCGGACACCTCGCGCTGCAGCAGCCGCAGGTTGGCCACCTTGACCGCGAGGCCCAGTCGGTGGCCGCGGTCCTCACCGCGCACCAGCGTGCCCCACTGGTAGCCGCGACCGGGCTCGTGCACGGTCGTCACCAGGTCGGTGCAGGCGACCACGTCACCGGCCTCGTCGAGCGCGACGGTGTGGTATCTCGTGCGTCCCTGTTTGGACACCGTGGCCTCGCCCTCGCGCAGGGCGGCCACGTCGACGACCTCGGGCTCGACCTCCTTCTCGCCGGTCGGCGCCTCGGTCATCAGGCTCGAGGAGAGCGTCATCCAGCTGAGCGCGAGGTCGTCGGGGATGTCTCCCACCCACGACCGCAGCGTGTACGCCGCGTGGTGCGGCGCGGCGCCGGCGGCGAGCCGGTCCAGCAGTGCGTCGTCGAGGGGCAGCGCGAGCTCGCGCGGCACGTCGCCGAGGCGCCGCGCGGACCCCCGGGCCGGGGGGTGATAGACCTCGGAGGCGGCCGCCGAGGGTTGTATGGGGT
>JAJAYJ010000031.1 GCA_026786275.1 Nocardioides sp. | reverse complement strand
GCCGGCGGGGGGTCCGTGCACGTCCCAGCCGACGCGGGGCCGGGCCGTGTCGGGTGTCCCTGTCGGCGCCGCCGATTAGGGTGCGGGCGTGGTGGACAGCGACGTGATGATCCGAGCCCGGGGGCTGCGCAAGTCGTTCGGCGACTTCGAGGCGGTCCGGGGGATCGACGTCGACGTGCACCGCGGGGAGGCCTTCGGCTTCCTCGGGCCCAACGGCGCCGGCAAGTCCTCGACCATGCGGATGATCGCGGCGGTGTCGCCGGTGACCGGCGGCGAGCTGCGCATCCTCGGCCTGGACCCGGCCGCGGACGGTCCGTCCATCAGGGCCCGGATCGGGGTGTGCCCGCAGGAAGACACGCTCGACACCGAGCTCAGCGTGCGGGACAACCTGTTCGTCTACGGGCGCTACTTCGGATTGCCGCGTCTGGAGGTCCGGTCCCGGGTGGCGGAGCTGCTGGACTTCGTGCAGCTGACCGAGAAGGCCGACGCCATGGTGGACGACCTCTCGGGCGGCATGAAGCGCCGGCTCACGATCGCCCGCTCGCTGATCAACAGGCCCGACGTGCTGCTGCTCGACGAGCCCACGACGGGGCTGGACCCGCAGGCCCGGCACGTCGTGTGGGACCGGCTGTTCCGGCTCAAGCAGGCCGGGGTCACGCTGGTGCTGACCACGCACTACATGGACGAGGCCGAGCAGCTCTGCGACCGGCTGGTCGTGATGGACAAGGGCGTGATCGTGGCGGAGGGCTCACCCCTCGACCTGATCCGCGACCACTCGACCCGTGAGGTCGCCGAGCTGCGGTTCGGGGTCGCGTCGCAGGGTGAGACCCACGAGGGGCTGGCGGCGAGGGTGCAGGACCTCGCCGAGCGCATCGAGGTGCTGCCCGACCGGCTGCTGCTGTACAGCCTGGACGGCGAGGAGACGATCGCGAAGGTGCACGAGCGCGGCCTCGACCCGGTCGCGACCCTCGTGCGTCGATCGACGCTCGAGGACGTGTTCCTGCGCCTGACCGGCCGGACGCTGGTGGACTGATGAACCCGACACCGACCGGCCCGTGCGCCACGGCGCACACGAGCACCGTGGCGGGGGCGGCCCGCCTCTTCGACTACTGGGCGATCGTCTATCTGCGCACCTGGAAGGGCAGCGTGATCTCGTCGTTCGTGACGCCGCTGCTCTACGTGCTGGCCATGGGCGTGTTCCTGGGCGGCTTCATCGAGGGCGACCCTGCCGCCCTGGAGGGCGCGACGTCCTACCTCTCCTTCGTGGCGCCCGGGCTGCTCGCCGCCACCGCGATGACCACGGTCTTCGGTGAGGTCACCTACCCGGTGATGGGCCAGATCAAGTGGCACAAGACCTACTTCTCGATGATCGCGACCCCGCTGGGCGTGCCTGAGGTGATCCTGGCAAACCTCGGGTTCGTGTTGTTCCGGGTGGTGACCTCGTGCGCGGTGTTCCTGGTCGTGATGGTGCCGTTCGGGGTCTACGAGTCGGTGACCGGAGTGCTCGGTGCGCTGCTCGTCCAGGTGCTGATCGGTCTCGCCTTCGCCACGCCGATCTACGCCTTCAGCGCCGGCCTCAAGGACGAGAGCGCGTTCGCCCTGGTCTTCCGACTCGGGATGATCCCGCTCTTCCTCTTCTCCGGTGCCTTCTTCCCGATCGCCAACCTGGACGCCCCGCTCGAGGTTCTCGCCACGCTCACGCCGTTGTGGCACGGCGTCGACCTGACCCGGATGCTTACCCTCGGCACCTGGGACTGGCCTACCGCCGCCGTGCACGTGGCCTACCTGACCACGCTCGCCGGTCTCGGCTGGGTCTGGGCCGTGCGCCGGCTGACCCGCAGGATGATGATCTGACATGGCGATGCTCACCACGTCCGTCGGTCGCGCCGCGGCATCCCCGGTCTCGGCAGGAGAGGCCACTGGCCTGCTGCTCTACCGCAACTACCTGGCCTACCGACGCGCCTGGTACATCTTCGTCTCGGGTTTCCTCGAGCCCGTCTTCTACCTGTTCTCGATCGGTGTGGGCGTGGGTCAGCTGGTGACCGGGTTCGCGTTCAACGGCCAGAGCATCCCGTACGCCGAGTTCGTCGCTCCGGGGATGCTCGCCGCGTCGGCCATGAACGGCTCAGTCCTGGACGCCACCTTCAACTTCTTCTTCAAGCTGAAGTACAACAAGCTCTTCGACCAGATGCTGGCCACCCCACTGACCACGATGGACATCGCCCGCGGCGAGCTCAGCTGGTCGCTGCTGCGGGGCGGTGTCTACTCGGCGGCGTTCCTGGTCGTGATGGCGGCGATGGGTCTCGTCTCCTCGTGGTGGGCGGTCCTGGTGCTGCCCGCCGCCTTGCTGATCGGGTGGGCGTTCGGGGGAGTCTGCATGGCCCTGACCACCTTCATGCGGACCTGGCAGGACTTCGAGTTCGTCACCCTCGCGACGCTGCCGATGTTCCTCTTCTCGGCGACCTTCTTCCCGGTCACCGCGTTCCCCGTGGGCCTGCGTTGGGTCGTCGAGCTCACCCCGCTCTACCGGGGGGTGGTGCTGTGCCGCGAGCTCACCACCGGCTCGTTGACCTGGGCGTCGGCGGTGTCGGTGCTCTACCTCGTCACGATGGGTCTGGTCGGCCTGGTCGTCGTGCGCCGCCGCCTCGACCGGCTGCTGCTGACCTGACGTCACCGGTTCGTCAGCACCGCGCCCTCCGGGCGGCTCGTCGGCGGGTTACCTTCGCCGCATGGTGAGGTGGTGGGTGGTCGGTGTCGTGGCGTCCCTGGCGGTGCTCGCCCTGCTCCTGTTCGAGCCGTGGCGGGCGTTCACCAGCAGCACCCTCGACGAGAGGCCTGCCGAGCGTGGCGCCGATGCGGGGGGTCATGGACCGACCGAGCGGCGCCGGTCGGGTCGCCGGTCGGGTCGCCGGTTCCGGGCGCCGAGGCCACGCCCCTCCCAGAGGCGAGTCCGGTCCTGCTGGGCAGCGGCGCCCTCGAGGACGCCGAGCACCGGACGTCCGGGCCGGCGCGGGTCCTCGAGCTGGCCGACGGCCGTCGCTTCGTGCGGCTCGAGGGCCTCGTCACCTCCGACGGCCCCGACCTGCACGTCTGGCTGTCGTCGGCCACGAGCGGGGGCGGCTGGGGTTCCTACGACGACGGTCGCTTCCTGCCGCTCGGCGAGCTGAAGGCCACCCGCGGCAACCACCACTACGAGATCCCCGTCGGGGCCGACCTGCGCGGGATCCGCTCGGTGGTCATCTGGTGCGACCGGTTCAACGTCGCGTTCGGGTCGGCCCCGGTCAGCCTCGGTTGAGGCCTTCCGCCTGGCGGTAGACGGCCGGAGAGTGGCAGGAACGCCGCCCGTCGCGGCCGGCGGGCACTGCGACGATGACGTGGTGAGGATCGCCCCCGACACCAAGGACTGGACCTGGGTTCTGCGACGCGCGTGCCCCGAGTGTGGTCACGACGCCGCGGCCGTCCCACGTGAGCGGCTGGGGTGGGAGATCCGGGCCAACGCGGAGCTCTGGGCGCCGTTGCTCACCGAGCCGGCCGCCACGGTGCGCCCGGACTCCTCCACCTGGTCGACCGCAGAGTACGCGTGCCACGTCCGCGATGTGCACCGGTCGTCGCCCGACGGCTGCAGCGGGTGATGACGCAGGACCGACCCACGTTCGCCGACTGGGATCAGGACGCCACCGCTCTCACCGAGCGGTACGCCGAGCAGGACCCGGGCGAGGTCGGCCCCGGGCTGCGGCAGGAGGCGCACGGCGTCGCCGCGGCGTACGACGCCGTGCCCGACGGGGCATGGGGCCGGCGGGGGACCCGCAGCAACGGCAGCGCGTTCACGGTCGAGAGCCTGGGCCACCACCACCTGCACGATGTGGCGCACCATGCGTGGGACGTCGGGGCGGCCGTCGCGCGTGCGACGGTGCGGGCCTACGACCGGGACCCTCAGAGCTACGGTGCGGCCACGTCCGAGCTGTACGGCCTGGTCCGGGCCCGGCTCGAGACCCTGGTCGCGGCGCTGGGCGCGGGTGCCCGGGTGCTGGAGATCGGCAGTGCTGGCGGTCGCGACGCCGCCTACCTGGAGGCCCACGGGATCCTCCTCCGGCGCACCGACATCAGCACGGGGTTCGTCGCGGTGCTGCGCGCCCAGGGGCACCGGGCCGCCCTGGTCGACCCGCTCGTCCACGACCTGGGCGGACCGTGGGACGGCGTCTGGGCCAACGCCAGCCTGCTGCACGTGGCCCGCACCGACCTGCCCGCCGTCCTGGCTCGGCTGGCGGCGGCCACCCGGGCCGGCGGCGTGCTGATGATGTCGCTCAAGCAGGGCGACGGGGAGGCCTGGTCGACCCACGGCACGGTCGGTACGCCACGACGCTTCACCTACTGGCGCGAGCCGGCGCTGCGCACGGTCCTCTCTGACGTCGGGTGGCAGGCGGACGAGATGCTGACCGACCCCGGTCTGCGGGGCGAGAGCTGGTTGCTGCTCCGCGCCCGACGGCGGGCGTGAGACACTGCTCGGGTGAGGCGCCGCGAGGCGTCCAGCCGCGACGTCCCGCGGCGACCAGCACACGGTACGACCCCCGGACCGACCGGCTCCTGGGGTCTCGACGACTTCCACGTTGCCCGACCACCGGTGGTCCGCAACGGCGTCGACCACGATCCTCTCGAGGAGGCTCGACACGCCGGACGACGCTCCCGTGGCGGGTGCATGGTGCCGCATACTCTAATAACTGAACTGAATTACACTACTTAAGGGGTGGTTGATGGCGGTGGGCGCGATCGACGTGCACCAGCACCTGTGGCCGGCCGAGCTGGTCGAGGCCCTGCGGGTCCGCGGCCACCCGCCGTACCTGCGGGGCTGGACGCTGCACACCGACGGCGAGGCGCCGTACGACGTGGCCCCCGACGACCACGACGTTGACGCCCGCGTCGCCCTGGACCGTGAGGCCGGCACCGTGCTGGCCTGTGTCAGCCTCTCGGCCCCGCTGGGCATCGAGTCCCTGCCCGACGCGAGCGTGCTGCTCGACGCCTGGCACGCCGGCGCGCAGGCCCTGCCCGAGCACTTCCGGGCCTGGGCGTCGGTCACGACGAGTGACCCCGACCTGCCGGCGTTGACCACCCGGCTCGCCGCCGAGGCGTTCGTCGGCCTGCAGCTGCCGGCGACAGCCCTGCTGACCCCGGCGGCCTGGGAGGCCGCGGGGCCGGTGCTCACCGTCGCAGCGCGGGCCGGCAAGCCCCTGCTGGTGCATCCCGGACCCGCACGGGCGACGGCCGACGTGCCCGGGTGGTGGCCCGCGGTCGTGGACTACGTCGGCCAGCTGCAGGCCGCCTGGTGGGCCTGGCAGGCGGTCGACGGCCGGGCCCTGCTGCCCGGCCTACGGGTGGTCTTCGGGGCAGCCGCGGGCCTGGCGCCGGTGCACCACGAACGGCACGTGATCCGCGGCGGGTCCGAGCGACCGATCGACCCCGACCTGTACGTCGACTCGTCGGGCTACGGCCCCCGGGCCCTCGACGCCGTGGTCCGGGTACTCGGCATCGACGCGTTGGTCCTCGGCTCCGACCGTCCCTACGCCGACCCCCTGGCCGAGCTCTTCGGCGATGCGGCGACCCACGCCGTCCGCATCACCAACCCCGCCCGTCTCCTGGGCCTGACCGCGCACCGTACCGACGAGAGAGGCACCCGTCCATGAGCAACCACGAGCCGACCCCGGTCGAGCGAGCAGGAGTCCCGACCGGGCGGGACCTGGACCCCGAGGAGCTGCGTCGGTTGGTGGCCGACATCGCCTCCCGGTCGCAGGACTGGGGCCACCACGTCGCCTTCGACGACGACGACCGGGTCTACGTGCTGCTCCACCGCGACAGCCACGTCGACATCTGGCTGCTGTGCTGGACTCCCGAGAACGACACCGGCTGGCACGACCACGACGTCTCGTCGGGTGCGGTGGCCGTCGTGTCCGGCGAGCTGGTCGAGAACAACCTGTCGATCACGGACGGTGCCCGGGAGACCCGGGTGCTCGCAGGGGCCAGCTTCTGCTTCGACCGCGACCACATCCACCGACTCAACGGCGCGGTCATCGGCTCGGTGTCCGTGCACGCCTACAGCCCGCCGCTGTGGCGGATGGGCCAGTACCGCGTCGATGAGGCGGGCCTGCTCAAGCGGGTCTCGGTGTCCTACGCCGACGAGCTCCGCCCGATCGACTGACCCGGCCGCGCCGGCGTCCGCCCGGGTGCGGCAGCATGGTGCCCGATGAGGCACACGGAGTTCTGGGACCGGCTCGAGGCAGCCCTGGGTCGCGGCTACCACCGGGTCTGGGCCGACCAGTTCGTGATGGCCGAGCTCGACGACCGCTCCGCTCGTGAGGCCCTCGACGCCGGCGTCCCGCCCAAGCAGGTCTGGTCCGCGGTCTGGAAGGCGCTGGAGCTGCCGGGCTCGGAGCGGTGAGCCTGCCCGGCACCGCGGCTGGCACAGTTGGCGCCATGAGCACCTCCCCGAGCGCCGAGATCGCCGTCATCGGCGGCACCGGCTTCTACGCGTTCCTCGACGACCCCGAGGAGCACCCGATCGACACGCCGTACGGCGCGCCGTCGGCCCCGGTCGCGATCGGCACGGTCGCGGGCCGCCGGGTCGCGTTCGTGCCCCGCCATGGTGCCGACCACGAGCACGGCCCCAGCACGTTGCCCTACCAGGCCAACCTCTGGGCCCTGCGTTCCCTCGGGGTCCGCCAGGTGCTCGCGCCGTGTGCGGTCGGTGGACTGCGCCACGAGGTGGCGCCCGGCGACATCGTGGTGCCCGACCAGCTCGTGGACCGGACCACCGCGCGTGTCCAGACGTTCGTGGAGCGGGGTGCGACCCACGTCCCGTTCGGTGACCCCTACTGCGACCGGATCGGCGACGCCGTCCAGAGCGCCGCACCCGACGTGAAGCGCGGGGGAGCGATGGTCGTGATCGAGGGACCGCGGTTCTCGACCCGCGCCGAGTCGCAGCACTACGCCGCGCAGGGCTGGACCCTGATCAACATGACCGGGCACCCCGAGGCGGTCCTGGCCCGCGAGATGCGGATGTGCTACTCCGCGATCGCGCTGGTCACCGACATGGACGCGGGCGCCGAGTCGGGCTCGGGCGTGGGCCAGGAGGAGGTCTTCGCGCTCTTCCGGGCCAACCTGGAGCGGCTCAAGGGCCTGCTCTCGGACACCATCACCGCGCTGCCCGACCCGAGCGGTTGCTCGTGCTCGACCTGGGCCGACGGGCTCGAGCTGACCTACGACGTGCCGGGCCCGGCATGAGGATCCTGCTCACCGGCTCCGCCGGCTTCGTCGGTACGGCGATCGCGGCGCAGCTCGAGGCGGCCGGCGACGAGGTGGTCTGCATCGACCTGATGCTCGCGATGGCCCACGGGGCGGCGAGCGCCCCCGCGGGCACGCACCAGCTCGACGTGCGTGACGCGGCCTCGTGGGGCGACCTGCTGCACGGCGTCGACGCCGTCTGCCACCAGGCCGCCGTCGTCGGCGCGGGCGTCAAGGTCGGGGACCTGCCCGCCTACGCCAGCCACAACGACTACGGCACCGCCGTCCTGCTCGCCGCGATGCACGAGGCCGGGGTGGGTCGGCTGGTGCTGGCGTCCTCGATGGTGGTCTACGGCGAGGGCCGCTACACGTGTGCCGATCACGGTGACCAGGCGCCGCCGCCGCGGGCGGTCGCCGCGCTCGACGCCGGTGACTTCGAGAACCACTGCCCGGTCTGCGGCCGGGCCCTGAGCTGGTCGCTGGTCGACGAGGACGCGCGGCTGGAGCCCCGCAGCTCCTACGCCGCCAGCAAGCTGGCCCAGGAGCACTACACCTCGGCCTGGGTCCGGCAGGCCGACGCCTCCGCGGTGGCGCTGCGCTACCACAACGTCTACGGGCCGGGCATGCCGCGCGACACGCCGTACAGCGGGGTGGCGGCGATGTTCCGCTCCAGCCTGGAGCGCGGCGAGGCCCCGCAGGTCTACGAGGACGGCGGCCAGATGCGCGACTTCGTACACGTGGCCGACGTGGCCCGGGCCAACGTCGCGGCCCTGCGCTCGGTCCTCGACGGCGCGACGGGTCACTTCGCGGCGTACAACGTGGCGTCGGGGCACCCGATCGGCATCCGTGAGGTGGCCGAGCTGGTCGCGACCGGCACGGCCACCGAGATCGCCCCCGACGTGACCGGTGGCTACCGGCTCGGCGACGTCCGGCACATCGTGGCCTCCCCGCAGCGGGCCCGCGAAGAGCTGGGCTTCGCTGCAGAGATCCTGCCCGAGCAGGGACTGCGGGAGTTCGCGACGGCACCGCTGCGGGCCTGAGGCGGTCGTTTTTTTGTGGTCCCCGCTTTGTTCGCCCGTCACCGGCCCCGGCGGGGTGAACAAGGCGGGGACTACCCACCGGGACGCGCTCACCAGGCGGTGTAGAACAGGTGCTGCACCAGCAGCGCGGTGAGCAGCTGCAGGCCCAGGCCCCAGCGGCGCCAGCGCTGCGGCAGCAGGGTGCAGGAGATCAGCAGCCAGGGCACGAACGGCACCCAGATCCGCTCCACCTCGGCCTTGCTCATCCGGGACAGGTCCGCGGCCAGCACCGCGGCGGCGCTCGCCGCGACCACCAGCAGGACCGTGCTCCGGTCGCGCCACAGCGCGCGTACGTCGACGGCCACCCGGGCCAGCCCGGCCCCGAGCAGCGGACCACCGGTGAGCGCGAGCAGGGCGAGGTTGGCCCACATCCAGTACGCCGCCGGCCGGTCGGCCGCGATGCCGTCCCAGTACCGGTCGTTCAGCAGCGGGTAGGCCTCCCACCAGGCGAAACCGGCGACCGCGAAGCCGAGCACGACCAGCAGCGCGGTGCCGGCGGCCACCGGCAGCGGCAGCCACGACCGGGCCGAGAACAGCACGGCCACCGCGAGCAGCCCCATCAGCGGCAACCCGTAGGACATCATCACGAGCACCCCGAGCAGCAGCCCGGCGAGCGCCGACCACGCGACCGCGTGGGCCCGGTTGGGGCGGGTCGCGCCGATCGCCAGGCAGGCCAGGCCCCAGGCCGCGACCGCAGCGAACAGGCCGTCGGCGGAGACCGCCATGAAGACGGCCGCCGGGGTCAGCACCAGGAACGGCGCCGCCCGTCGGGCCACGTCCTCGTGACCCAGCGTCCGCAGCGTGACCATCACGGCCACGGCGGTGCTCGCAGCCAGCGCCGTGACCACCACCCCGGCGGCGAGGTCGCCACCGAGGCCCAGGCGGACCAGCCCGACGAAGAACAGCAGCGCACCCGGCGGGTGACCCGAGACGTGGGTGACGAACGCGTCGACGGAGTCGATGGGGAGGTGCTCGGTCCATGTGGTCAGCAGCCCCTGCACGTCGGTGACCTCGCGCGCGGTCCGCAGGTACTCGTAGGGGTTGCCCAGCTGCCGGGACAGGCCCGCGGTGCCGTCGACCAGCGCCAGCGCCAGCATCCAGGCCAGCCCGGCAACGTAACCGAGGGCGAGCAAGGGCCGCCATGCGAGCCGCTCGGCCAGGCCCTGGGCGTATCTGAAGGAGAGCAGCGCGATCACCACGGCGGGCAGGGTGCCGGGCCCGAGCAGCTTGGGCTCCCACAGGCCGTGCAGGGGCGCCACCTCCCGGTCGGAGGCCGACCGGGGCGCCCGGGAGGAGACCTCCCAGCCGGTCAGCCGGGGCACCAGGAACGCGGCGGCCACCACCAGCAGGACCACCGCGAGCCCGACCCACGGGGCGCGGAGAGGCCGCTGGGTCGACGTACGTCGGTCCTCGGCGGTGTCGGCCACGGGCCCGAGCATGTCAGGTGGGTGGGCGACGTCGCGATCGGGTCGAGACGTTACCGTCAGGCGTTCGTAAGGGATGGCGTGCGGGTCGACAAGGTGCGCGGCCCTAGGTTGGACCCATGCCCGCCGCCGTCTGTGACCTCGTCCTGCCCTGCAAGGACGAGGCCCCCGCCCTCGAGGACCTGCTGCCCCGGGTGCCCGCCCAGTTCTCGGTGATCGTGGCCGACAACGGCTCCGTCGACGACACGGCGGCGGTGGCGACCCGGCTCGGGGCGCTCGTCGTGCACGAGCCGCGCCCTGGGTACGGCGCTGCGGTGCACGCCGGGCTGCTCGCAGCGAGCGCCGAGTACGTCGCCTTCATGGACGGCGACTCCTCCTTCGACCCCGAGGAGCTCGTCCCGCTGCTGCAGGAGATCGTCTCCGGTCGCGCCGACATCGCCGTCGGCCGGCGCCGCCCGGTGAGCCGAGGCGTCTGGCCCTGGCACGCCCGGGCTGGCAACGCCCTGATCGTGGCCTGGCTGCGGCGCCGGATCCGGATGGACGCCCACGACATTGCCCCGATGCGGGTCTGCCGTCGTGAGGCGCTGCTGGCCCTCGACGTGCAGGACCGCCGTTTCGGCTACCCCGTCGAGCTGCTGCAGAAGGCGACCCTGGCCGGTTGGCGCTTCGCCGAGCGCGACGTGGCCTACCACCCGCGCGCCGCCGGCACCCGCTCCAAGGTGTCGGGCTCGGTCAAGGGCACCGCGCGCACCGCCCGTGACTTCTGGAAGGCCATCTCATGAGCTCCGGCGCGGGCTTCGAGGCCCTCGTCCTGGCCAAGGCCCCGGTCGCCGGGCGGGTCAAGACCCGGCTCGGTGCCGACGTCGGCATGCCACAGGCGGCCGCGCTCGCGGCCGCGGCCCTGCGTGACACCCTGGGTGCGTGCGCCGACGCGGTCGGGGCCGAGCACTGCCACCTGGCCCTCGACGGCGACCTGTCGATCGCCGCCGACGCCGCCGAGCTCGATGCGCTGCTCGCCGGCTGGACGGTGCGGGCCCAGGCCGAGGGCGGGCTCGGGACCCGGATCGCGCACGCGGCGGGCGAGGTGCCCGGACCGGTCGTCCAGGTCGGCATGGACACCCCACAGGTCGACGCCGACCTGCTGCGTCTGGTCGCGGCCGGTCTCGAGCAGCACGACGCCGTGCTCGGTGAGGCCGAGGACGGCGGCTGGTGGGTCCTCGCGCTGCGCGACCCCGCCGCGGCGCGCGCGGTCAGCGGCGTGCCGATGAGCACGCCGACGACGTACGACGACACCCTGGCCGTGCTCGTGGGCGCCGGCCTCGACGTCGGCACCGCCCCGGTGCTGCGCGACGTGGACACGGTGGCCGACGCCGACGTGGTCGCGGCGCTGGTGCCGGGCTCCATCTTCGCCGCCGTGTGGCGCGAGAAAGGGACGATGACGCTGTGATGACCCGATGAGCCTGGCCGAGGACCCCTCACCCGACCACTACGCCGACGACTTCGTCGCAGGAGGGCTGCGTGACTCCTCCTTCACCTCCGTCTTCACCCATGCCCTGCAGGGCCGGCCGTGCACCGTGGTCGGAGTCGGCGACCCGGGTGGCGAGGGTGACGTGTCCACCCGGTTGCCGGTCGGCGACTGGGTGCGCGACGCCGACGCCGCAGACCTCACCCTGCTGTCGCACTGCGAGGGCCCGACCCTGGACATCGGCTGCGGGCCCGGCCGGCTGGCCGCCGCGTTGGCCGAGCGCGGTCGGGTCGTGCTCGGCATCGACGTGGTGCACGAGGCCGTCGGTCAGACCCGGGACCGGGGCGTGGCCGCGCTGCGTCGTGACGTCTTCCAGCGCCTGCCCGGCGAGGGCCGCTGGTCGACGGCGCTGCTGGCCGACGGCAACGTCGGCATCGGTGGAGACCCGGTGGCCCTGCTGCGCCGGACCCGTGAGCTGATCGACCCTCGCGGCCGGATCGTGGTCGAGGTGGCCGAGCCCGGCTGCGCGACCCAGACCCTGTGGGCGGTGCTGGAGTGCGCGGGTGCACGCAGCCGGCCGTTCCGCTGGGCCGTGGTCGGCGCCGACGCGGTGCACGACGTGGCCGAGCAGGCTGGGCTCGGCGTCCGGGCCGTGCACGAGTTCGGCGGCCGCTGGTGCGCGGTGCTGGGGGACTGGGCATGATCACCGCACCCCGCGAGGAGCACTTCACCTCCCGCCTGCGCAGCGCCTCGGTCGCGGCCCGGATCGGGTTGTGGCTCGGGGTCTGCTTCGCGCTGACCTTCGCGACCGGCCTGGTCAGCCACTACGCCCAGAACGCCTCCCAGCCGATCCCGTTCCCGACCAGCCCGTCGTGGCTCTACCGGGTCAACCAGGGCCTGCACGTGGCCAGCGGCACCGCGGCGGTGCCGCTGCTGCTGGTCAAGCTGTGGACGGTCTACCCGAAGCTGTTCGCCCGGCCCACAGGAAACCTGCGGAGGCTCGCGGTCGAGGGCCTGGAGCGGCTCTCCATCGCGGTGTTGGTCGGGGCCGCGCTGTTCCAGCTCGCCTCCGGCCTGTCCAACTCGGCGCAGTGGTATCCCTGGAGCTTCGGCTTCCGTGCCTCGCACTACGCCATGGGCTGGGTCGCGATCGGTGCGCTCGTGGTGCACGTCGCGGTCAAGCTGCCGATCATCCGTGACGCCCTCACCGGCGACGTCGAGGACACCACGCACGACCAGCCGGAGGCCACCGTGGCCGGTCCGGTCGGGCGGCGTGGTCTGCTGCGGATGACCTGGGTCGCCGCCGGTGTCGCCGTGCTGGCCACCGCGGGCGGCACCGTGCCGGCCCTGCGCCGGGTCTCGCTCTTCGCGACCCGCAGCGGTGAGGGGCCCCAGGGCATCCCGATCAACAAGTCCGCCCGGGCCGCCGGGGTGACCTCCAGTGCGACGGACGCGGCGTACGCCCTGACCCTGGCGTATGCCGGTACCGAGGTCACCCTGACCCGGGCCGACCTGCTCGGGATGCGCCAGGACACCCACACGCTGCCGATCGCCTGCGTGGAGGGCTGGAGCGCGAGCGGGTCGTGGACCGGCGTCACCCTGCGCTCGCTGCTCGACCTGGTGCAGGCTCCCCGGGGCAAGGACGTACGGGTCGTGTCCCTGCAGGAGAGCGGACCCTTCCGCGACATCCTGCTGCAGGCGAACTTCGCCGACGACGACCGCACCCTGCTCGCGCTGGCGCTCGACGGTGAGCCCCTGGCCCTCGACCACGGATACCCCGCCCGCCTGATCGCGCCCAACCGGCCCGGCGTACTGCAGACCAAGTGGGTCCGGCGCGTGGAGGTGCAGGCATGAACCGGCTCCGCTACGCCGGTGGCGCGCTCGGCGTCCTCGTCGGCGGGTACGGCGCCTACCTCGCCCTGACCCGCCAGGACCTCGACCAGCTGCTGTCCCTGGGCCTGTGGCTGGTCTCCGGCCTGGTCGTGCACGACGCGATCCTCGCCCCGGTGGTGCTCGGCCTCGCGTTCGGCTTCCGGGCCGTGCCGGAGGCCTTCCGGCGGCCGGCCACCGTCGCCCTGGTCGTGCTCGGCAGCCTCAGCGTGCTCGCCGTGCCCGTCATCGGACGCTTCGGTGCCCGTCCCGACAACGCGACGCTGCTCGACCGGCCCTACGTCGTGTCCTGGGCGGTCCTCGTGGCGCTCGGCGTGGTCGCGGTGCTGGTGGCCGGTCGCCTGGGCTCGAGCCGGACCCCGGCGACGCAGGGAGGTGGGGATGGCGACGGTGCTGGTCGTGGATGACGACACCACCGTGCGCGAGGTGGTCGTCTCCTACCTGCGCGCCGCCGGCCACGACGTCCTGGAGGCCGCGGACGGCGAGAGCGGTCTGCGCCTGGTCACCGACGCCCCGCCCCAGGCCCGCGTCGACCTCGTCGTGCTCGACATCATGCTGCCCGGCATCGACGGCCGCGAGGTCTGCCGTCGCCTGCGCAGCACCCACCGCCCCGCTCTCGGCCCGGCCGTGGTGATGCTCTCTGCCCTGGGTGACGCCGACGACCGGGTCCTGGGCCTCGAGGTGGGGGCCGACGACTACGTCAGCAAGCCCTTCAGTGCGCGCGAGCTGGTGCTGCGGGTCGAGTCGGTGCTGCGACGCAGCGTGGGCGGGGCCACGGTCCCCCCCGAGGTGCTCCTCGACGACGACCTGGTGGTCGACGGGCCCCGGCACCTGGTCACCCTGGCGGGTCGGCCGCTGGCCCTGACCGGGCGCGAGTTCGACCTGCTGCGCTTCTTCGTGGGCCACCCCGGCGTCGCCTTCTCCCGCGAGGAGCTGCTGCACCAGGTGTGGGGCTGGTCGGTCGGCGACCACTCCACGGTCACCGTGCACGTGCGCCGGCTGCGGGAGAAGGTCGAGCGCGACCCGGCCACGCCGGCCCGGTTGCTGACCGTGTGGGGCGTGGGCTACCGCTGGCAGGTTCACGAGCCGGCCTCGGCGCCTGACGAGGTCGCCCATCCCGGCCAGGTCGGCGCGCCGTGACCGGTGGCGACCTGGGATCCGCGGGCCTGATCGCGCTCAGCTGCGCCCTGGCCGTCGGCCTGCTCGGCCTGTGGGTGGGCTGGCTGCTGCGGCGGCACTCGATCCGCTGGCAGCTCGGCCTGGTCGCGCTGGTGGCGGTGGCCGCCTCCTATCTCGGACTGGTCGCGGTGGCGCAGCAGATGCTGATCTCCGACCACGACCTCGCCGTGGTCACCGTGGTCTCCTCGCTGGCCGGTGTCATCGCCCTGGTGGTCGCGCTGGCGCTCGGTCGGACCCTGGTGCGGTGGTCGGAGGCGTTGCGGGCCGAGGTGCGGCGGGTCGGCACCGGCGCGCCGTACGCCCCGGTGCCGGCGCAGCCGCGTGGTCCCCGCGAGTTCCGCGACCTGGCCGACGAGCTGGCCGACGCCCACCGCCGCCTCGACGAGTCCGCCACCCGCGAGCGGCGGCTCGAGGAGTCCCGACGCGAGCTGGTGTCCTGGGTCTCCCACGACCTGCGCACCCCGCTGGCCGGGATGCGCGCGATGGCTGAGGCGCTCGACGACGACATGGCGCCGGACCCCGCGCGCTACCACCGTCAGATCCGGGCTGAGGTGGACCGGATGACCGACATGGTCGACGACCTCTTCGAGCTCTCCCGCATCCACGCCGGCACGCTGCGGATCCGGCCCGAGAGGGTGCCCCTGACCGACCTGGTCAGCGACGCCGTCGCCGGGGCCGACCCGCTGGCCCGGGCCCGCCGGATACGCCTCGACGGGGGGGTGCAGGCCGGGGTCGAGGTCGTGGCCGACCCGGCGGGGCTGTCCCGGGTGATCTCCAACCTGCTGATGAACGCGATCCGGCACACTCCGGCCGACGGCGTCGTCGAGATCCACGGCCGCTCCACCGCCGGCGGCATCGAGCTCACCGTCACCGACCGCTGTGGTGGCATCCCCGCCGACGACCTGCCCCGCGTCTTCGACGTGGCCTGGCAGGGCGATGCCGCGCGGACCCCGGGCGGCCTGGACGAGGGTCGCCACGACCGTGGTGCGGGTCTCGGGCTGGCGATCGTCAAGGGCATCGTGGAAGCCCACCGCGGCCGGATCCTGGTCGAGAACGTCGAGAACGTCGAGAACGTCGAGAGCGGGGTGGGGTGCCGCTTCCTGGTGCACCTGCCCCAGGACCAGGCCGCGCACGAGGCTGCGCGCGAGGCCACTGACGACGCCGGGCCGGCCCCGGCCCACGGGTCCTGACCTCGGCACCGCGGGCGCGACACGCGGGCGTGTCGATGCCTCGAATCGAACAGATGTTCGGGCTAGGGTGTGTCCACAGGTGGCGTGCTGGTCGACATCGTCCACAGGGTCCAGAGCTCGAGCTGGGCCGCTGTCGGTGCTCGGCCCTAACGTCCCTCACGACGTCACAGCAAGCACGACACCACTGAGCAACGACTCGGGGACAACCCCGACCGGAAGGAACAGATCATGGCTGCAGACCGAGGATCAGCCCTCGACGCCGCACTAGCCAACATCGAGAAGCAGTTCGGCAAGGGGTCGGTGATGCGCCTCGGTGACGAGGTGCGCGCACCCCTGGAGATCATCCCCAGCGGGTCGATCGCGCTCGACGTCGCGCTCGGCCTGGGCGGGTTCCCGCGGGGACGCGTCGTCGAGATCTACGGCCCGGAGTCCTCGGGCAAGACGACCGTCGCCCTGCACGCGGTGGCCAACGCCCAGCGCGCCGGCGGCATCGTCGCCTTCATCGACGCCGAGCACGCGCTCGACCCCGACTACGCCAAGAACCTGGGCGTCGACACCGACGCGCTGCTGGTCTCCCAGCCCGACTCCGGTGAGCAGGCGCTCGAGATCGCCGACATGCTGGTGCGCTCCGGTGCGCTCGACCTGATCGTCATCGACTCGGTGGCCGCCCTGGTGCCCCGCGCCGAGATCGAGGGCGAGATGGGCGACAGCCACGTCGGTCTCCAGGCCCGGCTGATGAGCCAGGCGCTGCGCAAGATGACCGGTGCGCTGAGCAACTCCAACACCACGATGATTTTCATCAACCAGCTGCGCGAGAAGATCGGCGTCATGTTCGGTTCGCCCGAGACCACCACCGGCGGCAAGGCGCTGAAGTTCTACGCCTCGGTGCGTCTCGACGTGCGCCGCATCGAGACCCTCAAGGACGGCACCGACATGGTCGGCAACCGGACCCGGGTCAAGGTCGTCAAGAACAAGGTGGCCCCGCCGTTCAAGCAGGCCGAGTTCGACATCATGTACGGCAAGGGCATCAGCCGTGAGGGCGGCCTGATCGACGTCGGTGTCGACGCCGGCCTGGTCCGCAAGGCCGGCGCTTGGTACACCTACGAGGGCGACCAGCTCGGCCAGGGCAAGGAGAACTCGCGCAACTTCCTGCGGGACAACCCCGACCTGGCCAACGAGCTGGAGAAGAAGATTCTCGAGAAGCTCGGTGTCGGTCCGACCGTCGACAAGGACGCTGACGCTCCGGTCGGCGTCGACGACTTCTGACCCTGCGCCACGCGATGAAGGACGAGACCCGGCCCGCGCCGTCGTGGACCCAGCGGGCGTCGCCCTTCGCTGATTCCGATGCCGGGGTGCGGGCCGTCGCTGCTCCTCCCGAGGACGTGGCGGCGGTCGGGCCACCAGCTGATCCCGAGGCCGTGGCCCGCAAGATCCTCCTTGACCAACTGACCGGTCAGGCCCGCAGCCGCAAGGAGCTGAGCGACAAGCTCGCGGCCAAGAACGTCCCGACCGACGTGGCCACTCGGTTGCTCGACCGGTTCACCGAGATCGGCTTGATCAATGACGAGGCCTTCGCCCGGGCCTGGGTGGCCAGTCGGCAGCCGGGCAAGGGGCTCGCCACCAGGGCCCTGGCGCAGGAGTTGCGCCGCAAGGGTGTGCCTGACGAGATCGCCCGTGAGGCGGTGGACGAGATCGACCCGGCCGACGAGGAGTACGCGGCTCGGGTGCTGGTCCGCAAGAAGCTCCGCACCCTGAGCCGGGTCGACGACGTGACCGCCACCCGCCGTCTGGTCGCCATGCTCGCCCGCAAGGGCTACGGGTCGGGGGTCGCCTTCTCGGTCGTCCGTGACGAGCTGGCGTCCTCGGGCCGCCACGAGCAGGAGCTCGACGGGCCGGTGACCGACTCACGGTGACCTGTCAGCGGGGGCTGGTGGACGTGCCCGGACGGGTGCGACCCGACATGATGGACGCATGACCGCTCACCCACGTGCCCTGCCTCCCGGCTCGGTCGACCTGACCGCGATCCCCACGGACGCCACTCCCGGTTTCGAGGGCAACAAGGCTGCCGGCGAACAAGCACTCGCCGAGCTGGGCGACAGCCTGTCCGAGCTGCAGGAGCGTCTCTTCGCCGAGGGCCGCGGGGGCAGGCCCCGCTCGGTGCTGCTGGTGCTGCAGGGCATGGACACCTCTGGCAAGGGTGGCGTGCTGCAGCACACGGTCGGTCTGGTCGACCCGCAGGGCGTGAAGATCAGCACGTTCAAGGCACCGACCGACGAGGAGCGCGACCACGACTTCCTGTGGCGCATCCGCAAGGCCCTGCCCGCGCCGGGCTACCTCGGCGTCTTCGACCGCTCGCACTACGAGGACGTGCTGATCCAGCGGGTCCGCGCGATGGCGCCTCCCGAGGAGATCGAGCGTCGCTACACAGCGATCAACGACTTCGAGAAGGAGCTGGTTGACGGCGGCACCGTCGTCATGAAGTGCATGCTGCACATCTCGGCCGACACGCAGAAGGAGCGGTTGCTGGCCCGGCTCGACGACCCGGCGAAGCACTGGAAGTACCACCCGGGGGATGTCGACCAGCGGGCCCTGTGGCCGGCGTACCGCGACGCCTACGAGATCGCGCTGGAGCGCACCAACACCGAGCACGCTGCGTGGTACGTCGTGCCCAGCGATCGCAAGTGGTACCGAAACCTCGCGATCGCCCAGCTGCTGCACGACACGCTGACCGGCATGGACCCGCAGTGGCCCGTAGCCGACTTCGATGTCGCGGCCGAGCGTCGACGGTTGGTCGACGAGACCCCGATCGCCTGATGACCTCCCTGCCGGTCGTCCCAGTCACCCGCTACGTCACCCCGCTGCGTGAAGGGGGCAGCCTGCCCGGGATCGTGGAGGCCGAGGATCTGGGCACCTACGTCTGCAAGTTCCGTGGCGCCGGTCAGGGCGTGCGGGTCCTGGTGGCCGAGGTGGTGGTGGCTGAGCTGGCCCGCCGCATCGGGCTGCGTACGCCCCGGCTGGTGGCCCTCGACCTGGACGCCGACATCGCCCGCTACGAGGCCGACGAGGAGGTGCAGGACCTGCTGGTCGCAAGCCTGGGCCTCAACCTGGGGGTCGACTTCCTGCCAGGGTCGTTCGGCTACGACGGCGAGGTGGCCACCGGTGCGGACGTGGCCGCCCGGGTGCTGTGGCTGGACGCGTTCGTGGCCAACGTCGATCGCTCCTGGCGCAACCCCAACCTGCTGGTCTGGCACGGCGACTTGTGGGTGATCGACCACGGGGCCACCCTCTACTTCCACCACGCCTGGAGCAACGGCGTGGGCAACCCGCAACGGTTCGCCCGCCAGCCTTGGGACATCAGCGACCACGTGCTGGCGTCGTACGCTCCCGGGCTGGCCGCGGCCGACGCCGAGGTCTCGCAGCTGTTGGGCGACGTCGACCTCGCTCAGGTCCTGTCCCTGGTGCCCGACCCCTGGCTGCAGGCGGTGCCCGGCGCCGAGACGCCCGACGCGGTCCGGGCGGCGTACGTCGACTTCCTCACCGCCCGGTTCGCGACCCGCTCCTGGCTCCCGGGCGAGACCCCGTGACCCGGCTGCCCTACCAGTACGTCGCGCTGCGCTGCGTCCCGCGCGTCGACCGGGAGGAGTTCGTCAACGTCGGCGTCGTCGTGTACTGCCAGGCGGCCGACTTCCTCGGCGCGGCGTGGCACGTCGACGCTGACCGGCTTCGGGCGCTGCACCCCGGTCTGGACGTCGATCAGGTCTGCGACGCTCTCGGCTTCGTGGACGGGGTGTGTGCCGGTGACGCCCGCGCCGGGGCCGCAGCCGACTCACCCGTGGGCCAGCGGTTCGGGTTCCTGAAGGCACCCAGGAGCACGGTGCTGCAGCCCGGCCCCGTGCACGGCGGTCTCACCACCGACCCGGTCGCCCAGCTCACCCACCTGATGACCCACCTGGTGCACTGACGACCCCCTGCTGCCGAGTCGGCTCGTGGACACGCGTGCATAAGAGCCGACTCGGCATCAGACGGGGACGAGCTCGACGGCTCCCACGGCGTAGCGGGCCAGGACGGTGCGGGCCACCTCGGGGTGGGCTCCCAACGGCTCGGAGACGGCGACGGCGCCGGCCTCCAGGGCTAGCTCAGCCGCCCGGTCGGGCAGCTGTCCGGGCGCGAGGAAGAGGGAGGCGACCGCGATGTGGCGTCGACCCTGGGCCCGGAAGGCACGCACCGCCTCACCGGCGGCCGGGGGAGCGGTGGACGCGAACGCCGCGGTCACCGGCAGCTTGTGGTGGGTGCCCCACAGTCGCGCGAGCCGGGCCACGGACTGGTTGGCCAGCGGGTCGGTCGAGCCCGCGGCGCACAGCACCAGCGCGTCCAGCTCGCGGACCCGGGAGTGGCTGAGGGCCTCGCGCATCCGTACGTCCAGCACCTCCAGGAAGCAGGCTTCGAGCCCCAGGACGGCGGCGCTGCGCAGTCGCACGCCCGGGTGCCGGGCGGCTGCCGCGGCCAGTGCGGCGGCCACGTCGAGCGTCGCCGGGGGCACCTCGGTCAGCAGCAGCGGGACGACCACGATCTCGTCGTGGGCCGCCCGGGGGCGCCGCGGCCCCCCGCGGGGGGGCGGGCGGCGGGGCCCCCGGCCGGCCGCCCCCCCGGGGCG
>JAJAYJ010000030.1 GCA_026786275.1 Nocardioides sp. | reverse complement strand
GTGCAGCAGGGTGACATCGGTACGGTCTGGCGGACCCCGGTCGACCCCGAGACCGCCCTGTTCCTGGGCTTCGCCCGGGTGCTCGCCGGCCCCGCCGCGCACCGGGGGGCCGCCGCCGCGGGCCTCAAGGCCCCGCCGGCGGTCGTCGCCGTACGCCGCTCGGCGCTGGAGGTCACCCCCGAGGGCGTCGCGGGCAGCCTGCCCGGCGTGGTGGTCGCGGCCCGGGCCACCCCGGAACAGATCCGGCTGGTGGTCCAGGTCGACGGGGTCGGCGAGGTGGACGCCGTCGCGTCCTTCGGCCGGGTCGTGGGGCCCGGTGCGCGGGTCGGGCTGAGCGTCGACGCCACCCGGCTGGCCCCCGTGGGCCCCGCCGCGGGTTGAGGTGTGGGCGCACGGCCCCCGCCGCGGGTGGAGGTGCGAGCGCACGGCCCCCGCCGCTGGTTGAGGTGCGAGCACAGCGAGCCTCGAAACCCACCCCCGAACGCTCGACGAGACGGGTGACCTGCACGTCCCTACACTGGGTGGAATGTACCGCCGCGCCTACGCCCTGCTCGTGGGCAACGCCGTCCTGATGGGCGGACTGGCGCTCGTCGCGGCCTGGCAGCTCGACCGGGGGCTGACCGACCCGGAGGGCTCGTTCCTCGGGCCGTCGTACATTCGGTTGCCGCTGCTGCTCTTCGGGGCGCTGCTGCTGGATCTGCTGCCTCGCACGTTGTGGTACTCCCGGCTGAACCCCGCCGCGATGCCTCAGCTGGTCCGCGACCGGCTCCGCACGCACTGGGACCGGGAGCGGATCACGCTGGTCGCGCTCGGGATCGTCTGCTTCTATATCGTCTACGTCTGCTACCGGAACCTGAAGTCGTTCCTGCCCTTCGTGCGGCCCGACCCCGACGCCGCGCCGGGGGAGGTCGTGGCGCTGGCCTTCGACCGTGAGCTGCACCTGGTCGACCGGGCGCTCTTCTTCGGCCACGAGCCGGCCGCGGTCGTGCAGGGCATGCTCGGTGAGACGTTCTCGGCCCACATCCTGTCCTACGTCTACCTGTGGTTTCTGCCCCTGGTGCCGCTCGCGCTGACCGCCTGGCTGGTCTGGTCGCGCAACATCACCTTCGGCTACTGGTTCGCCACCTCGCAGTGCATCGCCTGGACGCTCGGCACGCTGTCCTACTATGCGCTGCCGACCCTGGGTCCGGGCATCGCCTACCCGCAGTTCTACACCGAGGCGGACACGCCGGCGACGGCCCTGATGGACTCCCTGGTCGACGGGCGACAACAGGTGCTGTTCGGCGGCATCGACGGTGCCGTGCAGTCGATTGCCGGGTTCGCCAGCCTGCACACCGCGATCACGCTCCTGGTGGCGCTGCTGGTGCAGTACACGCTGCGCTCGCGGGTCCTCAAGATCGCCTTCTGGGTCAACTTCGTGATCACCGTGATCGCCACCATCTACTTCGGCTGGCACTACGTCGCCGACGACGTGGCGGGGGCCGGCATCGCCCTGATCGCGTTCTACCTCGGTGGTCTGGCCAGCGGTCAGAAGTTCGAACGCAAGGGCCTGGCCTCCCACCCCACGACGACCACGTCCGCCGTACCGGTCGAGGTGGACTGAGGGCTAGCACACACCGCAGTCTTTCTGGGTTCTCCTGCGCCCCCGGCGTGTCGGCCCCTACGGTTTCGCGGGTAGCGGTCTGGTGTCACACCAGCCTCACCTGACACCCGAGACCTGGAGACCACCAGCGTGCGCACACCGAGGATCGCGGTCGCCCTGGCGCTGGCCCTCCTGGTCACCGGCCCGGCGACGCAGGACGCCGTGGCCGCGCCGGACCGGAATCCGCCTCCGGCGAAAGTCGACACGATTCCCGCCCCGGCCGAGGCCGACCCGCCCGCACCGGTCGGTGCGCCCTCCGCGGCGCAGGTCGACGCGGCCGAGCAGGCCGTCGCGGGCCTGGCCGGCACCGTCACCTCGGTCCGCGCGGCCCTCGCGGGGGCCGACCAGCGGGCCCAGGCCGCCGCGATCGACGCTGCCGTGGCCGCGGAGGCGTTCAACGGCGCCCGGTACGAGGCGGAGCAGGCGGAGCAGGCGGCGAGCGCAGCCGACGGTGCCGCGAGGAGCGCGCACGACGCGGTCGAGGGCCAACGCCAGGTGTACGCCGACGCCCTGATCAGCACCTACGTGATGTCGCCCTCGCTGGGCGCGCTGTCGGCGATCGTGCAGGCCGACGGGATCAGCACCGTCATCGAGAACACGCACTCGATGCGCAACGCCGAGGACGCGCTGGATGCGAAGTACGACGACTTCCGCGCTGCCGCGAGAATCGCCGACGCCAGCAGCACCTCGGCCCATCGCACGCTGGCCACGGCGGAGCGGGCGACCCAGGACGCCGCCGCGGCCAGCGACGCGGCGCAGGCCGCCGCGGACTCCGCGACGTACGAGGTGCTCGCGACCGCGGTGCAGCGCGACGCCCTGATCGCCCAGCTCGCTGCCCTGCAGAACACCAGCGTCGCGCTGGCCCGGGCCCGCCAGAGCGCACTCGAGAATGCGGCGCGGCAGGCCACCACCAAGGCCGCGGCGGCCGCGGCGGTCAGGTCGGGCCAGGCTCCGCCCGACGTGCAGCAGACCCCGGTCGTCCCGTCGCCGGGCACGACCAGGCCGCCGCCGATCCCGGCGGTCCCGGCGGTCCCAGCGTTTCCGGTGGTCCCGACGCCGGGCCTCGCGCCGGCCGTGTCCGGCACGGGTGCGGCGGCGGCGATCGCCTACGCGCCGGCCCAGATCGGTGAGCCCTACGTGTGGGGTGCCGCCGGCCCGGCCGCATGGGACTGCTCGGGGCTGATGATGGCGGCGTGGGCTGCGGGCGGGAAGTACCTGCCGCACTACTCCGTCGCGCAGTACGCCGCCTCCACCCCGATCAACCCCGTCGACCTGCAGCCGGGCGACCTGCTGTTCTGGGGCACGTCGGCCAGCCCGAGCTCGATCTACCACGTCGCGCTGTACGTCGGTGGCGGGCAGATGATCGAGGCTGCCCGGGCCGGTGTCCCGGTGCGTCGGGTCTCGATGTTCGCCTGGATCCCGCCCACCTTCTACACGCGCCCCTAGCACGGGCCGGCCGCGCCAGGACCGGGATCGGTACCGTCACGCCATGGCCACCGAGACCACCGAGACCACCGAGACCACCGCACCGGACACCGCCCCACCCGAGCGGCGGACGCTGGCGGGTGGCCGTGCGGACGCCGGCAACCTCCCCGTCGAGTTGCTCGGCTCCCCGGACCTGATCGGCTGAGTCCACCGTGCGCGCGATCCTCCTGCCCGGCCGGGCCTACTCGGCTGACATGCCGTTGCTGCATGACGCCGGGCGCAGCCTGCGCGAGCACGGTCACGACGTGCACCCGGTCCGGTGGCAGGACCCGGAGCTGACCGAGGCCTTCGTACGCCGCCGAGCGGGGATGGCCGGCGATCTGGCACGCTGACCCCGCTGCTGAACGACGACGCGTGCGTGGCCGGCATCCGCGCCAACTCGGGCCCGTCAGCTGCTGGTCGGCGGGCTCGCCGATCAGTTCTGGGACGCCGACGTGGCCGCCGACGTGAGCGTGAGCGGCTGCGACGTGCTGCAGGTGCGCGACGCCGACCACGCCATGGCCACCGCCGCCGCCGTCCGCACCGCCGAGATCCATCTCGAGGTGGCGCCGTCGACACCTTCCTGCGCTCCCTCCCCCCGGATCGGCGTGCGATCCTGGGCCGATGAGGATCCCGGGTCTCGGTGGCTGGAGCACGGACCCGCTGTGGGCGCCGGTCTACGACTGGACCGTCGAGCACCCCCGCACCGGCGGCCTGCTGTGGGCGATGGGTCTGCAGAGCGACCTGCGGCTGCTCTACGCCTCGGCCGAGGAGATCGGTCGGCTGCGCGCGGGCGCCCGGGTGCTCGACGTACCGTGCGGCGGTGGGGTGGCGCTGCGCGGGCTGCGCGCGGGTCAGGGCCTCGACTACGTCGCCGTCGACATCGCCCCGACCATGCTGGCGCGGGCCGCTGCTGCCGCCGTCCGGCTGGGCGTCGAGGACCAGGTGACCACCCGGGTCGCCGACGTGGCCGCGCTGCCCTTCGACGACGAGTCCTTCGACCTCGTGGTCTCGTTCACCGGGCTGCACTGCTTCGCCGACCCGGCCCAGGCCGTGATCGAGATGGTGCGGGTGCTGCGCCCCGGTGGGGTGGTCACCGGCAGCGCGATCTTCAACGACACCGGCCTGCGCTTCGAGCCGATGCGGCGGGGCGGCCGACTGGCCAACCTGCTGGGACCCGGCTGCCGCGTCGACGACGTACGACGCTGGCTGACCCGGCAGGGCATGGGCGACGTCACCGTCGACCGCAGCGGGGCGATCGGCTACTTCCGGGGCGTCAAGCGCTGATCGGTGCCCCCGTGGGGGACTACCCCAGCCCCCCGGCCCGCCAGCCCGCCCGCCCGCCGCCCGCCCGCCGCCCGAGAGCGATCAATGGATGGCGCCGGGGTTGTCCTTGAGTCGCTGGAAGGAGTTGTGGACCTCTTCCTCGGCCTCGATCCGGCCGGTCCACTCGGCGCCCTCAACGGACTTGCCGGGCTCGAGGTCCTTGTAGACCTCGAAGAAGTGCTGGATCTCGAGACGGTCGAACTTCGAGACGTGGCTGATGTCGCGCAGGTGCTCCAGGCGTGGGTCGGTCGCGGGCACGCAGAGCACCTTGTCGTCGCCGCCGGCCTCGTCGGTCATCCGGAACATGCCGATCGCGCGGCACTTGATGAGGCAGCCCGGGAACGTCGGCTCCTGCAGGATGACCATCGCGTCGAGCGGGTCGCCGTCGAGGCCGAGGGTGTGCTCGATGTAGCCGTAGTCGGCGGGGTACTGCGTCGAGGTGAAGAGGGTGCGGTCCAGCCGGATCCGGCCCGACTCGTGGTCGACCTCGTACTTGTTGCGCTGCCCCTTCGGGATCTCCACGAGTACGTCGAACTCCAGCGACATCAGCTCTCCACCTTCCCGCCACCGAGGTGGTGGCGCACGTCGTCCGACCCGTTGTCAGGCCTGCGGGTCAGTCTCGCGCACAATGGGCCCCCAGAGACAGCGTGAAGGGAACAGATGTGGCCGGGAGTGACGTACGACACGGTCGTCGCTTCGCCCTCGTCCTGGTCGTGGCTCTCGTCGTGGCCTGCGCGGTGCTCTGGCGCAGCGGTCGCCTCGACCCCTACGTCGAGCGGCTGCGGGACCGTGAGGCGGCGGCCGGTCCGGCCGCCGTGGCCCCGCCCGGAGGCCTGGCCCTGCCTGCCGTGGCCGCCCCCGCCCCGGTGGCCCTGCCGGCCGCCCCCGCGGGCACGGCCCTGATGCCAGAGTCGGTACGACGCGTGCTCGCGCCGTCCCTGCGCGACGACGACCTCGGCCGGCACGTG
>JAJAYJ010000029.1 GCA_026786275.1 Nocardioides sp. | reverse complement strand
CTCCGGCCCCGACGAGGGTGTGGATCTCGTCGATGAACAAGATGATGTCGCCGCGGGTGCGGATCTCCTTGAGGACCTTCTTGAGCCGCTCCTCGAAGTCGCCGCGGTAGCGCGAACCCGCGACGAGCGCACCCAGGTCGAGGGTGTAGATCTGCTTGTCCTTCAGGGTCTCTGGCACGTTGCCGCGCACGATGTCCTGCGCCAGACCGGCCACGATGGTGGTCTTGCCGACGCCGGGCTCGCCGATCAGCACGGGGTTGTTCTTGGTGCGGCGCGACAAGATCTGCATGACCCGCTCCACCTCGGCCTCACGACCGATGACTGGGTCCAGCTTGCCCTCGCGGGCGTCCTGGGTGAGGTTCTGCCCGAACTGGTCGAGCACCAGCGACGACGACGGGGTGTCCGACCCGCCGGTCTGGGCGGCGGCCGTCTGCGAGGACTCCTTGCCCTGGAAGCCGGAGAGCAGCTGGATGACCTGCTGGCGGACCCGGTTGAGGTCGGCGCCGAGCTTCTGCAGCACCTGGGCAGCGACGCCCTCGCCCTCGCGGATCAGCCCAAGCAGGATGTGCTCGGTGCCGATGTAGGAGTGGCCGAGCTGCAGCGCCTCGCGCAGGGACAGCTCCAGCACCTTCTTGGCCCGGGGCGTGAAGGGGATGTGGCCGCTGGGCGCCTGCTGGCCCTGGCCGATGATCTCCTCGACCTGGGCGCGGACGGCCTCCAGCGAGATGTCGAGGCTCTCGAGGGCCTTGGCCGCGACACCCTCGCCCTCGTGGATCAGCCCGAGCAGGATGTGCTCGGTGCCGATGTAGTTGTGGGAGAGCATGCGGGCCTCTTCCTGGGCCAGCACGACCACCCGGCGAGCTCGATCTGTGAACCGCTCGAACATGGGCATCGCCTTTCAAGACATGGGGCCCGTCCGCTCCTGGGTGGAGGGAGGGTACGGGTAGTCCAACCCCACCCACAGCCTAGACGTTCCCACCTCATTCACCAGGCCGTCCGCTGAGAGCGAACACGCTCGGGCCGGCTCGGGCAGGCTCGGGCTGGCTGAGGCCCGGTGGACGGCGTCGAGAGTCGCCTGCGTCAGTGCGCGGACTCGAAAGCGTCGCGCACGTCGGCGGGAATACGGCCGCGCTCGGGCACGGTGTGGCCCTGGGAGCGGGCCCACTCGCGGATCTCGCGGGCACTCGGGCCGTCGGTGTGGGGGGTGGTCGCCGACTTCTTGCGTCCGCCGCGGGCGCCGCTGACCTTGCGGGCATTGCCGACATAACCCGCCAGCGCATCGCGCAGGGCCGCGGCGTTCTCGTCGTTCAGGTCGATCTCGTACGAGGTGCCGTCGAGGCCGAACGTGACCGTCTCGCTCGCGTCGCCACCGTCGATGTCGTCCTCGAGCACGATGTGGATCTTCTGTGCCATGTGGAAGTCGTCTCCCTCTCGGTTGTTGTTCCGCGCGACCTGCGATCTCGAGGTCCGCGATTGTCTCCCTGAGTTCCAGGCTAAAGCATCGATAAACGTCGGCGTCACATTCGGGTCGAATTTAACCGACCTGTCCACAGCGATATCAGGCGACCTCGCCGCCACGCATTCGATAAATCTCAGGTGTTGCGTTCGTAGACGAGCTCGAGACCCTTCAGCGTGAGCCAGGGAGAATGCTCGGTGAAGCATTGGCACTCCTCGATCACCAGCGGCGCGAGATAACCGGTGGCGATGACGGCGACGTCGCGCGGATCCGCGTCGAGCTCCACGATCATCCTCGCCACGATGCCCTCGACCTGGCTGGCGACCCCGAAGACCATGCCCGACTGCAGCGCCTCGACGGTGTTCCTCGCGATCACGGTGCGGGGGCGCACCAGCTCGACCTTGCGCAGCTGGGCGCCCCGGCGACCGAGCGCGTCGAGCGAGATCTCGATGCCGGGTGCGA
Source organism: Nocardioides sp. (assembly GCA_026786275.1). Classification (GTDB taxonomy): domain Bacteria; phylum Actinomycetota; class Actinomycetes; order Propionibacteriales; family Nocardioidaceae; genus Nocardioides. The sequence continues at coordinate 14,749 of JAJAYJ010000029.1, read as the reverse complement.
TCGCACCGCCGATGTAGTGGCCCTCGACGCTCACCACGTCGAACGTGGTCGCCGTGCCCCCGAAGTCCACGACGATCGCCGGTCCGCCGTGCTCGGTGGTCGCCGCGAGCGCGTTGACGATCCGGTCCGAGCCGACCTCGCGAGGATTGTCCATCCGGACCGGGACGCCGGTGCGGACGCCGGGCTCCACGACCAGGTGTCGCACGCCGGGGAAGTGGCGCGTCAGCATCTCGCGCCACTCATGCAGCACCGCCGGCACCGTCGAGCAGACCACGATGCCGTCGATGTCCTCGATCCGGCGCCACAGCAGACCACGCAGCAGCACCGCCCACTCGTCGGCCGTCCGGCGCTCGTCGGTGGCGACTCGCCAGTCGGCACTGACCTCGCCCGCGCTCAGCAGCCCCAGCACGGTGTGGCTGTTGCCGATGTCGGCGGCGAGGAGGGCCACCTCAACCGTCCTGCAGGTCCAGGCCGATGTCGAAGACCCTGACGCTGTGGGTCAGCGCGCCGACCGAGATGAAGTCGACACCGGTCTTGGCCACGTCGCGGGCCCGCTCGAGGGTCAGGCCGCCGGAGGCCTCCAGGGTGGCCCGGCCGGCCGTGATCGTGACGGCCTCGGCCATCGTCGGCGAGTCCATGTTGTCGAGCAGGATCTCGGTGCAGCCGACTTGCAGCAGCTCGCGCAGCTGGTCCAGGTCGGTCACCTCGACCTCCACCCGCAGGTCGGGGTGGGCGGCCCTCACGGCGTGGTAGGCCGGCACCACTCCCCCGGCCGCGACGACGTGGTTGTCCTTGACCATCGCCATGTCGCAGAGGCTGAAGCGGTGGTTGACGCCGCCGCCGCAGCGCACGGCGTACTTCTGCAGGGCGCGGTAGGACGGCAGCGTCTTGCGGGTGTCCAGCACCCGGGCCCGGGTGCCCTCGAGCGCGTCGACCCAGGCCGCCGTCGCGGTGGCCACCCCGGACAGGTGGGAGGCCAGGTTCAGGGCGGTCCGCTCCGCGGTGAGCAGGCCGCGGGTGGGCCCGGCCACCCGCATCACGACGTCACCGGGTACGACGCGGGTGCCGTCGGGCAGCCGGTCGGTGACCTCGACGTCCTCGCCCAGGACCTGCGCGAAGACGAGCGCGGCGATGCCCAGGCCGGCGACCACGCCGGGCTCGCGGGCCGCGAACACGCCGGTGCCGCGCGCGTGCGCAGCGATGGTGGCGGTGCTGGTGACGTCGGCACCGCCGTGCGGCAGGTCCTCCTCCAGGGCGGCGAGGACGAGGGCGTGCACGGCCCGGGGGTCGAGCCCGGCCGCCGACAGCTCGTCGAGCAGCGCCGGCGGCAGGGCGTCGTACGGCGCGGTGGTCACCGGGTCGCTCCTCGGGCAGCTCCGCGGGCCGCCTCGGTCGCGGTCAGGCTCGCGACCAGCTCGGCCGTGTCGGTGGCGGCCTCGGCCTCGAAGACGACCGTGGCCGCGCCGCCCCGCAGGGACTCCTCGACGTGGCCGGCCCAGCGGGCGTCGTCGCGGTCGGGGAAATCCTCGCGCCAGTGCGAGCCGCGGGTCTCCTCGCGTTGCAGCGCGGCCTCGGCCAGCGCGGTGCTGAGGGTGAGAAGGTTGGTGGTCTCCCACGACGACAGGTCTACGGTCTCGGCCGGGGTCGCGGCCAGCTCGGCCAGCACCGTGACGGCCTCGCTCAGCCCGGTGGCGCTGCGCAGCACGCCGGCGCGGGAGGTCATCACCTGCTGCAGGCGCTCGCGCGCGGACCCTGACACCAGGCCCTCGACGCGTTGGTCGACGACCGGCTCGGCCCAGGGCCGCAGCTCACCCGGCAGCACCTCGGCGATCCGGCGGGAGAAGACCAGGCCCTCGAGCAGCGAGTTGGAGGCCAGCCGGTTGGCGCCGTGCACCCCGGAGCAGGCGACCTCACCGGTGGCGTAGAGACCGGGCACGTCGCAGCGTCCCCACAGGTCGGTGCGCACCCCACCGCTGGCGTAGTGGCAGGCCGGTGAGACCGGGATCAGGTCGGTCACCGGGTCGACCCCGTGGCTGCGGGCGGTGGCCAGGATCGTCGGGAAGCGACGCTCCCAGAACTCCCGCCCCAGGTGCCGCGCGTCGAGCCACATGTGCGGGTGCCCGGTCTCGTTCATCCGCCGGGTGATCGCCTTGGCCACCACGTCTCGCGGGGCGAGGTCGGCGAGCTCGTGCACGCCGTGCATGAAGCGCTGGCCCTCGAAGTCGACGAGGAAGGCACCCTCGCCGCGGACCGCCTCGGAGATCAGGGGCTGCTGACCGTGGGAGTCGGGGCCGAGGTACATCACGGTCGGGTGGAACTGCACGAACTCCAGGTCGCGCAGGGTCGCACCGGCCCGCAGCGCGATCGCCATGCCGTCGCCGGTCGAGACCGCTGGGTTGGTGGTCTGCGAGAACACTTGGCCCAGGCCGCCCGAGGCGAGCACCACGGCCCGGCACCGGACGGCGCCCACACCGTCGCGCTGGCCCTCGCCCATCACGTGCAGGGTGACCCCCGCGACGCCGCCGGTGCCGACGGGTCCGTCCAGGAGCAGGTCGACGGCGAGGGCGTGCGGCACGACCTCGATCTCGGGTGCGGCCTCGATCGCCGCGATCAGGGCCCGCTGGATCTCGGCGCCGGTGGCGTCGCCTCCGGCGTGGGCGATCCGGTCGCGGTGGTGGCCGCCCTCCCTGGTCAGCGACAGCTCACCGTCGGCGCCCTGGTCGAAGACCGTGCCCAGCGCGATCAGCTCCCGCACGGCCTCGGGACCCTCGGTGACCAGCACCTGGACCGCGTCGAGGTCGCAGGCACCGGCCCCGGCGACGAGAGTGTCGACCAGGTGCTCGTGCGGCGTGTCGCCGGGGCCGAGGGCCGCGGCGATCCCGCCCTGGGCCCACTGGGTGGAGCCCGCGGCCAGCACGTCCTTGGTCACGACAAGGATCGTGTCGACCTGTCCGCGCAGGCGCAGCGCGGCGGTCAGACCGGCGATCCCGGACCCGATCACGACGACGTCCGCCTCCGTGGCCCATCCGGGTGCGGGGGCGCTCAGGCGCCCGGGGACGGGGCGGGCGGTGGCAGCAGACATGGTCGGAGGCTAGCGACTGGTCGGGGTGGGGTCGCGGCGCAGGCCGGTCGGCCGCACCGTGCTCCGGCGGGTCGTGCTCGTGCTCGGGGGGCTGGTGCGCTTCATCGGTGGGTGCCTCCGGTGGTGGTCGGGGTGGCGATGCGGGTGTTGTCCGGGGTGGGGGCCGGGGTGGGGGCCGATCCGATGGTCACGGGCAGGTTGTCGATCAGCCGGGTGGCGCCGAGCCGTGCCTCGATCAGGACCCGGGCCTCGGTGCCGGCCGGCACGTCGTCGGGCAGCTCGCCCAGCTCGGGCGTGGTGATGACCAGGTAGTCCAGCTCGAGGCTGGTCGCGGTCCCCAGCTCGGCGCGCGCGGCCGCCAGCGCCGGCCCCACGCCGTACGCCGCGGCGCGCTGCGCGGCGTACAGGCTGCGGCTCCGGGTCTGGGCCTGCTGCCGCTGCTCGGGGTCGAGGAAGCGGTTGCGGCTGGACCGGGCCACACCGTCGGGCTCACGCTGCGTCTCGGCGCCGACGACCTCGACCCCGAGGCACAGGTCACCGGCCATCCGGCGCACGAGCACCAGCTGCTGGTAGTCCTTCTCACCGAAGACGGCGACGTCGGGGCGGACCAGGCCGAAGAGCTTCGCGACGACGGTCAGCACGCCTCGGAAGTGGGTCGGTCGGGTGCGGCCCTCCAGGATGGCGCCGACGGGCCCCGGCGCGACGGTGACCGACGCGTCGTCGACGGCACCGGGGACCCCGTGCGGGTACATCTCCCCCACACGGGGCGCGAAGACGACGTCGACCCCCGCGCGGGCGCACACCTCGAGGTCGTCGGGCAGGGTGCGGGGGTAGCGGTCGAGGTCCTCACCCGGGGCGAACTGCAGCGGGTTGACGAAGATCGAGACCACGACCGGCCCGTCCCCCGCGTGCCGGCGAGCCAGGTGCATCAGGCTGGCGTGGCCCTCGTGGAGCGCGCCCATGGTCGGGACCAGCCCCACCCGGTGACCCTCGGCCCGGGGCCCGGCGAGCAGGCCCGCGAGCTCGGCTCGGGTGTGCGCGAGGACCAGCGCACTCATCGGGTCACGCCGTCAGCGCCGGCGCCGCGGCGCCCGGACGGGGACGGCCCGGTCGGCCCGGTCGGCCCGGTCGGCGCGGTCGGCGCGGTCGGTCGCGTCGAGGACCCCACGGAGCTTCTGCGCACGGATCGGCAGCAGCCGGCCGTCGGTCACCGAGCGGGCCAGCGTGGCGCGGGCCAACGCGAGGTAGGACCCCAGGGTCTGCGGCGCACGGGCGGCCAGCGCCTCGAGGTGGGCCTCCACCGTGCCCACGTCTCCGCGCACGATGGGGCCGGTCAGGGCCGCGTCACCCTGGGCCAGTGCGTTGTCGAGGGCCGCGCTCAGCAGCGGGCGCAGGGTGCCGGCCGGGTCGTCGGCCCCGGCCGCGGACAGGATCTCCATGGCCTCGGCGACCAGGGTGACCAGGTGGTTGGCGCCGTGGGCCAGGGCCGCGTGGTAGAGCGTGCGGTGCTCCTCGGGCACCCACATCGCGGTGCCACCGAGGTCGGCCACGAGGTCCTCGGTGACCGAACGCGCCGCCTCGTCGGCGGTGACGCCGAAGACACAGCCGACCAGCCGCTGCAGGTCCAGGCCGGTGCCGGTGAAGGTCATCGCCGGGTGCAGGGCGATCACGTGGGCGCCGACGGCCCGGGCCGGCTCCAGGACGGCCAGGCCGTGACGGCCCGACGTGTGCACGACGTAGGTGCCGGGCCTGATCGCACCGCTGGCGCTCAGCATCGACACCACGTTGGCCAGCATGTCGTCGGGCACGGTCAGCAGCAGCAGGTCTGCCCCCCGGGCCACCACGCTCGGCTTGGCGATCCGGGTGCCGGGCAGCAGGGCCTCGATGCGCCCGCGCGAGGCGTCGGACTCTCCGGCCACGGCCACGATCTCGTGGCCCACGGACTGCAGGGCGGCCGCAAACACGGCGCCGACGCGGCCCGCGCCGATCACCCCGACACCGAAGAGGTGCGTCATGAGGAACCTTCTCGTTGCAGTCCCGCCGACCACCCCCGCCAGGGGGCGGGGGCCGGTGTGGGTACCGGACGTGATGCTCTTTCCTCACGGAACGCTACGCCCTCGTGAACAGCGTGGAAATGGGCAGGGTTGTGACGTAGCCGACAGGGACGCGCCGGGCGCGACTACCCCGGGGGACCGACCTGCAGGGGGCGTGGCGCCCGCGGCAGCCAGGTGCGGGTCACGTGGTCCACGACGTGCACGCCTTCGGGCGCGGTGATCTCGTGCACGCCCTCGGGCACCTCACCGGCTCGGAGGGCGTTGAAGACCGTCCACTCCCGGCGCTTGCGCTTGTTGCGGTAGCTGGTCGCGAACGACGCGGGATCGCTCCAGTGCGCGAACTCGTCACCGTCGAGGTACTTCAGTTCCACACACAGCCCGTGCGGCAAGCCGATCGAGCGGACCGGGTGCGGCGTGGTGCGGATCTCCCACTCGAAGGCCTTGGTGAACACGAAGTCGGGCCCGATCGGGAAGCCCCACTCCTCCGCGTTGCGCAGCCCGAGGTCGAGGTAGCCCCGTCGGTCGCTCTCGAGGTAGAGCCCGTGGCGCGGCACCCGCACGATGGACTGCACGTCGCCGACCTGCCAGCCCAGGTCGGCGATCGAGGCCTCACCCTCGGTGGTCAGCACCATGTCGCCGTCCCACTTCCAGGAGTAGCGGGTGCCGACCTGCGCGAAGCACCAGTTGTAGAAGTAGGACAGCGAGTGCACCGACCGCTCGTGCACGGCCAGGTGCTCCGCGCCGGCACGCGCCACCGCGAAGGGGTACGACGCCTGCCGCAGCTTGTGGGCCAGCCCGACCCGCTCGGCGGTGTCGGCCGCCACCTGAACGGTGCCGTCGCTCGAGCCGTTGTCGACCACCAGCACGTGGTCGCAGGCCCGCAGCAGCGGAGGCAGCACGAACGGCAGCGACGGCGCCTCGTCCTTGACCCGCAGCACCGCCGTGGTGCCCGGTCGCAGCCCGGGGTCGCGGGTCCACGGCCAGGTGATGTCGAAGTCGGTGTGGCCCTCGAGGTTGCTCAGCCCGGTCGAGCCGGCGGGCAGGGTCATGGTCGGGCGCGACCGGCGGCGCGACGAAGGCCGCGGCGGACCGAGGGCGGGATCATCGCGCGGACCCCGTGTGGCACCCGGTCGACGCCGCGCGGGCCCGGCCCTCCTGGCGCTCCGGGCGGGGGCGCGGCCGACCTGAGGGCGTGCTGCGCCGCCACGACCGACGAGGCCGAGATGGCCGCGGACTCCTCGTAGAGCTCGACGTAGCCCTCCCGGAGCTGGTCGAGGCACTGGTGCACCGAGGCCACGTCGCCACCGGGGTCGGCGAGCTTGTTGAGCTCGCGCCAGGTCTCCTCGACCAGCTCGTGCAGGCGCGGCGGCAGCGCGAGGTCCGACAGGGAGTGGTTCATCCGGCGCAGCCCGGGGTCGACGAAGCGGTGCCCGTCGCGGATCGCCTCGGAGTCGGCGTGCAGCACGTGCTGCAGCTGGAGGGTCTCGGCGACCGCCATCGTGGTGCGGGTCCAGTCGTCGAGCAGGTCGCCGTACCTCACGAAGGCGCGGGCGCCGCCCGGCACAGTGCCGCTCAGCGACTCCCGGGTGGCGCGCTCGGTGTGCAGCAGCATGTTGAGCCAGGACGCCGCGAGGTGGGCCGAGCCGAGCCGGTTGGCGTAGTACGCCTGCTTGCTCCCCACCACCTCGGCCGGCGGGCGGAGCATGGTCGCGAAGACCGGGGTGGCACCGGTGCGGATCGCGGCCACCCGCCACAGGCCGAGGAACCAACTCAGCCGGGGGTCCTTCACGACGAGCTCCGAGCTGACCGCGAGGTGCTGCTCCAGCCATTGGCTGGCCCGGATCCGCTCGGGCTCGCGAGTGGCGACCCGGCCGGTCTCGAACCAGGCGGCGGGGCGGGAGTCGCTGACCTGCACGACCGCCTCCTTCAGCAGCCGGTCGTGGTTCTCGACCACCCACTGCGGCTCGCCGAAGCCCTTGGGGTTGGTGTCGTCGGCGCTGACCTCGGGCTGCGGCACGTGCATGCCGAGGATGGACATCAGCCCCGCCATCGTGCTGGTGCCGCTGCGGCCGGCACCGGCCACGAAGAGCACCTTGCGCGGGTAGTGCAGGGCGTCGGGGTCGCTGGGGCGCTCGCTGGGCGGCACGGGGCGGGCGGTCACGGGGCAGAAGACTACGGCCCCGCGGAATAGGGTGGGTGCATGAGGTTCGGGCGTCGCAGGGCCGCGACACCGGGCCCGCTGATCAGTGTGGTCGTGCCCGCCTACGACGTCGCCGCCTACCTGCCCGAGTGCCTCGACAGCCTGCTCTCCCAGACCCACCACCAGCTCGAGGTCGTCGTGGTCGACGACGGCTCACCCGACGACTGCGGCGCGATCGCCGAGGCCTACGCCGGTCGGGACGAGCGGGTCCGGGTCGTGCACATCGAGAACCGCGGCCTCGGCGGGGCCCGCAACGAGGGCCTGCGCCACGTCACCGGGCAGTACGTCGCCTTCGCCGACTCCGACGACACCCTGCCCGCCACGGCGTACGAGGTGCTGCTGGGCCACCTCGCCGGCACCGGCGCCGACCTGGTCACCGGCTCCCTGGTGCGCGCCGAGGCCGGCGGGCTGAGCGAGCCGCCGTGGATGCACCGGCTGCACCACGACCGCGCGACGCTCGCGATCGAGCAGCACCCCGAGATCCTGGGTGACGTGTTCGCCTGGAACAAGCTGTTCCGGGCCGACTTCTGGCGCGAGAACGACCTGTCCTGGCCCGAGGGCGTGCGCTACGAGGACCAGCCCACCACCACGCTGGCCTACCTGCGGGCCCGCCGGATCGGGATCGTCCCCGACGTCGTCTACCACTGGCGGATCCGTGACGACGGCAGCTCGATCACCCAGCAGCGCTCGTCGCTCGAGGACCTCCGCGACCGCTGGAGAACCAAGCAGATGTCGTTGGACAGCGTGGTGGCGCACGGGTCCGAGCGGGTCACCCAGGTCTTCACCGACCGGGTCCTGGCGGGCGACCTGCACCGCTACTTCGTGGAGATCCCCGGTTGCAGCGACGAGTGGTGGGAGCTGCTGCGCAGCGGTGTGCTCGCCCTATGGGGGCCGCGCCGGTCCCTGACGGAGTCCGGCCTGCTGCCGCCGCACCGCCTGGTGGGCTACCTGGTCGAGCAGGGCCGCCGCGCCGAGGCGGAGGCCGTAGTGTCCTGCCTGACCGGGGACACCCTGCCCACGGTCGACACCGCGCAGGGCCGACGGCTCGACCTGCCCGTGATCGACCACACCACGGTGCCGTTCGAGGCGTGGGCGCTGCGGGACCACGAGCGCTGATGTGTGCGGTCGGTGTGGGCGTATGAATCCCCGGCCGACCGGGGATTCATACGGTGAGTTGGGGGATGCAACCCCCTCCAGGTGAGCGAATCACTCGACAGGTCCCGACCGGGGCAACCCTCGTGGTGGCGACCTTCGTGCGAGCGTGTTCAGTCGTGTCCTGAGGTATCGCGTGCTGGCGACGACGCAGGCCGCCGCACATCGCGGGTGTTTCTGGCACCTGTCGCCCGTTGCAAACCCCTCGATGTGCATGGATCCCCGGCTGGCCGGGGATTCATACCGGCGCTCGAACAGCGGGCGGCGTCAGCCCACGCCCTGCGCCTCCAGCGCCTCGGTGAGCAGCGCGACCAGGGCCTCCAGCTGCACGTCGGCCGACGACGAGACCTCCTCGTCGGAACCGTCGAGGGCCCTCGCCGCGAGACCGGCCTTGCTGTCGATCAGCTCGGCGATCTTGGTGTCGATGGTCTGCGCCGCGATGATCCGCCAGGCGGTGACCGGCTCGGCCTGCCCGATCCGGTGGATCCGGTCGATCGCCTGGGTCTGCTCTGCGTCGGTCCAAGACAGCTCGGCCAGCACGACGTTCGAGGCGACCTGCAGGTTCAGCCCGACCCCGGCCGCGCTCAATGAGCAGACCACGATCGCGACGTCGGGGTCGTTGACGAACGCGTCGATCGCCTTCTCCCGAGCCTTCGGCGTCTGGTCGCCGCGGATCGAGGAGTAGCGGATGCCCCGCTTGGCGAAGGTCTCCTCGGCCACGTCCATGACGTCGACGTGCTTGGCGAAGAAGACGACCTTGCCGACGTTGCGGGCCAGCTGGGCGGCGTAGTCGGCGGCCAGACCGGCCTTGGCCTGACCGATGCGGCGCATCATGGAGAAGACGTTCTCGTCGGTCTTGGTCGTGGTCGTGTCCTCGCGCTCCCACGTCGCGACCCGGCGTACCAGCGCGTGGTCGATGCCCTCGACGGTGATCCCGGACGTCCGGGTCTCCAGCGCGGTCGTGTAGCGGTGCACCAGCCGGCGAGCCAGCTCGCGCTCGGCCGCGCGGATCGAGCGGCCGGCCTCGTCCTCGAGCTCGACCGGAAGGTCGGCGATCCGGCGGGCGGGGATGTCGGCGGCGACGTCGACCTTGCGGCGCCGCACGATGCCCATGTCGATCACGCAGGCGCGGGCTGCGGGGTAGAACGACGGGTCGACCGGCGACAGACCGGTGTCCTCGAGCTTCTCCATCAGCTGGTGGCGAGGCTTCTTGTCGTCGATCCAGCCGAGGAACTGCCAGATGGCGCGGAAGTCCTCGATGTCGTTGATCAGCGGTGTGCCGGTCAGGGCCATCAGCAGGGGCCGGGCGGTCCGGGTGCCGATCCGCTCCGCGAGCTGGAGCACGTGCTGGGAACGCTGGGAGGTCTTATTCTTGATGAAGTGGGCCTCGTCGACCACCATCCCGCGGAACCCGAGGTCGCCCAGCCAGCCGACGTGGCGGTCCAGGACCTCGTAGTTGACGATCACGATGTCGGCGAAGCCGTCCACGCTGTGACCGTCGCCGTGGATCACGGTGGCCGCCCGGTGCGGGGTCCACAGCGAGGCCTCACGGGCCCAGTTGGTCTTCACGACGTTGGGCACGACGACCAGCAGCGGGTAGGCGTCGGCGGCCTGGGCCGCGAGCAGCGCCTGGGCGGTCTTGCCCAGTCCGGGCTCGTCGGCCAGCAGGAACGTCCGGTGCCCGGCCGCCGCGGCGGCGACCAGCTCGGCCTGGTGCCGCATCAACTCCAGGCCGTCGGGGGCCCGGGTGCCGGAGGGCTCCGGCAGGGGCATGCAGGCGGGCGCGCCGCCGGCGGCGTACTCGAAGGAGCGGAACAGCGGGCCCAGCAGCTCCCAGGTGGCCAGGCGCCGTGCACCGTCGGTGCGTCGGGCGGGCGCGTTGGAGAAGTCGGGGACCAGGAACGGGTTGGCCAGCTGGCGGGCGATCACCGACTGCGGCACGACCCGGCGCTCGTAGTTCGCGGCCGCGGGGTCCTGCGGGGCGGGCTCGGCGTCCTCGGGCGGCAGCTCGGCGCCCGCGGCGCTCAGCATCTCGCGCTCGAGCAGTCGGGCCGACTCCGACATGGTGGCGTCCTCGCTCAGCAGCATCAGCAGCGAGGTGTCGCGCGCGGCCGTCTTGGCCAGGATGGTGGCGATGCCGTCGAGGCGCTTCAGCTCCTCGCCCCGACGCGCCTCCGTGAGCTCGGGATCGACCTTCAGCCGGGCCCGCTCCCTGCGCACCACCAGGGCGACGACCTGGAACTTGGTGCGACCCGAGGGCTGCACGGGGCCGCGCTGCACGGCGGTCTCGACCTCGCGCACGGCGCGGGCCAGGACCGGGATGATGCCCTCGTTGTCGAGGTCGCGGGCGCGCCGGCCGTTGCGTGCCGTCGTACGGGGGGCGGTGCGGGTAGCGCCGGACTGGCGCTGTCCTCGTCGAGCCAACGGCTCCTCCTCTGGACGGCCCCGACCGTCGGCCGGGCGGGGCGGACACCGACACCATCCACCGACCCCTGGCCGGTCGCGGTGCGGCGTCGTGCGGTGCGGCATGCGGGGCGTGCCTCGGTGGCGACCCCGCGACGCATCCGCCCTGTGGGCCTGCCCGATGAGGAGCAGGTCGCTGCTCGACGAGCGGCGCGACAGGAACGGTGCGTTCCTATTCTAGGCACACCCGGGCCTGATCGCCGCGACCAGGAGGCCACGTCGGGCACGTGGCCCCGGCCCCAGCCCCGGCCCCGGGCGACACACCCTGTCTCATCCCAAGGGAGAGGGCCCACCGAGCCGTCGCTGTGCGTACCCTTAGCCACCCTTCGAGGAGAAGAGACCCACCATGATCGAGTTCCGATCGGTGACCAAGGAGTTTCCCGACGGCACGGTGGCTGTGGAGGACTTCAGTTTCGTGCTGCCCTCGCACAAGACGACCGTCTTCGTCGGCTCCTCGGGCTGCGGCAAGACCACGCTGCTGCGGATGATCAACCGGATGGTCGAGCCGAGCTCGGGCCAGATCCTGGTCGACGACCAGGACATCGCGGATCAGGACAAGGTCCAGCTGCGTCGCAGCATCGGGTACGTGCTGCAGTCCTCGGGACTGCTGCCGCATCGCAAGGTGGTCGACAACGTGGCCACGGTGCCCGTGCTGAAGGGCGTGCCCAAGGCGCAGGCCCGCAGCGAGGCCCTGGCGCTGCTCGACAAGGTAGGCCTCGACCGGTCCCTCGCCGAGCGCTACCCCCGCCAGCTCTCCGGTGGCCAGCAGCAGCGGGTGGGCGTCGCGCGGGCCTTGGCCAGCGACCCCAACATCCTGCTGATGGACGAGCCGTTCGGTGCCGTCGACCCGATCGTGCGCGCCGACCTGCAGGTCGAGCTCAACCGGTTGCAGCGCGAGCTGGGCAAGACGATCGTCTTCGTGACCCACGACATCGACGAGGCGTTCATCCTGGCCGACCAGGTCGTCATCTTCCGCAAGGGCGGGGTGATCGCCCAGGCCGGCACCCCGGCCGAGATCCTGGCCGACCCCGCCGACGACTTCGTGGCCAGCTTCATCGGCGCCGACAAGGGCAAGCGGGCGCTGCGCCTGCAGCAGCGCGAGGACGACCGGGGGCTGACCCTGGTCGTCGACGGCGACGGTCGGCCGTTGGGCGTGCTCGACCGGAGAGCCACCTCGTGACCTGGACGTTCGACAACCTCGACCTGATCGGTGAGCTGACGCTGAACCACGTGCGGCTGGCGATCCTCCCGATCGTCCTCAGCTTCGTGCTGTCAGTCCCGCTGGGCTGGCTGGCCAACCGCAACGCCCTGCTCCGCTCGGTGGTGATCACCGGCGGCAGCCTGCTCTTCACGATCCCGTCGCTGCCGCTGTTCGTGATCCTGCCGCTGATCATCCCGACCGGTGTCCTCGACGACACCAACCTGGTGGTCGCGCTGACCATCTACGGCGTCGCCATCATGGCCCGCTCCGCGGCCGACGCCCTGGCCTCCGTCGAGCCGATGACCATCGATGCCGCCAACGCGATCGGCTACTCACCGCGCGCCCGGTTCGTCCGGGTCGAGCTGCCGCTGGCCGGGCCGGTCCTGCTGGCCGGCATCCGGGTCGTCTCGGTCAGCACCATCGCCCTGGTCTCGGTCGGAGTCATCATCGGCTCCAAGAACCTGGGGTCGCTCTTCCGCGAGGGCAAACAGCGCGGCATCCTCGAGGAGGTCGTGGTCGGCATCCTGATGAGCCTGCTGCTGGCGCTGATCTTCGACGTTCTCATCGTGTCGCTCGGCCGGGTCCTGATGCCGTGGACCCGGGACCGCTCGCAGCGCCCGCAGAGCCCGCAGAGCCCGCAGAGCCCGGTTCTGATTCACGGCAGTGAGGCCATCGTGCCCGCCAGCGCCATGGCCGGCGCCGGTCCCGATGCCGGTGGCCCCGGGGACGGTTCCTGATGGACCTGCTGCTCAGCGCGCTGCGCTGGATCGTCGACGGCTCACACTGGCAGGCGGGCAGCCAGAGCCCGCTGCCCATCCAGGACCGGCTGGTCGAGCACCTGACCTACACCGCGATCGCGGTCGTCATCGCCGCCGTGATCGCGCTGCCGCTGGGCTTCCTGATCGGGCACTCCGGCCGGGGCCGCCAGTTCGTGATCGGTTTCACCGGTGCGATGCGGGCCCTACCCACGCTGGGGCTGCTGTTCTTCCTGCTGATGGTGTTCGGATACTTCCTGTCCTTCGACACCGCACCCATCGTGGGCGCCACCATCTCGTTCGTCATCCTGGCCATCCCCTCGATGCTGGCCGGTGCCTACGCCGGCCTGGAGTCGGTGGACCGGCAGACGATTGACGCCGCCCGGGCCAACGGCATGACTGAGTGGCAGATCCTGCTCCAGGTCGAGATCCCGCTCGGCCTGCCCCTCATCATCGGGGGCATCCGGGCCGCGGTGCTGCAGGTCATCGCCACCGTCACCATCGCGTCGTACGCCGGGCTGGGCGGCCTGGGGCAGATCATCAGCAACGGCATCGGCAACAACAACTACGACCTGATCCTGGGTGGGGCCCTGCTCGTCACCGCCCTCGCCCTGGTCGTCGACGGGCTCTTCGCCCTGGCCCAGCGGGCTACCGCGACCCGGGGGCTCACCGACACCCGTCCAGCCACCGCGGCACGCCGCCGCCCCACATCTCGGTCGCCACGACCGCACGCGTCTGAGAACGCGTGAGATAAAGGAGAAACCACATGTCCAGCACCTCCCGTTCCGCCCGGTTCGGCGCCGCCGTGATCGCGGTCGGCCTGTTCTCCGGCCTCGCCGCCTGCGGCTCCGACGACCCCACCACGACGACCGCGTCCGAGAACGGTGACACCGTCATCGTCGGGTCGTTCGCGTTCCCCGAGAGCGAGATCCTGGGCGAGATCTACGCCCAGGCCCTCGAGGCCAAGGGGGTCGACGTGGAGACCAAGTTCAGCATCGGGCCGCGCCAGCAGACCATCCCGGCCCTGCAGGACGGCTCGATCAACCTGATCCCCGAGTACAACGGCAACCTGCTGGCCTACTACGACGAGGCCTACACCGAGCGCACGACCGAGGAGGTCGACGGCGCCCTGGCCGACGCCGTCGCCGTCGACGAGCTGCGCGTGCTCGAGTCGGCCGAGGCCGAGGACAAGGACGCCTACGTCGTGACCAGCGAGACCGCCGAGGCCAACGACCTGCCCGAGATCGGCGACCTTGCCAACCTGGTGCCGTTCTCGCTGGGCTCGAACCCGCAGTTCGGCGAGCTGGGCTACGGCATCCCGGGCCTCAAGGACGTCTACGGCGTCGGTACGGCCGAGGGCGACGTGACGTTCGTGCCGATCGAGGACTTCGGTGGCCCCGACACCGTGAAGGCGCTGGTCGACGACACCGTGCAGGTGGCCGACATCTACACCACCTCGCCGGCGATCGTCTCCGAAGACCTGGTCGTGCTGGAGGACCCGGAGAACATGATCTCGGCGCAGAACATCGTCCCGCTGCTCGCGGACTCGGTCTACACCGACGCCATCGCCGAGACGCTGAACGCCATCTCGGCCGAGCTGACCACCGACGACCTGATCGCGCTGCGCGACCGGGTCGAGGGTGACGAGAAGGCCTCGGCCAGCACCGCCGCCGAGGAGTGGCTCGACGAGAAGGGTCTGCTCTGACCTGAGCCGGACCGGACATGACGACCCCCCCCCCCCGCCCCGGCGGGGGGGGGGGGGCCGGGCCGGGGCCGGGCGCGCGGCGCCCCCCCGGGCCGCCCCCCCGGGGGGCCGGGCCCGCCGGGGGGCCCGGCCCCCGG
>JAJAYJ010000028.1 GCA_026786275.1 Nocardioides sp. | reverse complement strand
GGTCGGGTCCGCGGGGCGGCCGGTGGCCGCCGGGACTTATTCTTCAGGGTCTGGATGATCAATGTCGAGATATACGCGCCCGCCATCGCCGAGGAGTAGATGACCGGGCTCCGGTGCGCGGCGAACAGGTCGTTTGCCCCGCGCCCCGGAGCCGGGTCAGCCCCCCCGGGCCGATGCCGGTCGCGTATTTCCCTCCCAAGAAAACCCCCCCCCTCAACAACACGCCCCGGCGCCCCCCGCCCGCCCCGCGGACCCGACCGACGACCAGCACCGACGAGGGAGCACGACCATGACCGACCCGAACACCAACGTGCGGTGGTTCTCCGAGCTGGGTCTCGACGACCTCGATCAGGTGGGGGGCAAGAACGCCTCGCTGGGCGAGATGGTCTCGCACCTGAGCGAGCTAGGGGTCCGGGTGCCCGACGGCTTCGCGACCACCTCGGACGCTTTCCACCGGTTCATCGCCGCCGAGCTCGACGGCCGCAGCGGGCTGGCCGAGCGGATCACCCACCTGCTCGACGACCTCGACACCGACGACGTACGCCGGCTGGCCGAGGTCGGTCGCGAGATCCGTGAGGCCGTCGTGGCCCAGCCGTTCCCGCCGGACCTCGAGGCCGACATCCGCTCCGCCTACGACCAGCTCGTGGCGGATTCCGCCGCCGGTGGCGAGCCCAGCGAGGAGCCGTCCTTCGCGGTCCGGTCCTCGGCCACCGCCGAGGACCTGCCCGACGCGTCGTTCGCGGGCCAGCAGGAGACCTTCCTCAACGTGCGCGGTATCGACGCGATCCTGCAGTCGATCCGGGAGGTGTTCGCCTCGCTCTACAACGACCGGGCCATCGCCTACCGCGTGCACCACGACTTCGAGCACGCCGCGGTCGGGCTCTCGGCCGGGGTGCAGCGGATGGTGCGCTCCGACCTGGGTGCCTCCGGGGTGCTGTTCACCATGGACACCGAGTCGGGCTTCACCGACGCCGTGTTCGTGACCTCTGCCTACGGCCTCGGGGAGGGCGTGGTGCAGGGCGCGGTCAACCCCGACGAGTTCTACGTCTACAAGCCGGCCCTGCGCGCCGGCCGTCCGGCGGTGCTCAAGCGGGGCATCGGCGCCAAGGCGACCAAGATGGTCTACACGAAGGACACCGCCGTCGGTCGGACCACCGAGTTCGTCGACGTCGACCCGGGCGAGAGCCGGCGCTTCAGCATCACCGACGCCGAGGTGGAGGAGCTGGCCCGCCACGCCCTGGTCATCGAGGAGCACTACGGCCGACCGATGGACATCGAGTGGGGCAAGGACGGCATCGACGGCAAGATCTACGTGCTGCAGGCCCGTCCCGAGACGGTGCAGTCGCGCCGGACCGGGGCCGTGGAGCGGTTCCGGATCAGCGCGGCGACCACCCGGGACGCCACGGTGCTGGTCGAGGGTCGCGCGATCGGGCAGAAGATCGGCGCCGGGGCGGTGCGGGTGATGACCTCGATCGAGGACATGCACGAGTTCGTCGAGGGCGAGGTCCTGGTCGCCGACATGACCGACCCCGACTGGGAGCCGATCATGAAGCGCGCCTCCGCGATCGTCACCAACCGGGGTGGCCGCACCTGCCACGCCGCGATCATCGCCCGCGAGCTCGGCATCCCGGCGGTGGTCGGCTCCGGCAGCGCGACCACCGACCTGGCGGAGGGCCGTGAGGTTACCGTCTCGTGTGCCGAGGGCGACACCGGCCTGGTCTACGAGGGTCTTCTCGACTTCGACGTGGAGCGCACCGAGCTCGACACGATGCCCGACCTGCCGGTCAAGCTCATGATGAACGTCGGCACGCCCGAGCAGGCGTTCTCCTTCGCGCAGCTGCCCCACAAGGGGGTCGGCCTGGCCCGGCTCGAGTTCGTCATCAACCGTCAGATCGGGATCCACCCGAAGGCCCTGCTGGACCTGGCCGCAGACCCCGACAGCCTCGACGCCGACCTGAGGGCCGAGATCGAGGAGACCATCGCGGCCTACGACGGTCCGCGCGAGTTCTTCGTGCAGCGGGTCGCCGAGGGGGTCTCGATGCTGGCCGCTGCCTTCGCACCGCACCCGGTGATCGTGCGGATGTCGGACTTCAAGTCCAATGAGTACGCCAACCTGGTCGGCGGTGAGGCCTACGAGCCGCACGAGGAGAACCCGATGATCGGCTACCGGGGGGCCTCGCGCTACCTCTCCGCCGACTTCGCCGACTGCTTCGCGATGGAGTGTGAGGCGCTCCTGCACGTGCGCGAGACGATGGGACTGACGAACGTCTGGGTGATGATCCCGTTCGTGCGCACGCTGGCCGAGGCGCGCGGCGTCATCGAGCTGCTGGGCAAGAACGGCCTGGTGCGCGGCGAGAACGACCTCAAGGTCGTGATGATGTGCGAGGTGCCGTCCAACGCCGTGCTCGCCGAGCAGTTCCTAGAGCACTTCGACGGCTTCTCGATCGGCTCGAACGACATGACCCAGCTGACCCTCGGTCTCGACCGTGACTCCGCACTGGTGTCCGAGGGTTTCGACGAGCGCGACCCCGCGGTCCTGCACATGCTGAGCCTGGCCATCCAGGCCTGCAAGAAGCAGGGCAAGTACGTCGGCATCTGCGGTCAGGGCCCCTCCGACCACCCCGACCTCGCGGACTGGCTACTGGAGCAGGGCATCGAGTCGATGTCACTGAACCCCGACACCGTGGTCGACACCTGGCTGCGCCTGGGTGGCGTGACGACCGGGAGCTGATCCTCAGCCGTCGGTGGTGGCGGTGTGGTCCGGGTCGCCGTGGGTGCGCCGGTCCTCCTTCATCTCCGCCTCGAAGAGGTGCCGCCTGCCCTGCACCAGCCGCTCACGGGCCTGCTGCTCCAGGGAGCGGAACGCGGCGTAGTAGCCGTCGTCGTACTCCTCGACGACCTGGAAGCTCCACCGGCCGTCGAGGATGTTGCGTCCGACCAGCTCGCGCCGCACCTGGTCGGCCAGGTCCGGGTGGCCGGCCGTGCGCAACAGGTCGACGGACTCGCCCAGGGTGAGGTCGGCGGTGCCGCAGCGGCGGTGGAAGGCGTACAGGTGGCCACGGGCCTCCTCCACGACCTCGAGGGCCTCACTGAGCTTGCCGAGCGCTTCGACGGTGGCGTCACCCACGCCGTCGGGTCGTTGGTGGCGGGGTGCGGGTGCGTCGTGGCTCATGGACCCACTGTGGCCACCGTCGCGGGGGGTCGCCACCCCCCGAGGGGCTCTTCTCCGCGGTGCCCTTCTTCACGGTGCCCTTCTCCACCGTGGCCTCCGCGTCGCGGGCGGCTCAGTCCACGACGACGTACGGCGTGCGGCCGGCCAGGCGGGTGACCACGACGGCCGCGACGATGCTGGTCAGTCCGATACCGGACAGCACGGCCAGCTGGAACAGGGCGGCCTCGGCCGGGCTGGCCCCACCGAAGAGCGCACCCACGAAGGCGCCCGGCAACGTGACGAGTCCGGTGGAGCGGGTCTGGTCCAGGTTGGGCAGCAGGGTCTCGCGGACCGCCGTCCGACCTATCTCGTCGTGCGCCTGCGACGCGGTGGCACCCAGGGACAGCCAGCCCTCGACCTCGTCGCGCCGGGCGCGGGAGTCCCGGGCGAAGGTGCGTCCGGCCAAGGTCGCGGCACTCATCGCGTTGCCGATCAGGATGCCGGCGACCGCGACGACGTAGCGCACCTCGAAGTCCACCATCTGCAGCGAGAAGACCAGCACCGCCGAGGCGCCTGCCCCGGCCACCACCCCGACCAGCGCGATCCGGCGACCGTGACGCAGACCCCGCAGCCGACCGGCGGCCGTCCAGGACGCGGTGGCGAGCATCAGGGCGAGGAACGCGACGACGGTCCAGGGCACGCTCAGGATGCCGCGCAGCAGCAGGGCCACCACCGTGAGCTGGACGACCGCGCGTGCGATCGCGGTAGCCGGGGCGAGACCCAGGCCGACCCGGGCCCACGTCGCGAGCGCGACGGTGAGGCCGGTGAGGACCAGCACACCCACGCCGAACCACAGGAGGTCGCCGAGGTCGGTCACGAAGGCATTGTGTCTGCACCGCCGCGGTAGCCGGCGCCGGGCACGCGGCGTGGCTCAGCGGCAGCCGACGGCCCGAGCGCGCGCGCTCAGCCGCAGCAGCGGCGGGTCGGGGGTGGGCGCGGCCTCCGGTGAGGCGCTGGATAGTGCGGTGGGCAGTGCGGTGGGCGGTGCGGTGGGCGGTGCGGTGGCCGCATCGGTGGGCAGTGTGGTGGGCAGTGTGGTGGGCAGGTCGGTGGGCACACCGCTGACCACCGCGTCGGGGTTGGCGGCGGGGTCCCCGGACGGGGTCGGGTTCGGGGTCGGGCTCGAAGTCGCCGTCAGGCTCGCCGTCGGGGTCGCCTCGACGAACCCGGCCGGCAGGGGAGCGGGGGTCGGCTCCGGCGCGGGCGACGGGGCGGGTGCCGGCGTGGTGGGTGGCGGGTCGGAGCATCCCTCCGGGGTCGCCGTACCGATCAGTGGCGCCGCTGCCGCTGCCGCTGCCGCTGCCTCTGCCTCTGGCTTGGCGTCACCCTGGGCCGTGGCGACCGGCCCAGGCTCTCGGATGGCCGAGGAGGGCGCTGCCGCGTCGGTGGCGCCGAGGCGGACCAGCGCCACCGGTCCGACCGGTCCTGACGGGGGGCCCATGAAGGTGTGCCGGGCCCGGAGCACGGCGGTCACGAACGAGGGCCGTGCGTTGAGCAGACGCAGGGCAGCGACCCGGGCCGTGCGTCGGCGCAGGTCGTGCGGTGGCGAGCACAGCACCACCGCGACGGCCAGGGCTGCGTCGTCGACGTCCTGCGGGTCGCGCCGGCCGTCGCCGTCGGCGTCGACCCGGGCCGACCTCCAGGTCGAGGGCAGCAGCTGCATCGGGCCCCCCCGGGGGTCCGCCCCCCCGGGGTGGTGCCCCCCCCCCGAGTGGGTGTGGCGCCGGCCGGGCCCCCGCGGCCCCCGGTCTCTTATAAACAAAAGGCGCGGCCGCCGCTTGTTGT
>JAJAYJ010000027.1 GCA_026786275.1 Nocardioides sp. | reverse complement strand
CGCCCCCGGGTGCCCGGGCTCGTCTCTAGGTCGCAATCGGGGGGGCCGGAGCGTTCCGCCCCGACGACGCCGGCGAGACCTGGCGGCCGATCAACAAGGGCCTGCGCTCCGGGGAGATCCCGGACAAGGACTCCGAGGTGGGTCACTGCGTGCACCACGTCGAGCTGCACACCAGCAATCCCGACGTGCTGTACATGCAGAAGCACTGGGACGTGATGCGCAGCAAGGACGGCGGCGACACTTGGCACGAGGTGAGCGGGAACCTGCCGTCGGACTTCGGTTTCTGCCTCGCGGTCCACGCCCACGAGCCGGAGACGATCTACGTCGTGCCCATCACCAGCGACGCCTACCACGTGCCGCCGGGCGGGCGGCGGCAGGTCTGGCGCAGCCGCACCGGAGGCGACGAGTGGGAGGCGCTGACCCACGGGCTGCCGCAGGAGCACTGCTACGTCAACGTGCTGCGTGATGCGATGGCGGTCGACCAGCACCCCTCGTGCGGGATCTACTTCGGCACCACCGGCGGCCAGGTCTACGTGTCCCCCGACGCCGGCGACTCCTGGCGCACGATCGTGCGCGACCTGCCGGCCGTGCTGTCGGTCGAGGTCCAGACGCTGCCATGACCGGCGACGCCCCCACCACGACGATCCGCGTCGTCCTGCCCGCTGCGCTGCGAGCCGTGGCGAGCCTGGACAAGGAGGTCGCGGTCCAGGTGACCGGTCGGGTGACCCAGCGCTCGGTGCTCGACGCGCTCGAGGCCCTCCACCCGGTGCTGCTCGGCATGATCCGGAGCCGGGCCGACGCCCGGCGTCGGCCCTTCGTGCGGTTCTTCGCCTGCGAGGAGGACCTCTCCCACGAGGACCCGGACACGCCCTTGCCCAAGGACGTGGTGCGGGGCCGTGAGCCCTACCTCATCCTCGGGGCGATGGCCGGCGGCTGAGGCGTCACAGGGGTGCGTCAGCGCTGGACGGCTCCGCACCTCTCGGCCGCCAGGGCGACCGCGGCGTCGCGAGCGGTCCCGGTCTCCTGCTCGGTCAGGGTGCGGTCGGGGGCCCGGAAGCGCAGCGCGAAGGCCAACGACTTGCGGCCCTCCCCGATCTGCTCGCCGGTGAACACGTCGAAGAGCCTGATCGTCTCCAGCAGGTCGCCGGCGCCCTCTCGGAGCACGGCCTGCAGGTCGGCCGCGCTCACGCTCTCCTCGACGACCAGGGCGACGTCCTCCTTCGCGAGGGGGTACGTCGAGAACGCGGGGCTCGGCACCACGTCGAGGACGTGCCGCACCAGCGCGTCCAGGTCGATCTCGACCGCCGCGGTCCGGGCCGGGAACCCGTGGGCCGCACCCACGCGGGGGTGCAGCTCGCCGGCGTACCCCAGCTCGGTGCCGGCCACGCTGAGCCGCGCGCAGCGACCCGGGTGCCAGGGCATCCGCGCGGCGGAGGTCACGTCGATCTCGACGCCCCGCTCGGCGCCGAGCCGACGGACCAGGCCGACCGCGTCCGACCACCCGGCCGGGCTGCCCGCACCCCACCAGCCCGCCCGCTCACGCTCGCCGGCCAGCACCACGCCCAGGAAAAGCGGCTGGGCGGGCAGGGTCTGCAGCATCGACTCGATCTCGGCGACGTCGGGGCGCCGCTCGACGCCGTAGATCGGGGTGGGTCCGCGGTCGACCGGGAACGCGACCGTGCCGGTCTCGAAGAGCGTGGCCCCGGCGGCGCCGCGGCCCAGGTTGCGGGCCGCAGCCCGCAGGAGGCCCGGCAGCAGCGTCGTGGTGTAGGACGGCTCCTCCGAGGAGATCGGGTTGGCCAGCCGCACGGTGTGGCGGCGTACGTCGTCGCCCGCGAGCCCGAGCGCGTCGAGGGCCGCAGCACCGACGAACGGGAAGGTGATGACCTCGACGGCACCCGCCCCGGCCAGGGTGCGACCGACCCGGCGCCGCAACCGCTGCTCCCGGGTCAACCCATGACCCACCGCCTCCCGCGGCAGCACGGAGGGCACCTGGTCGTACCCGACGATGCGGACGACCTCCTCCACCAGGTCGTGGGGATCGACGAGGTCGGGTCGCCACGCCGGCGGTGTCGCGCTCACCCGGTCACCCTCGACGGTGACCCGGCAGCCGACGGCCTGCAGGTGCGCGACGACCGTGTCGGCTCCGATTCCGATGCCGGAGATGCGGGCGGGCAGGTCGGCGGCCATCTCGATGCCGGCCCGGTCCGGTGCCTGGCCGACCACGGTCACGCCGGGCACGGCCGTGCCGCCACCGTACGTGGTGAGCAGCTCGACCACCCGGTCGGCCGCGGCCTCGCAGATCAGCGGGTCGACGCCACGCTCGTTGCGCTTGCCGGCCTCGGAGGAGATCCGGTGCCGCTTGCCGGTGCGGAACATCGAGGTGGCGTCCCAGTGCGCCGACTCCACCAGCACCCGGGTGGTGGTCCCCGACATCTCGGTCGCGCCGCCACCCATCACGCCGCCGAGGCCGATCACACCGGAGTCGTCGGTCACCACCAGGTCCTGGGCGGACAGGGTGCGAGGCGTGCCGTCGAGCGTCGTGAGCTGCTCCCCCTCGTGGGCCCGACGCACCCGGATCGGGCCCTGCAGGGCGTCGGCGTCGTAGCCGTGGATCGGGCGGCCCAGCTCCAGCATCACGTAGTTGGTGACGTCGACCGGCAGCGAGATCGGACGCATGCCGGCCAACTGGATGCGGCGCGCGATCCAGTCCGGGGTGCGGGCGGTCGGGTCGAGGCCCTGCACCACCCGGGCCACGAAGACCGGGCAGCCCTGCGGGTCGTCGATCTCGACGGGGTAGCCGTCGGCCGAGGGTGCCGGGACCGCACGGTCGGCCGGGTCGGCGTACGCCGTGCGGTAGGCCAGGGCGGCCTCGCGGGCCACCCCCCGCAGGGACAGCGCGTAGGCCCGGTCGGGGTTGATCTCGAACTCGATGACCTCCTCGCGCAGGCCCAGCAGGTCGACGACGTCGTCACCGGGGGCACCGGCGTCGGCGGGCAGCACGATGATGCCGCCGCCCGATCCCAGGGCGTCCTCACCCAGGCCGAGCTCGGCAGCGGAGCAGATCATCCCGGCCGAGACGTGTCCGTAGGTCCTGCGGGCCGAGATCGCCAGGGGGCCGGACTCCGGGCCACCAGGCAGCACTCCCCCGGGCAGCACGCACACGACCAGGTCACCCGCGGCGAAGTTGTGCGCCCCGCAGACAATGCCCTGCGGCTCACCGGTGCCGTTGGCCGAGCCCACGTCGACCGAGCACCAGGTGATGGTCTTGCCGTTCTTCTGCGGCTCGGGCTGCATGGTGAGCACCCGGCCGACCACCAGCGGTCCGGTGAGGGCGTCGCCGGGCTTCTCGATCGCCTCGAGCTTGAGACCGAGCGCGGTCAGCCGGGCGGCCAGCGCCTCGGTGGTGACCTCGGTGGGCAGGTCGACGAGCTCACGGATCCAGGAGACAGGGGTCTTCATGGCTACAGGTCACTTCCGAAGGCGGTGGTGAAGCGGACGTCGCCCTCGAAGAGCGCACGGAGGTCCTCGATGCCGTGGCGGAACATCAGGGTGCGGTCGATGCCCATTCCGAAGGCGAAGCCGGAGTACCGCTCGGCGTCGACGCCACAGGCCCTCAGCACCCGCGGGTTGACCACGCCGCAGCCGCCCCACTCGATCCAGCCCTCGCCGCGGCAGGTCCGGCAGTCCTCGGGGTCCACGCCGCGACACACGAAGCAGACCAGGTCGACCTCGGCGCTGGGCTCGGTGAAGGGGAAGAACGACGGCCGGAACCGGGTCGTGATGCCCGCCCCGAACATGGCGGTGGCGAAGTGGTCCAGGGTGCCCTTGAGGTGGGCCATCGAGATGCCCTCGTCGATCGCCAGGCCCTCGACCTGGTGGAACACGGGGCTGTGGGTGGCGTCGTACTCGTCGGTGCGGAAGACCCGGCCCGGGCAGATGACGTAGATCGGGGGCGTGCGGGTCAGCATGGTCCGGGCCTGCACCGGTGAGGTGTGGGTACGCAGCACGGTGCCGTGGTCCTGCGGGTCGGTCCAGAACGTGTCCTGCATGGTGCGGGCCGGGTGGTCGGGTCCGAGGTTGAGGGCGTCGAAGTTGAGCCACTCGGCCTCGATCACCGGACCCTCGGCCACCTCCCACCCCATCGCCACGAAGATGTCGGCGATCAGCTCGGAGCCCGTGGTGACGGGGTGCCGGGCGCCGGGCGGCACCCGGTCGGTGGGCAGCGTGACGTCGACGGTCTCCTCGACCAGCATCCGCTCCTCCTGCTCCGCGTCCAGCACGCGCTGGCGCTGCGCCAGGGCCTGGGTGACCGCGCCCCGGGCCTGACCGATGCGCTGACCGGCGTCCTTGCGGGCCTGCGGCGGCAGGGCACCGATCTCGCGGTTGGCCAGCGCCAGCGGCGAGCGGTCCCCCGCGTGCTCGATGCGGACCCGCTTGAGGGCCTCGGCGTCGGTGGCGGCCTCGATCGCGGCGAGCGCCGCCGCCCGGGCGCGGTCGACCTCCTCAGGCTTGAGCGGGGTGACCTCGACGGGGTCGTAGTCGGAGTTGGGGCCGGACATCAGTGCCTCTCGAGCTGGGGTGCGACCCGGCAAGTCTAGGAAGGCCATCGCAGCGCGCGCGACCGGGTTGCCGCGTGGTCGCTGCCGGATCGGGCTGCTGGTGGCCCGGGGTCTGCCACCCCCCGGCCCGCACCCCGGGCGCAGGCGGATCCGTCGTCTCAGTCGTCGGTGAAGTGCGTGGCGGGCCAGGCGACCTCGATCCGGGCTCCACCACCGGGTGCGTCCTGGATCGTGACGCTGCCGCCGTGCGCCCGGGTCAGCCCGTTGACGATGTAGAGGCCGAGGCCGGAGCCACCCCGGGCACCGTGCTTCCAGAACTTGGTGAACACCCGCCGACGCAGCTCGAACGGGATGCCCTCGCCCTCGTCGTCGACGGTGACGCCGACGCCCTCGAACTCGGAGTCGTCGTGCGGGTGCAGCCGGCGCAGCCGGACGCTGACCACGCCGTCACCGTGGCGTACCCCGTTCTCGACCAGGTTGGTGACGACTTGGGTGAACTTGTCGGGGTCGGCGGCGATGTCGGGCAGGTCGTCGGCCATCTCGAGCACGATCGGTCGTGCGGTGCCGGCGCTGACCGAGTCGACGATCCGCTGCACCAGCACGTCGGCCTGGCAGGGTCGCGGGTAGAGTTGGAGGCGTCCGGTGTCGATGCGGGCCACGTCGAGGAGCTCGGCGATCAGGCGGCTCAACCGGTCGGAGTCCGCGCTGACCGTGGTCAGCATCAGCCTCTTCTGGTCGTCATTGAGCTTGTCCCAACGGTTCAGCAGGGCCTGCACGAAACCCTTCACGCCGGTCAGCGGCGAGCGCAGTTCGTGAGCGACGGTGGCCACCAGGTCCGAGCGCTCCCGGTCGAGCCGCGCCCGGCCGCGCCCGGAGCGCAGGGTGACCGCGACCTCGCGGACGGGGTGCCGCAGCGAGTCCCGGTGCAGCTTGGCCGCGACCAGGACCTCGGTGCCGTTGGGCAGCAGCCAGGACTGCTCGGGCACCGCGGTCCGGGTGGCCAGGCCCTCGTAGGGCCGGTTGCTGGGGGTCCAGGCGTTGCCGTCCTGGTCCTGCAGGGCCAGCACCTCGCCGAGGGGTCGGCCCACGGCCTGCCCGACCGTGGTGCCCAGCATGTGGGCCGCGACCGAGGACACCAGGACGACCGTGGCGTCGGCGTCCGCCACCACGATCCCGTCGGGCAGCGCGTCCGCGAGCCTCTGCGCATCCACGGCGCTCACCTTAGGGCGTGGCGGCCCAGGGGCAGGGTCGCGACCCGGGACCAGGACGCGACGGCGTCGTGACCGGTCCAGAGCGAGACTTCGCAGATCCGCTGCGACACCGGCAGCCCGGGGAGCAGGTCGGTCTCGGCGCCCCGCAGCCGCTCCAGCGGCTGGTCGTGGCCCACGCTCAGGTGCGGGACGAGGTCGTCGAAGGCGCCGTCGTACGGCGGGTGGTCGGGAAAGGCCGCGCAGACCGCGCCGGTGAGGGCCCGGAACGACCCCTGGGGCTCGGGCGCCAGGAACAGCACGTCGGGCCCGAACCGGCCGGTCCGGGCGAACGTCGCCTCGAAGCAGTCCACCTGCCCGACCGCCCGGGCCAGCCGCTGGTGCACCTCGGGCCCGAGCGCGCCGGGGGCCACGAACGGATAGAGGACCGTGACGTGCGCGGGCACGCCCCAGGACGCCGAGACCTCGAGCGCGCGCCGGTGCTGCGCGACCAGCGGCTCGAGCCCGGCCACCACGACGATGACGGCGCTCCGGGTCGGGGTCACCGGTCCTGCGCGCGGGCGGAGGCGTAGAGGCAGAGAGCGGCGGCCGTGGACAGGTTGAGGCTCTCGGCGCGACCCCTGATCGGGATCCGGACCCGGTGCTCGGCCAGGGCCGCCACGTCGTCGGGCAGACCCCACGCCTCGTTGCCGAACAACCAGGCGGTCGGGCCGACCAGGAGCTCCCCGGCGTGCTCCAGGTCGACCTCACCGGCGCCGTCGGCGGCCAGCACGCTCAGACCGTGGGCCTGGGCCGTGCGGACCGCCGCGGCAGGGTCGGCCTCGAGCGCGAACGGCAGGTGGAACAGGCTGCCCACACTGGCCCGCACCGTCCTGGGGTGGTGCGGGTCCACCGAGCTGCCCGCGAAGACCACGCCGTCGGCGCCGGCCGCGTCGGCGCAGCGCACCACGGTCCCGGCGTTGCCCGGATCACGGACGTCGGCGCAAATGGCCACCAGGGTGGCGCCGTCGAGCACCTGCGTGACGGGCCGGTCCAGCGACCGGCAGACCGCGACCACCCCGGCCGGGGTGACGCTGTCGCTGAGGGACGCCAGGGCCCGCTCGTCGACCAGGGTCCAGGCCGGACCGACGGTGGCCAGCTCGGCGTACCGCTCCAGAGCGGCGGGGGTCGCGAAGACCTCGACCACACAGCTCGCCCCCGAGTCCAGCACCGCACCCAGGGCACCCTCGAGCGCCTTCGGACCGTCGGCAAGGAAGAGCCGCCGCTCGGATCGGACCGAGCGGCGGCTGAGCTTTCGCGCCTCCTTGACGCGGCCGTTCCCCGTCGTCAGGGGAGCGCCCGCGGCCGGGGACGGGTGGGACGTCAGGCCGAGGCCTCTGCCCGGGGAGCGTTGACGTCGTCGGGCAGTGCTGCCTTGGCGGTCGCGATGAGCGCGTTGAACGCGGCCACGTCGTTGACGGCGAGCTCGGCCAGGATCTTGCGGTCGACCTCGACACCTGCGAGGCCGAGGCCCTGGATGAACCGGTTGTAGGTCATCCCCTGGGCGCGGGCCGCCGCGTTGATGCGCTGGATCCAGAGCTTGCGGAAGTTGCCCTTGTTCTTGCGCCGATCGTTGTAGCTGTAGACCAGGGAGTGGGTGACCTGCTCCTTGGCCTTGCGGTAGAGGCGCGAGCGCTGGCCGCGGTAGCCGGCGGCGCGCTCGAGGGTCGTACGGCGCTTCTTCTGGGCGTTTACCGCCCGCTTGACGCGTGCCACTGTGGAGCTCCTTGCTGCTTGCGGGTCGAACCGTGCTCGACCAACGAATGGGGTTGGACGAAGGTCAGATGCCCAGCATCTTCTTGGCGCGCGGGACGTCGGCCTTGGCGACCTCGGTGGTGCCGGAGAGCCGACGCGTCACCTTGGACGCCTTCTTCTCCAGGTTGTGGCGCTTGCCGGCCTTCTCGCGGAGGATCTTGCCGGTGCCGGTCACGCGAAACCGCTTGCCGGCGCCGGAGTGGCTCTTGTTCTTGGGCATCTGTCTCTCTCTTTCGTCGTCCTGCCCGGACACGGTGGTGTCCGGGCGGAAGCTGTCTCGGCCGCGGGGCGGCCCTGGTCGACCTGGCGGGAGCCCCAGGTCTCGGTCTAGGCCTCGGTCTAGGCCTCGATCTCGGGATCGAGGTTCTCGGAGCGGCCGCGCTCCTTCTTGGCGGCCACCGGACCGGCAGCGTGCGCGGCGTCGCGCTCGGCCTGCTCGTCGGCCACGGCCGCGGCGCGGGTGGCGGCCTTGGCGTCCTTGTCGGCCTGCTGGTCGACCCTGGCGTCGGCCTTCTTCTTGTGCGGGCCGAGCACCATGATCATGTTGCGGCCGTCCTGCTTGGGCGAGGACTCGATGAAGCCCAGGTCGGTGACGTCCTCCGCCAGGCGCTGCAGCAGCCGGAAGCCCAGCTCGGGGCGGTGCTGCTCGCGGCCGCGGAACATGATCGTGATCTTGACCTTGTCGCCGGCGCGCAGGAAGCGCACGACATGGCCCTTCTTCGTCTCGTAGTCGTGCGCGTCGATCTTGGGACGAAGCTTCATCTCCTTGATGACCACGTTCGTCTGGTTCCGCCGCGCCTCACGAGCCTTCTGGGCGTTCTCGTACTTGAACTTGCCGTAGTCCATGAGCTTGCAGACAGGCGGCTTGCCCTGCGGGGCAATCTCGACGAGGTCGAGGTCGGCCTCCTGGGCCAGCCGAAGGGCGTCCGCCGTCGGCACGATGCCGACGGTCTCGCCGTTGGGTCCCACGAGGCGGACCTCGGAAACCCGGATCCGGTCGTTGATACGAAGCTCGGTGCTGATGTGTCCTCCTGATGGGGCGTGGGCCGAAGGACCACCCGCGCGTCCCTCGGGGCTCCGATGCCCCGGAGACGGCGAAAGCCTCCGCTGGTGCAAGCGGAGGCCAGTCTCGACACGTCTCCCGTGGGAGCCACACCGAACGCACGCCACGGTTCAGGTGCACCGAGGTGCGCCCAGGCCGAGGCCTGCTGGACCGGACCCGACGACCTGGGTGCGGTCCGAGGACCGCACGGCGGACGATGCGGGTGGGAGACACGATGAAGCTGGTCCCCGCTTGGATGATCGGCCGCCGCGGGCCCGGGGGTCCTCGGTGACTGATCGGTCAATACCCGAGGTTAGCGGGTCACGGCGTGCCCGGTCGAATCCAGGCCGAGTGCTCCCCCACGCGCGTGAGCGTCCACCCGCCCGCGAGGGCGCGCAGGTCCTCGCCCTGCACGACGAGGGTGACCGGGCCGGCCACGTCGAGGACCATCGCGGCCGCACCGTCCTGCAGGGCGGCCTGGGCGGCGACGCGGGCCTCGACGGGCACCGGTCGGGCGTCGGCGTCCCACTGCTGCAGGGTGGTCATCGAGGTGAAGGCCAGCAGCGCCGCCCGCCCGTCCGCCCCGGTGAGCAGGACCGAGGCCATGTCGCTGGTCTTGTCCCGCGCCAACCCGGACGCGTCGATCTCCACCTCGCCGAGCAGGGCCACGACAGGCACCAGGAGCCGGGCGTCCGTGAGCGCGGCGAGCACCTCGACGTACCGCGCGGGATCCTCGCGCCAGCCTGCGAGGGCGGCAGCGAGCTCGACGGGGGCCTCGCCCCGGTCGTCGGGGTACGCCGGAGCGGCGAGCCTGCGGGTTCCGTCCTGGTCGTCCACGACGCCATCCTCCCCCCTCCGCGCGGTCCGATCATCCTCGACCGGGTCAGGCGGGTCAGGCGGGTCAGGCGGGTCAGACGGGTCAGGGGTCGTCGATCGATCACACCGGGCCACCGACGACGACCCACCTCGGCTCGGGGAGCGTGACGCAGCGGACCGTAGGCTGGACGACATGTACCTGATGTCGGCGGCCTGGGCCTCGTTGGCGATCTTGCTGAGCGCGCTCGGCGCGCTGTACACGTGGTTCGCCTGGAGGTCGCAGGGCCTGCGCGGGCTGACCCGGGGCACCGCGATCACGCTGCTGCCGATCGCGGCGTGGCTGACCGGGACGCTGCGGCTGTTCGCGGTCATCGCGGACTGGTTTGCCGGCTGGGCCACCGGGCTCCTCTTCAGCCCGTCGGTGATCCTCGGCACGGTGCTCGCGGTGGTCTCGGTGGCTCTGTTCGGTCTCTCGTCCCGGCTCGGCGCTCGCACGACACGCCGCTCGGTCCGCCCGGGTCGGGGCACCCCGGGGCAGGTGCCGTCGTCCGGGGGCCGGACCGCGCCCGTCGACGACGAGCTCGCTGACATCGAGGCGATGCTGCGCAAGCGCGGCATCAGCTGAGCGGTCCGGCGCCCCATGACAGCGGTCTCGACCCACCAGGTCGCGCGCCGGGTCCTCGACCTCGCGCTGGCCCGGCCGACGACGTTGGGCCGGGGCCGCCTGATCTGCATCGACGGACCCGGTGGTGCGGGCAAGACGACCCTGGCCACCGCCGTCAGCGAGCTCGAGGCAGACACACGGGTCGTGCACATGGACGACCTGTACGACGGCTGGACCGGGTTGGCGCACGTCGACGGCCAGCTCGCCACGCTCCTGGAGCCGCTCGCCGCCGGCCGGACCGGACACTACCGACGCTACGACTGGCACGCGCGCGCGTACGCCGAGACCGTCGAGGTGGAACCCACGCCCCTGCTGGTGGTCGAGGGCGTCGGCTCAGGAGACCGCGCGACCGCCCACCTGGCGGGCGTGCTGGTCTGGGTCTGGGTGCCGGCGGAGCTGCGGCTGGCCCGGGGGTTGGCCCGCGACGGTGCGGAGATGACCGTGCAGTGGGCGGCCTGGATGGCCTCGGAGGACCAGCACCACCACGGGCAGCGGACCGCCGACCGGACCGACGTGGTGGTGGACGGCACCGGGGTCTGCGCCCCCCGCTTCACCGCCTGAGGAGACCCGGCCGGCGGCCCGCCGCGCTGGACCACCGAGCCGCGGGCGACCACCGACGAGGCGACGAGGTCGCGACGCAGTGACCCTCCTAGAGTGGCGGCCGTGCCCCCGTCCGTGACCGCGCCGAGCGGCGAGCAGTTCGTGATCGAGTCGGGCGGCTACCGCGCAGTCGTGACCGAGAGCGGTGCCGCGCTGCGCTCGCTGACCCACCACGGTCGGGACCTGGTCGATGGCTTCGCCGAGGACGCGATGTCCTCGGGAGGGCGCGGCCAGCTGCTGGTGCCCTGGCCCAACCGGGTCCGCGACGGCCGCTACTCCTACGGCGGCACCGAGCACCAGCTCGCGCTCACGGAGCCGAGCCGGCACAACGCCTCGCACGGCCTGGCCCGCTGGGCCGCGTGGCAGCCGGTCGGGCCGCCGGCGGGTGGCGACACCGTGACGCTGGGCCTGCGGCTGATGGCGCAGACCGGCTACCCGTGGACGCTGCAGCTCAACGTGAGCTACACCCTCGACGAGTCCGGCCTGGTCGTCACGCAGTCGGCACGCAACCTGTCGGGCACGGCCGCGCCGTACGCCTCGGGCGCTCATCCCTACCTCACCGCCGGGCCCGGCGGTCTCGACGACTGGCAGCTGACCTGTCCCGCGTCGGTGCGGGCCCTCAGCGACCCTGAGCGGTTGCTGCCCGCGGGCCGCGAGGACGTCGCGGGCACAGCCTACGACTTCCGGGAGCCCCGGCGCGTCGGCGACGTGCAGGTCAACCACGCCTTCACCGGGCTCATCACCGACGCCGAGGGCGTGGCGATGACGACCCTGGTCGACCCCGGCACCGGGACCGGCGTGGCGCTCTGGGTCGACCGGCACCACCGCTGGCTGATGCTCTACAGCTCCGACGACCGGCCGGGCAGCGCACGACGCTCGCTCGCCGTCGAGCCGATGACGGCAGGAGCCGACGCGTTCAACAGCGGCGAGAACCTCGTCACCCTGGAGCCGGGCGGCTCCTTCGTCGCGACCTGGGGCATTCGGGCGGTGGGCTGAGATGGCGATGCTCGAGGTGCGCGGCCTGGCGCGCTGCTACGGCGACGGGATGGAGGTGCTCAGCGACATCGACCTCGATCTCGACGCCGGGCAGGTGATGGTCCTCGTCGGCCCCAACGGTGGCGGCAAGTCGACGCTGCTGCGCTGCCTGACCGGCGTTGACGAGCCGACCAGCGGCACCGTGCTCCTCGACCAGGAACCGCTCGACGAGCGGACCCCCGAGACCCGCCGCGCGATCGCGGCCGTGCTGGACGACATCGACTTCTTCCCCGACCTCAGCGTGGTCGAGCACCTCGACCTGATGGCCCGGGCGCACGGCGTCGAGGATCCGGAGAGCGTGGTCGACGAGGCCTTGGCGGAGCTCGGCCTGTGGGAGCTCAGCGGTCGGCTGCCCGGGTCGCTGTCGTCGGGCCAGCGCCGCCGGCTGGCTCTGGCCGGGGCCTTCGTGCGGCCCCGGCGGCTGCTGGTGCTCGACGAGCCCGAGCAGCGCCTCGACCGCTCCGGGGTGGAGTGGCTGGCCCGACGGCTGGTGCGCGAGAAGAAGGACGGCCTCGCGGTCCTGGTCGCCACCCATTCACCCTCGCTGCAGGAGGCCATCGCCTCCGGCAAGCGGGACCAGGTCGTCGAGATCGGTGGCCCACGCTGAGCGGCGTCCCGGCCCGCGAGCTGCGCTCCCAGATCCGCTGGTGGCGCCGGGGCCGGGCCGAGGCCAGGCTCAGCGACGTCATCAGCGAGCTGTACGTCGGTCTCTTCGCGACCGTGATGCTGAGCGCGATCCTGGTCAACGTGCTGATCGGGATGGGCGACCTCACCGGCGCCGGCTGTCTCAGCTCCGACTGCCGCGGTGTCCGGACACTCGGCCCGGTCGTCGTCGGTCTCGGCGTGATCGCCGTGGTGACCGCGCTGGGCCGGCTCCTGGGCCCCGTGTTCGTCAGCCCCGCCATCGGCTCCTGGCTGGTCACCACGCCGGTCGACCGGGCCGCCCTGCTCCGGCCCCGGGTGCTGGTCGCGATGGCCCTGGTCGCAGCCACGACCGGGCTGGTGAGCGCCGGTGCGGCGACCCTGGCCGGCTGGTCGCTGGCCGGTGGGGTCCTGCTCGCGGGGGCCACCGGACTGCTCGGGCTCGGGGTCTTCGGGCTCGCCGTCCGGGTCCAGGGCGCCCCCCGTGGCAGCACGCCGAGGACCGTCGGGCTGCGCGGGCCGGGCGCGGTGGCGTGGCTGCTGCTGCTGGTGCTGGCTCTTGGCCTCGGCTCCCGGGTCGCGGCTCCCGACCCCGACGCCCGCTGGTACGTCGCGCTGGCGGCCTGTGGCCTGCTCGCGCTGCTCGGCACCACCTGGGCGGTACGCGCCGTGCCCCTGCTGCACCGGCGCGACGTGGTCCGCGGTGCCGGACTGGTGCCCGCGGTGTCCGGCGCCCTGGCCACCCTCGACCTGTCCCTGGCGTGGGACGTGGTCAGCGAGCACCGCTGGCGCGACCACCCCGCCGTGCGGTCGCGGCGCGGTCGCTGGTCGGGCACCGGTGCCCTGGTGTGGGCCGACCTGGCCCGGCTGCGCCGCAGTCCCGGTCGGGTGCTGCGGCTGGCCGCCGCCGGCGTGCTGCCCTACGCGGTGCAGGCGGCGGGTGCCGGGCGGGTGGTGATCCTGGTCGTGGCCCTCGTCGGCTTCCTGGCCGGGCTGCCGCTGCTGACGGGCCTGCGGGTGCTCGAGCGCAGCCCCGGGCTGGTGCGGTTGCTGCCGTTCACCACCCGCAACGCCCGGCTGGCCGCGATGGTGGTGCCGGTGGTGGGTCTGGTCGGTTTCGGGCTGGCCATGACGCCGGCCCTGCCGCCGGGCGAGGGAAGGCCCCTGCTGGGGCTGGCCTGCGGGCTGGTGGCCGCGGCCGCTGCGGTCCGGTGGATGACCGGCCGGCCGCCGGACTACGCACGTCCCCTGGTCTCGACGCCCGCCGGCGGGGTGCCGACCAACCTGTACGGCAGTGCCCTGCGGGGCTTCGACGTGGTGCTGCTCGGCACGGCTCCGCTGCTGCTGAGCCCGACCCCCGACGGTGCCCTGGTGTCGGTGGCGGTCTCGGCCGTGGTGCTGGCCTACCTGCTCGGCCGCGACTGAGATCCGGTTCGTGCGGTCCAGGGTGCGCCCGAGCGCACTCCCCGCCACACGACCCACCTGCAGTGGCTCAGGCGTTGGCCCGCAGCACGAAGGCCCGGAGCTGTCGGGCCGCGAGGCGGGCTCGGTCGCCGTCGGAGCCCTGGATGCCGAGCACCGACATCGAGGTGCCGTCGGCGAGGTCCAGGGTGACCCACGGCGCGCCGCGCATTAGGTTGACCTCGACGACCTGGGCCCAGACCAGCTCGTGGCGCCGGTAGCCGTTGACGACCACGAGGCCCTCGGGCGAGGCGGTCACCCGGGAGCGCAGCAGCGCGTAGAGCACCGCGCCGTAGCCCAGCGCCGACGCGATCAGGGTGCCGCGCTGGAAGGTCGTGAACTTGGCCCGGGTCTCGGGTCCCAGCGCGATCGCGGCCCCCACGCAGGCTGCCGTCAGGGCCACCGCCAGGGCGATGCCCATCACGCGGGGCCCCAACGGGCGCCACGTGTGCGGCAGCGTGGGCAGGGACGGCAGCGGCACCGCGGCCCGGACCGGATCAGACACGGCAGGCGTGGATGTCGGTGAGCAGGATCGCGCGGGCGCCGATGTCGTAGAGCTCGTCCATCAGCCGCTGCGCACCGTCGCGCGGCACCATCGCGCGCACGGCGACCCAGCCCTCACGGCGCAGCGGCGAGATGGTCGGCCCCTCGACGCCGGGGGTGATCGCGACCGCCTCGGCGACGCTGGTCTCGGCGATGTCGTAGTCCATCATCACGTAGCTGCGGGCCACCAGCACGCCCTCGATGCGACGTCGGAAGACCTCGACGGCCCGCTCGGTGTCCGTCGACGAGCCGGCCCGGGTGATCATCACCGCGGAGGACTCCAGGATGGTCTCGCCGAACGTCTCCAGACCGGCTTGGCGCAGGGTGCTGCCGGTCTCGACGACGTCGGCGATCGCGTCGGCCACGCCGAGCTGGATGCTGGTCTCGACCGCCCCGTCGAGGCGGACCACCTCGGCCGCGATGGCGTGCTCGGCCAGGAAGCTGCGGACCACGCCGACGTACGACGTGGCGATCCGCGCCCCGGCGAGGTCGGCGACCTCGGAGAACCGTCCGCGCGGGCCGGCGAAGCGGAAGCGGCTGCGGCCGAAGCCGAGGTCGAGCTTCTCGTCGGCCTTGGCGCCCGAGTCCAGCAGCAGGTCGCGTCCGGTGATGCCGACGTCGAGGGTACCGGCGCCGACGTAGATCGCGATGTCGCGCGGTCGCAGGTAGAAGAACTCGACGCCGTTCTCGACATCGCTCAGCGCGAGCTGCCTGAGGTCCTCGCGCTGGCGGTAGCCGGACTCACGCAGGATCTCGGAGGCCGACTGGGACAGGCTGCCCTTGTTGGGGACCGCCACCCGCAGCGGGGCGGTCGTGGTGTGGGTGCTCATGTGGCCGGCTCTCAGAGGTGGGCGTAGACGTCGTCGAGGCCCAGACCGCTGGCGATCATCAGGACCTGGGCGTGGTAGAGCAGCTGGCTGATCTCCTCGGCCGTCCGCTCGGGTCCCTCGTGCTCGGCAGCCATCCAGGACTCCGCGGCCTCCTCCACCAGCTTCTTGCCGATCGTGTGCACGCCGGCGTCGAGCTCGGCGACGGTGCCGGAGCCGTCAGGTCGGGTGCGGGCCTTCTCCGCCAGCTCCGCGAACAGCTCGTCGAACGTCTTCACGGCCACAACCCTAGGCGGTCGCAGCGGGCTGCGGCCGAGGGCCCCGAGGCGCGTGAGACGGGAGTCACCTACTGCTCGTAGCCGCGCTTGACCCGGCGCAGCGTCTGGGCCGTGAGCAGCGCCGCCGCCGTGGCCTCGTAGCCCTTGTCCTGGACCGAGCCCTCGAGCCCGGCCCGGTCGAGCGCCTGCTGCTCGGTGTCACAGGTCAGCAGCCCGAAGCCCACCGGGATCAGGTGGTCGAGCGCGACCCGGGTCAGGCCGTCGGTGGCGGCGTGGCACACGAAGTCGAAGTGCGGCGTGCCGCCCCTGATCACGACGCCGAGGGCGACCACGGCGTCGTACTGCTGGGCGGCGAGCGCGGCCACCACGACGGGCAGCTCGAAGGCTCCCGGCACCCGGACCACGACGGGCGCCTCCACCTGGTGATCGGCCAGCGCCCGCTGGGCGCCGGCCACCAGCCCGGCCATCACCGGCTCGTGCCAGCTGGCTGCGACCACGGCGACCCGCAGGTCGTGACAGTCCACCGGGGTGGTCCTGGGGGCTCCGGCACCGCTCATCGGGGGGTCCCTTCCAGGTCGGGCAGCACGTGGCCCATCCGGTCCCGCTTGGTCAGCAGGTAGGCGAGGTTGTGGTCGTTGGGGTGCGGGGTGAGGGCGACGCGCTCGACCACCGGCACGCCGTACTCCTCCAGGTTGGTGACCTTGTCGGGGTTGTTGGTCAGCAGCCGCACGCCCGTCACCCCGAGGTTCTTGAGGATCTGGGTGGCCGCGCCGTAGTGCCGGGCGTCGGCCGGCAGACCCAGGTCGAGGTTGGCGTCGACGGTGTCGCGGCCGCCGTCCTGCAGCTGGTAGGCCTGCAGCTTGGCGACCAGCCCGATGCCTCGACCCTCGTGGCCGCGCAGGTAGACCACCACCCCACGACCCTCGGCGACGATCCGCTCCAGGGCCTCGTCGAGCTGCGGGCCGCAGTCGCAGCGGCTGCTGCCGAAGACGTCACCGGTCAGGCACTCGGAGTGCACCCGGGTCAGGACCGGCTGGGCCCCGGAGAGGTCGCCGTGGACCAGCGCGATGTGCTCGGAGTCGTCGACGGTCATCGTGAAGCCGTACGCCGTGAAGTCGCCGTGCCGGGTCGGCAGGCGGGTCTCGGCCACCCGCTCCACCAGCACCTCGTGGCGGCGGCGGTAGCGGACCAGGTCCTCGATGGAGATCATCGTCAAGCCGTGCTCGTCGGCGAACTCGCGCAGCTCGCCGGCCCGCTTCATCGTGCCGTCGTCGTTGACCACCTCGACGAGCACGCCGACCGGGGTCAGCCCGGCCAGGGTCGCGAGGTCGACGGCGGCCTCGGTGTGGCCGCGTCGGTTGAGCACGCCGCCGGGCCGGTAGCGCAGCGGGAAGACGTGACCGGGCCGGGTCAGCTCCCACGGCTCGGTCGCGGAGTCGGCCAGCGTCCGCACGGTGTGGGCCCGGTCGGCCGCGGAGATACCGGTGGAGACACCGTCGCGGGCGTCCACCGAGATGGTGTACGCGGTGCGCATCTTGTCCTTGTTGTGCGGGGTCATCAGCGGGATCTCGAGACGCTCGAGCATCGCTGCGGGCATCGGGGCGCAGATCACGCCGCTGCTGTAGCGAATCGTGAACGCCATCAGCTCGGGGGTGGCCCGGCTGGCCGCGAAGATCAGGTCGCCCTCGTTCTCGCGGTCCTGGTCGTCGACGACGACGACCGCCCGACCGGCGGCGATGTCGGCGATCGCCCGCTCGACGGTGTCCAGCCTGACGCCGTCGTGCTGCGGGACCGCAACGATGTCCGGACCAGTCGTCGTGGTGCTCATCGGGATGCTCCTTCGAGGGTGGTGCGTGGGTGGTGCGAGTCGGTGGCGTGTCGGCTGACGCGCCACCAGGTCAGGAAGCCGACGACGCAGAAGGCGCCGTAGAAGAGGTACATGCCGGCCGTCGGGTAGTAGCCCGCCCGGACCAGCGAGGTCACGCCGACCACGTCGACGGCGATCCAGACCAGCCAGAACTCGACCCAGCCCCGGGCCATGCCCCAGGTGGCGATCAGCGAGCCGGCCAGGATCCAGGCCTCGGTGGCGGGGCCGTAGGAGCCGATCCTGGACAACACCCCGTAGGCGACGAGGTAGCCCACCGCGGCGACCACGAGCAGCTGGAGCCGCTCGGTGCGCCCGGCCCAGTGCGGTGTGACGGCGCCACCACCCGAGGACCCCCGGGAGCCCTGCCACCGCCACCAGCCGTAGAGGCTGACCGCGACGAACATGACCTGGCGACCGGCCTGACCCCACAGCGGCTCGGTGGCGACGTCGCCGAGCTCGCCGCTGACGAAGACCGTGAAGAGGAGCACGTTGCCGACCAGGCCAACCGGCCAGGCCCACACCAGGCGACGCATCCCGAGCAGCGCACTGCCCAGGCCGAACAGGTTGCCGATCACCTCGCGCACCGACAGGCTGCCACCCCCCACCGGGATGGTGCCGTGCAGCAGCCACTCCAGCAGCGGGTCCAGCAGCGGGTCCAGCATCAGGAGTCGCCCCGTCCCCGGTGGGCCAGCAGCTTCTCGACGTGCTTGGCGAGGACGTCGACCTCGAGGTTCACCCGATCCCCCGGCTGCCGACGGCCCAGGGTGGTGCGGGCCAGGGTCTCCGGGATCAGGCTGACGGTGAAACGGTCGTCGCCGGCCTCGACGACCGTGAGGCTGACCCCGTCGACGGTGATCGAGCCCTTGTCGACCAGGTAGCGGCCCAGGGTGCCCTGGTCACCGGGCTCGGGCAGCGAGATCTCGACGAGCTCCCAGTGCTCGCTGGGCGTGCGCCGCAGCACCTCGCCGACGCCGTCGACGTGGCCCTGCACGATGTGGCCGCCGAGCCGCGTGGCCGCGGTGACCGCGCGCTCGAGGTTGACCGGGTCACCCGGGCGCACCCCGAGCAGGCTGGTCTTGTCGAGGGTCTCCTGCATCACGTCCGCGGTCCACGTGGTCGCGGTGCGGGTGGCCACCGTGAGACAGCAGCCGTTGACGGCGATGGAGTCGCCCAGGCCCGCGTCGGAGAGCACCTCGCTCGCGGTAATGGTGAGACGGATGGCGTCGCCCTGGTCCTCGACGGCCTCCACGGTGCCGAGCTCCTCGACGATTCCGGTGAACATCTACTGGTCCTTTCCAGGTGTCAGCACGAAGCGCACGTTGGGTTGCTCGGCGTCGGTGCCGTCCAGGACGGTCACCGAGACCACGTGGGGACGAAACGCCGCCGCGATGGTGGTGATTCCGAGGTCGGCCACGGCCGGGCGCCCCGCGCCCAGCAGCACCGGGGCGACGTACGCGACGACCTCGTCCACGAGCCCGGCGGACAGGAAGGCCGCGGCCAGCCTCGGACCGCCCTCCAGGAACACGTGCCGCTTCGCGAGGGCGTGCAGGTCGCCCAGCGCCCGGTGCGGGTCGCGGGTGCGCAGGTGCAGCGACTCGCTCTCGTCGCTGAAGACCCGCCGGGCCGGGTCGAGGTCGCGCTCGCCCATCACCGCCCGCAGCGGCTGCACCGCCAGGGGTACGTCGTGTCCGTCGCGGACCGTGAGGGCCGGGTCGTCGACCGCGACGGTGCCGCTGCCCACCAGGACCACGTCGCACAGCGCGCGCAGCCGGTGCGTGTCGAGGCGGGCCGCCCGGGAGGAGATCCAGCGGCTGGTGCCGTCGGCGG
The DNA here is from genome assembly GCA_026786275.1 of Nocardioides sp. Classification (GTDB taxonomy): domain Bacteria; phylum Actinomycetota; class Actinomycetes; order Propionibacteriales; family Nocardioidaceae; genus Nocardioides. The sequence goes on along the minus strand of JAJAYJ010000027.1, from coordinate 344 downwards.
CCGCGCTGCGGCCGTCGAGGGTGGTGGCCAGCTTCCAGGTCACGAACGGGCGGCCGCGCTCGACAGCGTGGGTCCAGACCCGGTTGAGCTCCCGGGACTCCGGCTCCAGCAGACCCTGCTCCACCTCGATCCCGGCGGCTCGCAGGGTGGTGGTGCCCCCGGCGGCGACCGGGTCGGGGTCGGTCTGCGCGAACACCACGCGTCGTACGCCGGCCCGCACCAGCGCGTGCGCGCAGGGACCGGTGCGACCCGTGTGGTTGCAGGGCTCGAGGGTGACCACGGCGGTGGTGCCGCGCGCCGCGAGGCCGGCCGAGGTGAGCGCAGCGGCCTCGGCGTGCGGCGTG
>JAJAYJ010000026.1 GCA_026786275.1 Nocardioides sp. | reverse complement strand
GGCGAGAGCGGCGCCGCCTCGCCGCGACCGCCCGTCGTACGTCGCGCAGCTGCGGGAGGGTCTGGCGTTCCTGCGCCGTGACCGTGTGCTGCTCGGGATCATGGTGATGGTCGCGCTGACCAACCTCCTCGACGCAGCCTGGACCACCGTCCTGGTGCCGGTCTGGGCCGTCGAGTCCGGCGGCGGGGCCACGGTGGTCGGGCTGCTCTTCGCGACCAGCAGTGGGGCCGCCGCCCTTGGGGCGCTCTGTGCCGCCACCTGGGCGGCCCGGCTGCAGCGCTACCCGACGTACCTGCTGGCCTTCCTGGTCGCCGGCGCGCCCCGGTGGGTGGCGATCGGCCTGGACTCGCCCCTGGCCGTCGTGCTCGTCGTCGTGGGCACGGCGGGCTTCGCCGCGGGGTTCATCAACCCGGTGCTGGGTGCGGTCATCTTCGAGCGGATCCCCGCCGACCTGGTGGGTCGGGTCTCCTCGCTGACCACCGCGATGTGCTTCGCCCTGATCCCGTTCGGCGGCCTGCTGGGTGGCCTCCTGATCAGCGGTCCCGGTCTGGCCGCCGCCTTCTTCCTGTGCGGGGCGGCGTACCTCGTGGCCACGATGCTGCCCGCGGTCGACCCCCGCTGGCGCGAGCTGGACCGGCGTCCCGAGCCGGCCGCCTCACGACCGTGACCGCCGGCGCTACGCCGACCCGGCGACCGACCCGGTGAACCGGGACGCCAGCTCGAGCAACCGGTCCCCCGCCTCGGGCTCGCCGATGGAGACCCGCACGCCCTGACCGGCGAAGGGGCGGACCACGATGCCCAGCTCGTCGGCGGCGGCGGCGAACTCGGTACTGCGCTCCCCCAGCGCGAACCACACGAAGTTGCCCTGCGCCTGGGGCACGTCCCAGCCCCGCTCGCGCAGGCCGGCCCCGATCCGATCCCGCTCGGCGACCAGCGCGTCGACCCGCTCCAGCAGGGCCGGCTCGGCGTCGAGCGAGGCGATCGCCGCCGACTGCGCCACCCCGGAGACCCCGAACGGCAACGACACCGCCCGCAGGGCCGCGGCCACCGGCGCCTGCGCGACGGCGTACCCGACCCGGAAGCCGGCCAGGCCGTAGGCCTTGGAGAAGGTCCGGAAGAGCACCACGTTGGGGTGGGCCCGGTAGGTCGAGAGACCGTCGACCGCGTCGGGCATCCGGACGAACTCCAGATAGGCCTCGTCCACCACGACGACCACGTGCCCCGGCACCTGCGCGAGGAACGCGTCGAGCTCGGTCTGGGTGACCGACGGCCCGGTCGGGTTGTTGGGCGTGCACACGATCACCGCCTTGGTCCGCTCCGTGATCGCGGCCAGCATCGCGGCCAGGTCGTGCTCGGCGGCGCTCGTCAACGGCACCTGCACCGACGTCGCGGCGGCAGCGGCCACCGCGATCGGGTAGGCCTCGAAGGAGCGCCACGCGTAGACGACCTCGTCGCCGGGGTCGCAGAACGCGGCGAGGAGCTGGTAGATCAGCGCCACCGAGCCGGTTGCCACCGCCAGGTCGTCGCGGGGCACACCGAGGCGGGCGGCCAGCGCGTCGTACAGCGCGTTGCTGCCCATGTCCGGGTAGCGGTTCATCGTCTCCACCGCCCGGGTGGCGGCCTCGACCACACCGGGCAGCGGCGGGTAGGGGTTCTCGTTGGAGGACAGCTTGTAGGAGGTCGTGCCCGGCCGGACCACGGGCGGCTTGCCCGGCACGTACGCCGGGATCTGGCTGATGTTCGCGCGCGGCTGAGGACCCGTCATGGGTCCAGGCTAGGCGGGTGCGGGACGCCGACCCCGACCCGGTGCGACGGACGGGCTCATCGTCGCTGCCAGGGCCGCACCACCAACGCGAGCAGCAGCCCGAGCAGCACGCCGATCGCGGCCCCGGTGGTGTTGTCGATGATGTCGGTGACGTCGCAGGCGCGGTCGATGCGGGCCAGCTCGAGCTGGGTCTTCTCGATGCCGGCGGAGTACGCCGCGAGCAGCAGCAGGCCGAGGGGCGCGAGCACCCAGCCCGCCCGCCAGCGGGCCGCGACCAGCACCACCAGCGCACCCGAGGGCACGAACACGACCGTGTTGAGCAACCGCTGCCCGCCCGCGAAGATCCAGAACCCCTCGGGTGCGGGACCACCGATGTCCGAGGAGCAGGTGTCGAGGCGCCCCTCGGCGGACACGACCCCCGGCGCCCCGTTGGCCGGGAGCAGGGTGATCAGCCCGATCACCACGACGGACCAGAGCAGCAGCCCGACACAGACCGACCAGGTCCAGCCGAACCGGTGCCGCAGCACCGAGACCAGCGCCGTGAACACGGCCCCGGACAGCAGGGCGCCCACGAGCATGACGCCTACACCACCGACCGGGAACACGCCGAGACCCTAGCGACCGGGCCTGCGGGGCTGGGCCGTGGCCACCTCGCGGGCGTTTCGCTCACCGAGCGGGGTTGCTACCCCCCACCAGGTGCAGGAATCCCCGGTCGGCCGGGGCGGTCTCGGGGATTCCTGCGCGGAGTTTGTGAGGATGGACCCATGTCGCCCACCGCGCCCGGCTTCGAGACCCTGGGCCTGGAGCACTCCTCCACGGTCGACCGGGTCGCCGAGGAGCTGAGGCGCGCGGTCTTCGACGGCGAGCTCGAGTCCGGGACCCCCCTGCGCGAGGTCGCCCTGGCCGCGTCGCTGGGCGTCTCGCGGCCCACCGTCCGCGAGGCCCTGACCGTGCTGGTCGCCGAGGGCCTGGCCACCCGCGAGCCCCACCGCGGGGTCGCGATCGCGAGTCCCGAGGCCGCCTCGGTGCGCGACGTCTGCCGGGCCCGGCTGGTGCTGGAGGGTTCCGGTGTCCGCCGCTGGGCTCAGGCCGCGCCCGAGGCCCGGGACCGGGTCCGGTCCTCGCTGGCCGCGTACACCGACGCGGTCCGCGGGGGCGGCGCGTCCTACCAGCAGCTCAACGCGCTGCACCTGGCCTTCCACGTCTCCCTCGTCGGGTTGACCGACTCGCCCCGGCTGGTGGCGATGGCCGAGGCCCTCGTGCTGGAGCTCCGGCTCGCGCTGGCCCAGGTCGAGCGGATCCGTCGCAACGCCCACGACCAGGCCGACACCCACTCCGCCCTGCTGGCCCTGCTGGACGCTGACGACGTCACCGCCGCGCACGCGTTCCTTGTCGAGCACCTCGCCGACGCGGAGATCTCGATCATCGGCGCCCTCGGCCTGGAGGGTTGAGCGACGCGCACGTGCCCGACACCGAGGGCTGACAGACTGGGGTCATGCGCCTGCTGCTGTGGTTCGTCACCAACGCCCTGTCCCTCGCGGCCGCGGCGTTCCTGGTCGAGGGCATCCGCTTCACCGGGCCGACCACCGGCCAGCTCGAGCTGCAGGAGAAGACCGTCCCGCTGATCCTGGTCGCGGTGATCCTCGGTGTGGTCACCTCGTTCGTGAAGCCGGTGCTGAAGTTCCTGTCGTTCCCCTTCATCATCCTCACCCTCGGCCTCTTCCTGCTGGTCATCAACGCGGCCGTGCTCAAGCTCACCGCTGCCGCCGCCGACCGCTTCGAGCTCGGCTTCCGCGTGGACTCCTGGACGTCCGCGATCATCGGCTCGGTGGTGATCACGGTCGTCACCTGGGTCATCGACTCCGTCCTCGACCCCGACGACTGATGCTGCTGCCCCCCGCCCGTCAGCCCGGCCGCTACCCGATCGCCCTCGTGTGCCTCGGCAACATCTGCCGCTCACCGATGGCCGACGTGGTGCTGGCGCACCGGCTCGACGAGGCCGGCCTGGGCGACGTCGTCCTGGTCCGCAGCGCCGGCACCGGCAGCTGGCACGTCGGGAACCCCATGGACCCCCGGGCGGCGGCCACCCTGAGCGCTGCCGGCCACGACCCGACCCGGCACCGCGCCCAGCAGTACGACGCCTCCTGGTGGCCCGGGCTCGACCTGGTGCTGGCCATGGACGCCGACAACCTGTCCACCCTGGCCGATCTCGTCCCCGCACTCACCGAACAGGAGAACGCTCGGCTGCGGCTGTACGGCGACCTCGACCCGTGCACGCCGGGAGCCCACGTGCCGGACCCGTACTACGGTGGTGACGACGGCTTCCGGGAGGTGCTGCAGATGGTCGAGCGCACCACCGGCGCCCTGGTCGCCGCGCTGGCCGACCAGCGGCCCTGGGACGAGCCGCCCCGATGACCCGGCAGCCGGTGATCGCCCGACACGCCGAGGACCTCCTCGGCTCGGCCGTCGCCGCCACCGCCCCGGTTGCCGGCGGTGACAGCTCCACCGCCACCAAGCTGCGGCTCTCGAGCGGCAGCACCGCCCTGATGAAGACCCTGCCGCACGCACCCGCCGACTTCTTCCACGCCGAGGCGCGCGGGCTGCGGTGGCTGGCCGAGGCCACGCCTGCCGGTGGGGTGCCGGTGCCGGAGGTGCTCGCGGTCGACGACGAGTGCCTGATCCTCGCCTGGGTCGAGCCCGGCAAGGCCTCCTCGGATGCCGCCGCCGGCTTCGGGCGGGCCCTGGCCGCCACGCACGCGGCCGGCGCCCCGACGTACGGCGCCGTGAGCGACGGCTACATCGGCCGGCTCCCGCTGCCGCAGCGGCCGACCGACACCTGGGCGGAGTTCTACGCCGTGCGCCGGGTGCTGCCCTACCTCAAGCTGGCCCGCGACCGCGACGCCCTGAGCGCGGCCGACGCCTCGAGCGTCGAGTCCGTGATCGGGCGGCTGACCACGCTGCTGCCGACCGAGCCGCCCGCCCGGCTGCACGGCGACCTGTGGAACGGCAACGTGCTGTGGGCCGGCGACGGTCGGGTCTGGGCCGTCGACCCCGCCGCGTCCGGCGGCCACCGCGAGCTGGACCTGGCCATGCTGGCCCTCTTCGGGATGCCGCACCTGCCACGGGTGCTGGAGGCCTACCAGGAGGTCTCGCCGCTCGCGGACGGCTGGGAGGAACGGGTGGCCCTGCACCAGCTGTTCCCGCTGCTGGTGCACGCCGCGATGTTCGGTGGCCGCTACGGGCCCCGCGCCGCGGACCTGGCCGCTCGCTACGCCTGAGATCCGGGTCGTGGGGCGCTCGCGCTCTCAGCACGGATTCAGGGCTGACTGGCACAGTGACCCCGTGAGCAACCCCGCTGGGCCCGCCGTCCCGTCCATGAGGGTCCTGGTGGTCGACGACGACAAGGCCGTGCGGGAGTCGTTGCGACGTTCCCTGGAGTTCAACGGCTACGCCGTCACCCTGGCCTGCGACGGTGCCGACGCGCTGGCGCAGATCGCCGCGGCCGCCCCCGACGTGGTGGTCATGGACGTGATGATGCCGCGCCTCGACGGGCTGGAGGCCACCAAGGCGCTGCGCAGCGCCGGCAACGACGTACCGATCCTGGTCCTGACCGCGCGCGACGCCGTCGGCGACCGGGTCGAGGGCCTGGACGCCGGGGCCGACGACTACCTGACCAAGCCGTTCGCGCTGCAGGAGCTACTGGCCCGCCTGCGGGCGCTGCTGCGCCGGGTCACCCCCACCGGCGAACCCGGCGAGGAGGACGAGATCCTGGCCTTCGCGGACCTGTCGATGAACACCGTGACCCGCGACGTGGTCCGGGCCGAGCGCCAGATCACGCTGACCCGCACCGAGTTCACGCTGCTCGAGATGTTCCTGCGCCGCCCGCGGCGGGTGCTGGAGCGCAGCTTCATCCTGGAGGAGGTCTGGGGCTTCGACTTCCCGACCACCGCCAACTCCCTCGAGGTGTACGTCGGCTACCTGCGCCGCAAGACCGAGTCGGACGGCGAGACCCGGCTGATCCACACGGTGCGCGGCGTCGGGTACGTGCTGAAGGAGTCATGAGGTCACGACGGCGGGTGCCGGACGACCGGCCCGGGGGTCAGCGCTGGCGCTACCGGCAGTCGCTGGCGAGCCGGGTGATCGCCCTGACCACGGTGGTCGTGGTCGTGGCCGTTGCCTTCGTGGCGGTCGGCGCCTACATCACCGCGCGGGTGCAGCTGCAGTCCACGTTGGACAGCTCCCTGCTGGACCGGGCCGAGCAGGCCGGCAGCACGCAGGCCCTGTCCCTGCTGACGGGGCTCGACAACGCGCCCAGCGTGTTCGGCGCCGGTGACGTCCGGGTCGCCTTCGTGACCCAGCCCCCACCGGGCGGCTGCACGCGCGGCACCTGCGTGATCAGCACCGACTCCGGTCCCCGGCTGGCCCTGGGCCGCCCGGAGCTCGACGTGGCCGACGGGTTGCGGGTCAACAGCATCCGCACCGTCACCGCAGCGAACGGCGTGAACTACCGCGTGGTCGCCGTGCCCACGACCACCGCCACCGGGGAGCGGCAGGCACTGGTGCTCGCGCAGGCCCTGACGCCCCAGGAGCGGGTGCTCTCGCGGCTGGGCTCGGTGATGCTGGTCTTCGGTGCCGCCGGCGTGCTCGCCGCGGCGGTGGCCGGGTGGGGCGTGGCCCGCAACGGTCTGCGTCCGGTACGCCGGCTCAGCCTCGCCGCCGAGGAGATCGCCCGGACCGAGGACCTCGACCCGCTGCCCGTCGAGGGCACCGACGAGATCGCCCGGTTGGCGGCCTCTTTCAACCAGGTGCTGACCGCGCTCAGCGCGTCGCGCGACCGGCAGCGCCAGCTCGTGATCGACGCCGGTCACGAGCTGCGCACCCCGCTGACGTCGCTGCGGACCAACATCGAGCTGCTGACCCAGGCCGGGGACGGCGACCTCGCGATCCCACCGGTCGCGCGCCGAGAGCTGCTCGACGACGTGGGCGCCCAGATCGAGGAGCTCACCAACCTCATCGGCGACCTGGTCGAGCTGGCCCGCGACGAGCCGATGGGTCCGGTCGTGGGCCCGGTCGAGCTGCACGAGACCCTGGAGGCGGCCCTGGTCCGGGTGCGCCGACGGGCGCCGGGGGTGACCTTCGACCTGGACGCCGACCCGTGGTTCCTGCTCGGCGAGGGCCACTCGATCGAACGGGCGCTGACCAACCTGCTCGACAACGCGGCCAAGTGGAGCCCGCCTGAGGGCACGGTCCGGATCCAGCTGCGCGACGGCGTGCTGACCGTGGACGACGAGGGCCCCGGCATCGCCGATCAGGACCAGCCGCACGTCTTCGAGCGGTTCTACCGCTCGGAGGAGTCGCGCGCGATGCCCGGCTCCGGCCTGGGTCTGTCCATCGTCGCCCAGGTGGTGGAGCGGCACGCCGGCACGGTCGTGGTGGGTCGGGCCCCCGGCGGCGGGGCCCGGCTGCAGATGCGGCTGCCCGGCTCGGCCACCGTCGACGACGTCGTCCCCGCGTGACCCCGCTGGACCTCCTGGGCCCCTGGCACCTGGCCCGCGAGATCGACGACCGGCACACCGGCCAGCGTCTCCGGGTGGACGGCACGACCCGGCTCACGGTGGTGGGCGAGGAGGTGGGGTGGGCGGAGTCTGGGCTGCTCACCCGGCCCGGCGCGGCCCCGGCCCGGGTCTCGCGTCGGCTGCGCGTCGTACGCCGCGAGGGCGGGTGGTGGGTGCTCTTCGAGGACGGCCGCGACTTCCACCCCTGGCGGCCCGGCGGGTGGGTGGAGCACCCGTGCGGTGCCGACCACTACCGCGGCCGGATCCTGGTGGACCCGCTGCCGGTGCACCCCGTGACCTGGCAGGTCACCTGGCAGGTGACCGGGCCGGCGAAGGACTACACCGCACACAGCGTGCTCTCCCGTGCGGTTGACTGAGCGCCGTGAGCCACGACCGACCACGCGAGGTGGCCTTCTTCGTCCGCGAGGGTGACGCCCTGGTCCCGACGTCGGTGGCCCGCAGCTCGTGGTCGGCCTCCCAGATGCACGGAGTCGCGGTCAGCGGGGCGCTCGGCCGGGCCGCCGAACGCGGCTTCGTCGAGCTGGGACGCCCCGACCTGCGCCCGGCCCGGCTGGTGGTCGACCTCTTCCGGCCCGCGTTGATGGCGCCGTGCCTGTTCGTCACCGAGGTGGTCCGCGAGGGCAACCGGATCTGCCTGGTCGACGTCACCCTCGTGCAGGACGGGCGGGCGGTGGCCCGGGCCGCGCTGACCGGTCTGGCCGTCTCGGCCACGACCGACGGCGAGGTCTGGTCGTCGCCCCACCGGCCCTCGCCTCCTCCGCTCCACCTGGCGCCACCGACCGACACCCCGCATCCGTCGTACCTACGCTCGTCGGGGGACTGGACCGCCGACCGGACCGCACACCAGAACGCGGCGCACAAGATGTCGTGGAACAGCCCGCCGGGCGTGGTCGCCGGCGAGCCGCGTACGCCGTTCCAGACCGCGGCCACGATGGCCGACGGCAGCAACCTGGTCGTGAACTGGGGCAGCCTCGGGGTGGAGCACATCAACTCCGACGTCACCCTCTCGCTGGCCCGTCTGCCGCGGGGCACCGAGGTCGGGCTGAGCGCGCTCGACCGGGTTGAGAGCGAGGGCATCTGCGTCGGCACGGCCACGATGTTCGACCGGGAGGGCCCGATCGGCACGGTGGTGCTGACCGCGATCGCCAACGCGTTGCGCACGGTCTCGCCGAGTGTCGTGCTCGAGCCCTGAGCTCCCCAGGCCCGGGGAGCGATCAGCTGGTGGATCGCGTGGGGACCCCAGCTGCCGGGGGCGTAGGTCCGCCGGTGGCGGGTCGGTGATCAGTGGCGCGGACTTCTCCCAGAGCGCCTCGATGCCGGCCGCGGTCGTGAAGAGCGTGTGGTCACCGCGCATGGCGTCGTGGATGAGGCGCTCGTAGGCCTCCAGCACCGCCCCCGACGAGGCGGTGTCGTGGGTGGCGAACTGCATCGAGAGCTTCTGAAGCTTCATGCCCGGGCCCGGCCGCTTGCCGTAGAACGACAGCGACATCCGCGACTGGTCGGCCAGGTCGAAGGTGAGGTGGTCGGGTCCCTGGGTGCCGGCGTTCGAGCCGGCCGGGAACATCGACAGCGGTGGCTCCTTGAACGCGATCGAGATGATCCGGGCGCCCTCGGCGACTTCTTGCCGGTGCGCAGGAAGAACGGCACCCCGGCCCAGCGCCAGTTGTCGATCTCCACGCGCAGCGCCACGAAGGTCTCCGTGTCGGACTCGTCGGAGACCTCCTCCTTGCCGCGGTAGCCGGCGTACTGCCCGCGTACCACCTGGTGCGGCTCGAGGGGCCGCATGGAGCGGAACACCGTGAGCTTCTCGTCGCTGATCGGCCCCGGGGTCAGCGAGGTCGGCGGCTCCATGGCCATGAAGGCCAGCACCTGCATCAGGTGGGTGACCACCATGTCGCGGTAGGCGCCGGTGGTCTCGTAGAACCGGGTGCGGCCCTCGAGACCAAGGGTCTCCGGCACGTCGATCTGCACGTGGTCGATGAAGTTGCGGTTCAAGATCGGCTCGAAGAGCCCGTTAGCGAACCGGAAGGCCAGGATGTTCTGGGCCGCCTCCTTGCCCAGGAAGTGGTCGATCCGGAAGACCTGGTCCTCGTCGAAGACCGCGTGCACCTGGGCGTTCAACCGCACCGCGGAGGCCAGGTCGGTGCCGAACGGCTTCTCCATGATGACCCGGGACCGCTCGACCAGGCCTCGGCCAGCGTGTGTGGGCCGGCCGACTGCGGCACGTAGGTCAGCATCGCGGTACGGCGCCCACCGCGCCTCGGTGATCTCGCCCCGGCCGAACTCCTCGCACGCCACCCGGGCGAGCGCCGCGAACTGCTCGGGGTCGAGGTCCTCCAGGGAGGTGCCGACGATCTGGGCGTCCCGCAGCAGCCCGGCCTCGGCGCGCGGCGGGCGGGGCCCCCCCGCGGCCGGGCGCCGGGGGCGCCGCCCCCGCGGCCGCCCACCCCCAGACCGCGGGGGGGGGTGGGG
>JAJAYJ010000025.1 GCA_026786275.1 Nocardioides sp. | reverse complement strand
GGTCGTCGTCCTTCGCGGGCGCGTCCGCCCCGCGCGGCTGCGCGGTGCGGTCGTCGGTCACTCCTGAAGTCTAGGCCGTGCCCCACGCAGGAGCCCGGTCGCCGGGTGGGGCGAGGCCGGTCGACGTCAGATCGTGACGATCGGGTGCAGCGGCAGGTCGCCGACGACGGCACGGCCGTCGAGGAATCCTAGCTCCATCAGCAGAGCCACTCCGGCCACGGTCGCACCGCACGCCTCGACCAGCTGCCGGGCCGCGAGCAGGGTGCCGCCGGTGGCCAGCACGTCGTCGACCACGAGGACCCGATCACCGGGGGTCAGGGCGTCGTGGTGCAGCTCGAGCGAAGCCGCGCCGTACTCCAGGGTGTAGGAAACCTGGTGCGCGGACCGGGGCAGCTTGCCGGCCTTGCGCACCGGCACGAAGCCGACCCCGAGGGCCAACGCCACCGGGGCGGCGAACACGAAGCCGCGGGCCTCGAGACCGACCACCGCGTCGACGCAGGTGGCCCCGGTCTCGTCGCGGCCCGTCTCGGCCAGGGCCGCGACCACCGCGGCGAAGCCGACATGGTCGGCCAGCAGCGGGGTGATGTCCTTGAATACAACACCCGGCTCGGGGAAGTCGGGCACGTCGAGGACCAGGCGTGACAGGGCCTCGTGCGCGACGGACCGGACCGTCACCCCTTGCCGCGCTTCGAGCGCGGCTGGCGGGTGGGCTGCACGCGGCCCGACGAGCCGCTGGGCTGCACCGGACCCCGGGCCTGCGGTACGACCCGGCCCTTGCCGAGGGCCTCGGCCGAGCGGGGCGGGGCGGGGGCCGGTCGGGAGTCGCCGTCGGGGCCGAGGGCGTCACCGTCCTCGGCGTCCTGCTCACGCACCGGCATGTCGTCGCGGAACGAGGGCACGGTGGCGTAGCGGTCGGCCTCGTGGCGCGCCCGGGACGCGGCCCGTCGCTCGCTCTGCAGGACGTCCTTCTCGCGTGACTTGAGCTGCACCAGCACCCGCGGCGCGATGAAGACCGACGAGTAGACACCGGCGGCCATGCCCACGAACTGCGCGAGGGCGAGGTCCTTGAGCGAGCTGTTGCCGAGCTGCACGGCGCTGACGTAGAGGATCGCGCCGATCGGGATCAACGCCACGATCGAGGTGTTGATCGAGCGGACCAGGGTCTGGTTGACCGCGAGGTTGGTGGCCTGGCTGTAGGACTGGCCAGACTTGCGCAGCTCGTGGGTGTTCTCCCGCACCTTGTCGAAGACCACCACCGTGTCGTACATCGAGAAGCCGAGGATGGCGAGGAGGCCGGTCACCGCGGACGGCGTCACCGGGAACCCGGACAGCGCGTAGACGCCGATCGTGATCAGCACGTCGTGCAGGAGGGCCACCAGGGCGGCCACCGACATCTTCCACTCACGGAAGTAGGCCCAGATGAACAGCACCACGAGGAGGAGGAAGACCGCGACCCCGATGAGGGCGCGCTGACCCACCTCGCGACCCCAGCTCGCGCCGATCTCCTCAGGCGAGACGTCGTCGGCGGTCGCCGGGACGGTGTCCATGATCGTCGCGATGACCGCCGTGCTCTCGTCCTGGGTCAGGCTCTCGACCTGGATCAGGATGGTGTTGTCACCCGAGGTCGTGACCGTCGGCACGGCGGCCGCCTCGATACCGGTGTCGGCGACGGCCGCGCGCAGCTCGTCGGCGTTGTCCTGGGTGACCTCGGTCGTGGGGAGGCTGACACGGTACTGCGCGCCACCGGTGAACTCGACGCCGAAGTTCAGGCCCTTGACCCCGATCGCCACGATCGCCAGGCCGACCAGGAACAACGAGACGCCGTACCAGATCGCGCGTCGGTGCACGAAGTCGATCGAACGGCGTCCGCGGTAGAGGTCGTTGCCCAGCCGTGAGTACTTGCCCATCAGACCCTCGCTCCTTGCGGGCTGTCCATGCCGAGGGTCTCGACACTGAGCCCGGACAGCTTGCCGCCGCCGTTGAAGAATTGGAACCTGGCCAGGTAGGACACCAGCGGCTTGGTGAACCAGAACAGCACCGCCAGGTCGATCAGCGTGGACAGGCCCAGCGCGAAGCCGAAGCCCTTCACCACCCCGGTCGCGAAGATGTAGAGCACGAGCGCGGAGAGCAGGGAGACCACGTTCGCCGCCATCCGGGTCTTGCGGGCCCGGACCCAGCCGCTCTCGACAGCGACGCGCATCGTCTTGCCCTCGCGCATCTCGTCGCGGATCCGCTCGAAGAAGATGATGAAGGAGTCGGCGGTGACCCCGACCCCAATGATCAGGCCGGCGATGCCGGGCAGGGTCAACGTGAAGCCTGCCGTGGAGCCGAGCAGCAGCACCATCAGGTAGGTGACGCCGGCGGCCACGAGCAGCGAGCTGATCACGACCAGGCCGAGACCGCGGTAGTAGAACAGGCAGTACAGCATCACCAGGAACAGGCCGACGCCGCCAGCCAGGATGCCCGCGCTGAGCTGGTTGCCGGCCAGGGACGGGCCCACCACCTCGCTCGTCGGGTCGTCCTCGAAGGCGATCGGCAGCGCGCCGTACTCGAGGCTGGTCGCGAGGCTCTCGGCGGTGGCCTGGGTGAAGCCGCCGCTGATCTGGGCCTGGCCGTTGGTGATCAGCGCGTTCATCTGGGGGTCCGAGAGGACCTGGCCGTCGAGCACCACGGCGAACTGACGCGGCGTGTTGACCAGGGCCTGGGAGATCTGGGTGAACTGCCTGGTGCCGTCGCCGTTGAAGGCCAGGTTGACGACCCACTCGACCTGGTTCTGCGGGATGCCGGCTGAGGAGGACGTCAGATCGGTGCCCTCGATCATCGAGGCCGACAGCAGGTACTTGTTGCCGGCCAGGTCACCGGTGCCGCAGGTGACCAACGGCTGGGCCGGGTCGTCGACCACGTTGGCCGGGGTGCCGTCGGTCGGGCAGGTGAAGTCGTTGAAGGCCTGGATCGACGCCTCGTTGGGCGTGGTGGCCCAGGTCAGCGGGTCCCCGACGGTCTCACCGCCGTCGGGCGGCTCGATCGGAGCCGGGCGGACCTGCGGCGCCGCGGCACCGCTCGTTGCGGGGTCGGCGCTGGGCTCAGCCGTCGGCTCAGCGCTGCCGCCGGCCGTGGCGCCGTCGTCCGTGCTCGCGCTCGGCTCCGGTGTGGGGACCGGCGACGGCGACGTGCCGGACATCGGGTAGCTGGCGCCGGCTCGGTTGCTGCCGGCACCGGTGCTGGCGCCCTCGGAGGGTACGACGGGCGCCTCGCTGCCACCCTGCTCGGCGCCCTGGGACGCCGCGGCCGACGGGGAGGGTGCGAGCACTCCCGCACCCGGGGAGACCGGGGCCTGCGGGACCGGCGCGGCGGGGTCCGCGGGGTTGGCGGGGTCGATGGGGGCGGTCGGGTCGGTGGCGCCGCCACAGCCTCCCGTGGCCAGCGAGCAGGCCACGACCCGGAACCGGAGCTGGGCCTGCCGCTCGACGGTCTCGATCAGGTCACGACGGCTCTGCCCGGGGATCTCGACGATGATGAACTGGTTGCCCTGGGTGGTCACCTCGGCCTCCGCGACGCCGGTGCCGTTGACCCGCTGGTCGATGATGCCGCGGGCCTCCTCGAGGTTCTCGGCCGTCGGGTTGTTGGTGGCCGTCAGCGTGATCCGGGTGCCGCCCTGCAGGTCGAGACCCAGCTCGGGCTCCCACTTGGCGGCGCCGGACGCGCTGTTGGTGGTTTGCTCGCCGAGGAAGGTCAGTCCGCCCAGCAGCACCACGCCCAGGAAGAAGATGACCAGCGCGCGTCCTGGACGCAGTCCCTTGCGTGCCATGTCAGCTCTTCTCCTCGCCCTCGGTGCCCGGGGCGCCGTCCGCGTGCGGCCCGTCGGTGGGCTCGGTCCGCGGCGCCACGGTGCCGATCGCGCCGCGGGCGACCTGGATGACCACGGCCTCGGCGATCTCCACGTGGGCGGAATCCTCGTCCAGCCCCGTCACCGTGCCGTGGATGCCGGAGGTCAGCATGACCCGGTCCCCCACCTCCAGCGACGACTGCAGACGCTGCAGATCGCGGGCCCGTCGACTCTGCGGCCGGATGATCAGCAGCCAGAAGAGCAGCGCGATCGCGATCAGGGGCAGAAATTCGATGCCTTGCACGAAGACCTCTCGGGTGACGATGGGCAGGGGTCAACCCCGAGGGGCCGACCGACGGGGAAGTCTAACGGGGCGGGCCCGACAGGATGCGAATCCGGGCCGACCGGGCCGCGTCGGGCGCTCCAGCCCTCCGAACGGCCAGGTCGGGGCACGCTCAGGACTCGAACAGCGCGGGCGGGTCGCCGCCGCCGACGAGCGGGCTGCCGGCCGGAGCGGCCAGCCCCAGGTGCCGCCACGCAGCCGGGGTCGCGATCCGTCCACGCGGGGTGCGGGCGAGGAAGCCGTTGCGGACCAGGAACGGCTCGGCCACCTCCTCCACGGTCTCGCGCTCCTCCCCCACGGCGACCGCGAGCGTCGAGACCCCGACCGGTCCCCCACCGAAGCGACGACACAGGGCGTCGATGACGGCGCGGTCGAGCCGGTCGAGACCCAGCGTGTCGACCTCGTAGAGCTCGAGGGTGGCGCGGGCGACGTCGAGGGTGACCACCCCGTCGGCCCGGACCTGGGCGTAGTCACGGACCCGACGCAGCAGCCGGTTGGCGATGCGCGGGGTGCCCCGGGAGCGGGACGCGATCTCGGCCGCACCCTCGCCGTGCAGCTCGACGCCGAGCAGGCCGGCGGAGCGGCGCACGATCAGCTCCAGGTCGTCGGCCTCGTAGAACTCCAGGTGACCGGTGTACCCGAACCGGTCGCGCAGCGGCCCGGGCAGCAGCCCCGCACGGGTGGTCGCCCCGACCAGCGTGAACGGCGGGATCTCCAGCGGGATCGCGGTGGCACCGGGGCCCTTGCCGATGACCACGTCGACCCGGAAGTCCTCCATGGCCATGTAGAGCATCTCCTCGGCCGGTCGCGACATCCGGTGGATCTCGTCGATGAAGAGGACGTCGCCCTCGTTCATGCCCGACAGGATGGCCGCGAGGTCTCCGGCGTGCGTGATGGCCGGGCCGCTGCTGATCCGCAGCGGGGTGCTCATCTCGTGGGCGATGATCATCGCCAGGGTGGTCTTGCCGAGGCCCGGCGGGCCCGAGAGCAGCACGTGGTCGGGCGCCCGGCCCCGGGCGCGGGCCGCCTCCAGTACCAGCCCGAGCTGGGCCCGGACCCGGGTCTGGCCGACCACCTCGTCCAGGGTGCGCGGGCGCAGCGCAGCCTCGACCGCCCTCTCGTCTCCCTCGGCCTCGGCCGCAGTCAGGGACACGACGTGGGCCTCCTCCGCGGCGCTCAGGTCGTCCTCGTGCACGCTCATCCCCTGCTCAGGCTCTGCAGGGCGGCCCGCAGCAGCGCGCCCACGTCGGGGCTGTCACCGGCCTGGTCGCTGACCGTCTCGACAGCGGCCTCGGCCTCGCGGACCGGCCAGCCCAGACCCACCAGACCCTGGTGCACCTGGTCCCGCCAGGTCTCCCGGGCGGCGGCGGCTGCGGCCGGGCGGTGGCCCAGGGGCGGCCCGATCCGGTCCTTGAGCTCCAGGATGATCCGCTGCGCACCCTTCTGGCCGATGCCCGGCACCCGGGTCAGCGTCGTGACGTCGTCGGCGGCGATCGCCCGGCGCAGGTCGTCGGGCGCCAGCACGGCGGTGATCGCCTGGGCCACCTTGGGGCCGACCCCCGAAGCGGTCTGCACCAGCTCGAAGATCGACTTCTCGTCCTCGTCGACGAAGCCGAACAGGGTCAGGGAGTCCTCGCGCACCACCATGCTGGTCGGCAGGACGGCCTGGTGACCGGGCCGCAGCGTGGCCAGCGTGCCCGGCGTGCACATCAGCTCGAGGCCGACCCCGCCGACCTCGAGCACCACGCTGGACAGGGTCAACGCCGCCACCTGGCCGCGGACGAACGCGATCATCGCTGCCTCCTGCCGGCGGCCGCGACGGCCGCGTCGATCCGGGCCTGCGCCCCACCCCGCCAGATGTGGGTGATGGCCAGGGCCAGCGCATCGGCGGCGTCGGCGGGCTTGGGCGGTGCGTCGAGGCGCAGGATGCGGGTGACCATGGCCCCGACCTGCTGCTTGGTGGCGCGGCCGTTGCCGGACACGGCAGCCTTGACCTCGCTGGGCGTGTGCAGGGCGATCGGCAGGCCCCGGCGCGCGGCGCAGACCATCGCGATGCCGCTGGCCTGCGCGGTGCCCATCACCGTGCTGACGTCGGAGCGGGCGAAGACCCGCTCGACGGCGACCGCGTCGGGTGCGAACTCGTCGAGCCAGGCGTCCACGCCCTTCTCGATCGTCACCAGCCGCTGGGCGACCGGCAGGTCGGAGGAGGTCCGCAGCACGTTGACGTCGACCAGGGTCAGCGGCCGGCCGACCTCACCGTCGACCACGCCCATGCCGCAGCGGGTCAGGCCGGGATCGATCCCGAGCACACGCACGTCGTCACCCTTCGTCCGAACAGATGTTCGGAATCACGCTAGCCCGGCCCGTCGACGGATCGGCGTACGACACGCCTGCGGTGGGCGTGGGCGCGTCCGGTGGGCCGGCGCAGTGGCCGCCACCGGGGTCGGTGACGATGGCCGCTCACGCGTCCTCGAGCTGCTCCATGACCTCGTCGGGGACGTCGAAGTTGGCGAAGATGTTCTGCACGTCGTCGAGGTCCTCGAGAACGTCGACGAGGCGGAACAGCTTGGCCGCGCCGTCCGCGTCGAGCTCGATCTTGTTGTCGGGCACGAACGAGGCGTCGGCGGAGTCGTAGTCGATGCCGGCGGCCTGCAGCGCGGTCCGCACCGCCACCAGGTCGGTGGCCTCGGACACGACCTCGAAGGCGTCACCCAGGTCGTTGACGTCGTCGGCGCCGGCCTCGAGGGTGGCCTCCAGCACGTCGTCCTCGTCGACGGTCCGACCCTCCTGCGCCGCCGGCACCAGCACGACGCCCTTGCGGTGGAAGAGAAAGGACACCGAGCCCGGGTCGGCCAACGAGCCGCCGTTGCGCGTCATCGCGGTGCGGACCTCCATCGCGGCACGGTTCTTGTTGTCGGTGAGGCACTCGATGAGCATCGCGACGCCGCTGGGGCCGTAGCCCTCGTACATGATGGTCTGGTAGTCGGCCCCGCCGGTCTCGGCGCCCGAGCCACGCTTGACGGCCCGGTCGATGTTGTCGTTGGGCACCGACGACTTCTTGGCCTTCTGGATCGCGTCGTAGAGCGTCGGGTTCCCGGAGACGTCACCGCCACCCATCCGGGCGGCGACCTCGATGTTCTTGATCAGCTTGGTGAACATCTTGGCGCGCTTGCCATCGACGACGGCCTTCTTGTGCTTGGTGGTGGCCCACTTGGAGTGACCAGACATGCGTTCCTCTTCCGGTGGCGCGGTGCTGCTGTGATCCGTGGAGGATCGATCCTATCCGCCCTGACGACGCTCCGAGAGGTGCTCCCGGACCAGGTCGACGAAGAGGGCGTGCACCCGGGCGTCGCCCCCGACCTCGGGGTGGAACGACGTCGCCATCAGGGGTCCTTGACGCACCGCCACCACCCGGCCGACCGCCGGGCCCTGCGGCACGCGGGCCAACACCTCGACGCCCGCGCCGACCTGCTCGACCCACGGCGCACGGATGAAGACCGCGTGCACCGGCTGCACCAGCCCGACCACCTCGATCGCACCCTCGAAGGAGTCGACCTGGCGCCCGAAGGCGTTGCGCCGCACCGTGATGTCGAGCCCGCCCAGGGTCTCCTGGTCGGCCGTGCCGTCCTGCACCCGGTCGGCCAGCAGGATCATCCCGGCACAGGTGCCCAGCACCGGCAGGCCCGCGGCGATCCGCTGCTGCAGCGGCTCGAAGAGCGCGAAGGTCCGGGCCAACTTGGCCATCGTGGTCGACTCCCCGCCCGGCAGGACCAGCGCGTCGACAGCGGCGAGCTCGCTCGGGCGGCGTACGGCGACCGCCTCGACGCCGAGCGCGGCCAGGGTCCGCAGGTGCTCGCGGACGTCACCCTGCAGGGCCAGCACACCGATCGTCATGCCCACCCGCAGATCGTAGTGAGACCGGCCCACGACACCCGCTCCGGGGCGGACCAGGCGGTCCTCGGTCGGAGCTCTGCCCACGCCCCGGCCGTCATGCACAGCACCGGGCCAGCCGAACCGAGCGCCGTCACCACCCGTCGTACGCCGCGGGGCCACGCCGGCAGCCGGACCGGCAGCCGCCACAGCCAGCACAGGCCGACGACCAGGGTGCCGAGCGCACCCGGGGCGCGGCTCAGCTGGTCACCAGCCGCGCTCGGCCAGTCGGTGCGGCTGCGGGATCTCGTCGACGTTGATACCGACCATCGCCTCGCCGAGGCCGCGCGAGACCTTCGCGATCACGTCGGGGTCGTCGTGGAAGGTCGTGGCCTGCACGATGGCGGCGGCCCGCTCGGCGGGGTTGCCGGACTTGAAGATGCCGGAGCCCACGAAGACGCCCTCAGCACCGAGGTGCATCATCATCGCGGCGTCGGCCGGGGTGGCGATGCCGCCCGCGGTGAAGAGGACCACGGGCAGCGAGCCGCGCTCGGCGACCTCCTTGACCAGGTCGTAGGGCGCCTGTAGCTCCTTGGCGGCGACGTACAGCTCCTCGGGCTGCATCGAGGACAACCGGCGGATCTCGCCACCGATGGTGCGCATGTGCATCACCGCGTTGGAGACGTCACCGGTGCCGGCCTCGCCCTTGGAGCGGATCATCGCCGCACCCTCGGTGATCCGGCGCAGCGCCTCGCCCAGGTTGGTCGCGCCGCACACGAACGGCGCGGTGAAGTCCCACTTGTCGATGTGGTTGGCGTAGTCGGCGGGCGTCAGCACCTCGGACTCGTCGATGTAGTCGACGCCGAGGCTCTGCAGCACCCGGGCCTCGGTGAAGTGGCCGATCCGGGCCTTGGCCATCACCGGGATGGAGACGGCCGCGATGATCGAGTCGATCATGTCGGGGTCGCTCATCCGACTCACGCCACCCTGGGCACGGATGTCGGCCGGGACCCGTTCGAGGGCCATCACGGCGACCGCGCCGGCGTCCTCGGCGATCTTGGCCTGCTCGGCGGTGACCACGTCCATGATCACACCGCCCTTGAGCATCTCGGCCATGCCGCGCTTCACGCGCGTGGTGCCGGTCCCCGGGGTGGCGTCGGTGTGCGTCGCGCTGTTCTCAACCATGGACCGATTCTAGTGCGGCCGGGGGGTGAGCCGTAACTCCCGCAGTTCACCCCTGCGGCAGCGCGGCCTCGTCCTCGGCGACGGCCTGCCGGTAGACCTTGCGGACCCGGAAGACCACGGTCGCCGTGTTGGCCACGACCAGGATCCACAGGGCGGCGTGCAGCAGCACCGGCAGGTCGAGGATCCGGCTGAGGCCGGTGGCGACCAGGATCAGCACCAGCCGGTCGGCGCGCTCGGCCAGGCCGCCCTTGGCGTCCATGCCGAGGGACTCGGCGCGGGCCCGGGCGTAGGAGGTGACGGAGCCCATCACCAGGCAGTAGAGCGTCAGGCAGAGGTAGAGGTAGCTGTCTCCCGGGCCCGCGAAGTAGAGGGCCAGCGCCCCGAAGATCGCGCCGTCGGCGATCCGGTCCAGGGTGGAGTCCCAGAAGGCCCCGAACTTGGAGGTCCGTCCGAGGGTGCGTGCCATCTGACCATCGATCAGGTCGCTGAACACGAAGGCCGTGATGAACAGCACCCCGGTCAGCAGCATCCCCTGCGGGAAGAAGATCAGGGCTCCGGCGCTGACCCCGACGGTGCCCACCAACGTCACCAGGTCGGGGCTGATGCCGAGCCGGATGAAGAGGCGGACGAACGGCGTCAGCATGACGCCCTGCCAGAAGCCCTTGAACCTGTCCATCATCAGGGCTGCAGGCTACCCGGAGCGGAGGCCGGCGACGACTTCGGCGACCGCGGTGGGCACGCCGGCGACGTACCACTCGACGCCCGCGGCCCGCACCCGCACGCTCGTGCCCCCCACCGAGCGGATCATCGCCTCGCCGGGCAGGCGGTCCCAGGCGGGCACCGAGTGCTGGCACACGACGTGCAGCCGGCCCGTCGCCACCGCCATCGCGTCCAGGGTGCCGGAGCCGAGCATCCTGATCGTCGCCGCGCCGGTGACCGCCCGGGCGAAGGCGTCCGCCACGGCTCCGCCGAAGAACGGCGGGTGCAGGTAGGTCGCCACGCACGACTGCGCCAGGGGCCGGTCCACCAGGGGCTCGAGCGACACCCCGTCGGCGGTGGCGGGCACGCCGGGCCCGCCGACGTACGCCGTGTCCTCGTGCGGGTGGTAGACCGCGCCCAGCAGCGGCACCTCGAGGCCCTCACCGGTGGCCAGGGCGATCGCCGAGCACCACCAGGTGAGCCCCTGCACGAAGTTGTAGGTGCCGTCGACCGGGTCGATCACCCAGGTCCGGCCGCTGATACCGGCCCGCACCGCGCCCTCCTCGCCGAGCACCCCGTCGTCGGGTCGGTGCTCGGCCAGCAGGCCGACGACGAGCTCCTCGGCCGCGTGGTCGGCCGCGGTGACGAGGTCGGCGACCGACGTCTTGGCCTGCGAGGTGAGGCCGCCGTCGCGCATCCGGGCGGCGAGCTCGCCGGCCTCGTGCACCAGGTGCTCGGCAAGCCGGGCGTCGTCTCGGAGCGAAGCGGTCATCAGCCTCGACCCTAGCCACGACGGGTGGGCGTAGTGTCGCCAGACGGTGCCGTCCAGGTGCTCGAGCCGAAAAGAGTCCTCTCATGAGCGACAAGTCGCCGCGGCAAGGAATGACCAAGAAGACCGGCAAGTCCATCAAGGAGAAGCGCTCCGACAAGCGCGACAAGGCCGCCGGCAACGAGAGCAGCTCGATGGACAAGCTGACGCAGAAGAAGCGCTGAGCGCCCACGTGCCGACCACGCCCCTGCTGACCCTGGGGGTGGTGGGGTCCTCGGCGAAGGAGAACGAGCATCGGCTGCCCCTGCACCCTGCGCTGCTGCAGCACCTCGACGCCGACGTGCGCCGTCGGATCACCCTCGAGCACGGGTACGGCGAGCGGTTCGGGTACGCCGACGCCGAGCTGGCCGGCCTGGTCGCCGGCCTGGCTCCCCGCGCTGACCTGCTCGCAGACTCCGACGTGGTGCTGCTGCCCAAGCCGCAGCTGGCCGACGTGCAGGCGATGCGCCCCGGTGCGGTGCTGTGGGGCTGGCCGCACTGCGTGCAGGACCCCGCGCTCACCCAGGCCGCGATCGACCGCGACCTGACCGTGATCGCCTTCGAGGCGATGAACCACTGGACCCGCGACGGCGGCATGGGCCTGCACGTGTTCCACAAGAACAACGAGATCGCCGGCTACTGCTCGGTGCTCCAGGCGATGGAGCTGGCCGGCATCACCGGTGACTACGGCCGCCGCCTGCAGGCCGTGGTGATCGGGTTCGGGGCCACCGCCCGGGGTGCGGTCACCGCGTTGAACGCGCACGGCGTGCACGCGGTCGCGGTGCTCACCACCCGGGGCGTGGCCGCGGTCGGGTCCCCCATCCACTCGGTGCGGATCCGGCAGCTCGACCCCGACCCGGACGACGGGTCGCTCAGCGTGATCACCGAGCGCGGCCACGAGCCGCTGGCGGCCTACCTGGCGGAGAACGACATCATCGTGAACTGCACGCTGCAGGACCCGCTGGCCCCGCTGACCTACCTGACTGAGGAGGATCTGCCCGCGTTCGCCCGCGGCACCGTGATCGTCGACGTGTCCTGCGACGAGGGCATGGGCTTCAGCTGGGCCCGCCCGACCGGCTTCGACGACCCGGTGTTCACGGTGGGTGACCACGTCACCTACTACGCGGTCGACCACAGCCCGTCGTACCTCTGGAGCTCCGCGACGTGGGAGAACAGTCAGGCCCTGGCGCCGTTCCTGCGCACCGTGTTGTCCGGGCCGGACTCCTGGGATGCCGACGAGACGATCCGCCGGGCCATCGAGATCCGGGGCGGCCGGGTGGTCAACCCCGCGATCCTGAGCTTCCAGGGCCGCGCGGCCGAGCACCCCTACCCGGTGGCCGAGGCTGGTTGAGACCCACCGCAACCCCCGCTGGCCGAAACCCCACCGCAACCCCCGCTGGTTGAGGTGCCAACGCGGCCCACACTGGTCGAGGTGCGAGCGCAACCCCGGCTGGTTGAGGTGCGAGCGCAAACCACGCTGGTTGAGGTGCGAGCGCAGCGAGCCTCGAAACCCCAGCATCTCTGTCTCGAGGCTCGTCGCTTGCGCTCCTCACACCTCGGCCAGCGTGCGCCCGCTCGCCCCCGCTCGTTGAGGTGTGAGCGCAGCGAGCCTCGAAACCTGCCTCCTCTAACGCGGCCAGGCCCCGGCGAACAGGTCGCGGGTCTGCGACAGCAGCTCCGGCAGCGTCTTGGTGCGAGCGATGATCGGCATGAAGTTCTGGTCACCGGGCCAGCGCGGCACGACGTGCTGGTGCAGGTGGGCGGCGATACCGGCGCCGGCGACGGCGCCCTGGTTCATGCCGAGGTTGAACCCGACCGCACCGGAGACCGAGCGCACGACCCGCATGCCGGTGCGGGTCAGGTCGGCGATCTCGGCCGCCTCCTCGTCGGTGGTGTCGGTGTAGTCCGCGACGTGCCGGTAGGGGCAGACCATGAGGTGTCCGGGCGCGTAGGGGTAGAGGTTGAGCACCGCGAAGCTCAGCCGGCCCCGGTGCACCACCAGGCCGTCCACGTCGTCGAGGGTGGGGACGCGGCAGAACGGGCACTGGTTGGCGCTCGCGTCCGGCGGCTTGTTCTCGCCGCGGATGTAGGCCATCCGGTGCGGCGTCCACAGCCGCTCGAGCTCGTCGGGCTCCCCCACGCCGTCCTGGGTCAGCGGCTCCCCCGGTCGTCGGGTGCTCACGCGCCGGCCGCCGTGCCGGTGAGCTGCAGCAGGTCCTCGACGGGCACGTCGGGGTCCAGCATGACGCCGAGGCTCAGGGCGTGGCCGTGCAGGATGTGCCACACCGAACGGGTCACCAGCTCGACCAGCACGTCGGCCGGTGGGGTGCGGTCGGTCTTCGACATCCACCGGCGCACCGCGCCGAAGACCGCCCCGACCAGGCCGAACACGAGGGGGTCGATCGCGGCCCGCTCGTCGTCGCTCGCCTGCAGCTCCAGCAGGTCGACCGAGACGACGATCAGCTGTGAGACCCGGTCGGCGAGCCGCTCGATCCCCTGCTGCAGCGGGCCTACCCCGTCGAGGGACGTGTCCTGCTCCGCGAACCGGTGCAGGGCGGGGTGGGCGACCGCCCACCCGACGTACGTCGACACGATCCGCTCGATGATCTGCGGCACGGTGCCGTCGAGCGCGACCCCGGGCAGCAGCGCGGCCCACAGGCCCTCCAGCACGGCGACCTGCACGGCTCGGTCGAGGTCGGCGCGGTCGTGGAAATGCCGGTAGACCACGGTGCGGCTGAGCCCGGCCCGGTCCGCGATCTGTTGCACGTGCACCTCGGCGCCTGGCTCAACGGCCTCGATCTCGTCGATCGCGGCGTCGATGATCTCCTGACGGCGGGTCTCGTTGTGCTGGTGCCAGCGCGCCTGACGGCCGTCCGGACTCTTCTGGCCGCTGGCCGGCATCTCAGCTCTCCTTCGCGGCCCTCCACGGACGAGCCACCTCGTGCCAGCAGGGTAACCGGAGCGACGGACACCGGCGCAGGCCACCAACGCGTACTCGACAGGTTTCGAGGCCACCAACGGGCACCGACGCTGGTGGAGGTGCGAGGAGCACCAGCGACGAGCCTCGACACCACCCGACCACAGACACTCGCCAACACGGACCAGGTTTCGAGGCTCGCTGCGCTCGCACCTCAACCAACGACACGGACCAGGTCACGTCCTGGTCGCGCTCCTGCTCCACCCACTGCACCATCACCGCGGCGCCGCCCTGGATCACCCAGTCGTCACCGCAGCGCGACTCGGCCGCGGCCCGCGACGACGCTCCGGCCGGGCGCCACTCCGGCACGCCGAGCCGCAGGTCGCCCACGATCTGCGCCCAGAGGTACGGCGTCGAGTAGACGCCGACCCGGTAGCCCGCGTCGGTGTAGCCCCGGGCCGCACCCGTGACGACCGCGGCGTTGGCGTGGGCGTCGGCACTCCAGTCGAAGCCCGGCACCGACTCCACGTCGAGCCACACCATCGGTGTCTTGAGCCCGGCGTCCAACATCGAGGCGATCGTGAAGCGGGCCTGGCTGTAGCCGACGTTCTGCAGCACCCCGCTCGGGGTGCGGTCGTCGTAGGGTCCCTGGGCGCCGTCGGTCCCGACGGTGGCCGCGTCGGGATAGCTCACGACCGAGTAGGCCGACATCAGCAGGCCTCGACCGCGGGCGTGGGCCACCTGGTCGGCCAGGCACGGGTTTGGCGTGGACGCCGGGGCCGTTGGTCAGCCCGATGACCACGAAGCGGGCGGTCTCCAGGGGTAGCGGCAGCCCTAGGGTGCGCTTCTGCGCGATCCCCAGCCCGACCGGGCACTGCGGCCAGCTGAGGTCACCGCCGAGCACCGGCGGCTGGTCGCCGGGGTCGGGCACCGGGGCCGGACCCCGGCGGACGTGGCCGCCTGCTCGGCCAGCGCGGCCAGGTTCGAGAGCCGGCTGCGAGGGTCAGCGGTCGCCTCCGGGGCGGTCGGCGTGGCCG
>JAJAYJ010000024.1 GCA_026786275.1 Nocardioides sp. | reverse complement strand
GCCAGGGGCCCGGGGGTGCCTTCTTCCACCCGGACTTTGGTCGGCGGTCTGGCGGGGGGGGCGGTGGCCGGTCCCCAGGGCCACGGCCGCTCCATGACCTGGCTCTGAGAGCGACCTGCGTTGTACCCGGTGGTGCGGCGGCTCTGAGCGCCTGCGAGCAGCGTCCGCGAAACCCCGCGGGCCGAGCAGCCGCCGCCGGTGTTTGACTACAGGCATGGACAGACCTGCACCCGTGGCGGCCTGGCACGCGATCGCGGAGTCCCGCGACCCGGCCGGGCTGGCCGACCTGCTCGCCGACGACTGCGTGTTCCGCTCACCGGCGGTGCACACACCGCAGGAGGGCAGGGCGCTGGCCACCACCTACCTGACCGCCGCGCTCGTGGTGCTCGGGCCGTCGCTGACCTACGTCGAGGAATGGTGCTCGGAGCGCAGTGCGGTCCTGGAGTTCAGCGCCGAGGTCGACGGCCTGACCGTGCACGGCGTGGACATGCTGCGCTGGGACGAGGACGCTCGGCTGACCGGGTTCACGGTGATGGTCCGGCCGATGAGGGGCCTGCAGGCCCTGGTCGCGGCCATGGGGGCCGAGCTGACGAGGCAGGCACACGCATGAGGCACGCCCGGCTCGGCGCGTCCGGTCTCGAGGTCTCGGTGCTCAGCCTGGGCTGCATGAGCTGGGGCGACCCGGCCCGCGGCGGCCACCCCTGGGTGCTCAGCGAGGACGACGCCCGACCGATCGTGCGGTCCGCCCTCGAGGCCGGCATCACCGTGTTCGACACCGCCAACGTCTACTCCGGCGGCTCCAGCGAGGAGATCACCGGCCGGCTGCTCAAGGAGATGGCGCCACGCGACGAGGTCGTCATCGCGACCAAGGTGCACGGCCGGATGCGGCCGGGTCCCCACGGCGCCGGCCTGTCGCGGATCGCCATCCTGCGCGAGATCGACGCGTCGCTGACCCGGCTCGGGGTGGACCACGTCGACCTGTACCAGATCCACCGGTGGGACGACACCACGCCGATCGAGGAGACGATGCAGGCGCTGCACGACGTCGTGCGCGCCGGCAAGGTGCGCTACCTGGGGGCCTCGTCGATGTACGCCTGGCAGTTCGCGAAGGCCCAGCACACCGCAGACCTGGGCGGTTGGACCCGCTTCGTGTCGATGCAGGACCACTACAACCTGATCTACCGCGAGGAGGAGCGCGAGATGCTGCCGCTCTGCGCCGACCAGGGGGTCGGCGTGATCCCGTGGAGCCCGCTCGCACGCGGTCGGCTGACCCGTGACTGGGACACCGAGACCGCCCGGGCCGAGACCGACGAGTTCGGCGGCACCCTCTACCGCGACGAGGACCGCGCCGTGGTGGAGACGGTCGCCGCGGTGGCCGAGCGGTACGGCGTGCCCCGGGCCCAGGTCGCGCTGGCCTGGTTGCTGGCGCAGCCCGTGGTGACCTCGCCCATCATCGGCGTCACCCGGCCCCACCACCTCGACGACGCCCTGGCTGCGGTCGACCTCGAGCTGTCGCCGGACGACCTCGAGGAGCTCGGTGCCGGTTACCTGCCGCACCCGGTCGCCGGTCACCGCTGACCCGAGCCGGGTCACGAGCGGCGCCCGGTTCGTCCTGCCGATGAATCCGGTGGAGACTGTCGGTCCTCTCCTGAAGACTGTTGCCGGAGGAGGAGGGCGATGAGCGGGACCACGAGCGGTGAGGTCAAGAAGCAGGCACCGCGGTCTGCGGCGCCCCCCGTCGCGGGCACCCGCAAGGCGCTCGCCCCGTTCCGTCACCCGGCCTACCGGCGCCTCGCGCTGGCCCTGGTGCTCACGAGCTTCGCCTCGGGCGTCTGGGTGGTGGCCCAGGTCTGGGAGGTGATCCGGATCGGCGGCGGACCGGCCTCGCTGTCGGTGGTGACCACCGCCGGTGCCGTCGGCGTGCTCGCCCCGTCCCTGCTCGGCGGGGTGGTCGCCGACCGCGTGGCCCAGAAGAAGATCCTGCTCTGCGTTGCCGGGGTGGAGCTGTCGGGCATGGGCCTGGTCGCCGCCCTGTCCCTGACCGGCACGACCACCCTGTGGCACCTGGCCACGGTCGCGTTCGTCACCGGCACGGGGATGGCCTTCTACTACCCGGCCTACTCCGCCTGGCTGCCCGCCCTCGTGCCCGAGTCGGACCTGCAGGCCGTCAACGGCTTCGAGGGTATGGTGCGCCCGACCATCGGCCAGGCCGTCGGCCCGGCGGCCGCCGGGGCCGTGGTGGCGACCGCGTCGGCGGGCGCAGCGCTCGCGGTCGCCGCGGCGGCGTCCCTGCTCGCGCTGCTCGCGCTGGCCCAGGTGCCGTTGACCCCGGTGCGCCGCGACCTCGAGGCGGTCGCGTCGATGCGCGGGCCCGTGGCCACCGCGGTGCACGACATGCGGGAGGGCTTCGCCTATATGGTCCGCACGCCGTGGTTGCTCGCCACCCTGGTGTTCGCCTCGCTGATGATCCTGGTGATGATGGGCCCCTTCGAGGTGCTGGTGCCGTTCCTGATCAAGGACCGTCTCGGTGGCGGGCCGGGCGACCACGCGGGCGTCCTGGCGGCCTTCGGCATCGGTGGTGCCCTCGGGTCGTTCGCGATGGCCGCGGTCCGGATGCCGCGCCGCTACCTCACCGTGATGAACCTGATGTGGGGCGTGGGCTGCCTGCCGCTGATCGTGATGGGCCTGGCCACCTCGGTCTGGCAGGTCGTGGTCGCGGCCTTCGCGCTCGGCGTGATGTTCTCCGCCCCGATGGTGATCTGGGGCACCCTGCTGCAGCGGCGGGTGCCGCCCCACCTGCTGGGCCGGGTCGCCTCGCTCGACTTCTTCGTCTCGATCAGCCTGATGCCGGTGTCGATGGCGCTGGCCGGGCCGGTCGCCGAGCTGGTCGGTCTGCGGACCACGTTCTACGTCGCCGGCATCGTGCCCGGGGTGGTCGCGGTGCTCGCGGTCTGGTTGGCCCGGCTGCCTCAGGACGAGATCGCCCACCCGTTGCGCGACTAGGAGAACACGCCCGAGGCGCCGGCGACGTCGACGAGCTCCCGGTCGACGTCGTTCTGCGCGGCCCGCAACCGCCGCTGCTGGGTGGCCAGCAGCAGGGTCGCCAGCACCGTGGCGGCGATGGTGACGGTGAACGCCGCGGTCGACCCGCGGCCGTCGGCCAGCCGGCCGGCCACCGTGGACCCCAGGGCGTAGCCCACGCCGGTGGCACTGGCCAGCACCGTCATCGCGGCCCCGACGCGGCCGGGGGAGACGATCCGCTCGCCGAGCGAGAAGATCCCGATCATGTACGGCGCGACCGCGCAGCCGAGCACCAGGACAACCAGGGTGACGCCCACCAGCGAGTCCACCAGCAGCAGCGGCAACGAGAGCACGAGCAGTGCGCACGCGGCGACCAGGGAGCGTCGTTCGTGACCGATCCGCTCGGGAAGGTAGGCCGTCGCGATCCCGGCTGTCGCGCTTCCGATGCCGAGGGTGGCGTGCACGAGCCCGGCGACCCCTGGCTGACCGGCTTCGGTCGCGAGCACGGTCGCACCGGTCTGGGTGCCGCCGAAGAGCATCCCCACCGACAGCTGGGCCAGCGCGAGGACCACGAAGGCAGTGGTGACGAGCGGGCCGGTCGCGCGCGCCTGGCCCCGGCGACCGGTGAGCCGGGCCGAGGAGTCGAGGGCGAACGCCGTACCGAAGACGGCGAGCAGGCCGGCCGCCGCGAGCAGGGCGCCCGAGGGCGAGACCGCCACGGCGGCGAGCCCGACGAGCGCGGGCCCGATCGCGAAGGATGCCTCGTCGGCGGCACCCTCGTAGGAGAACGCAGCATCGACCAGCCGGCGCTGCTGGGCCGCACCGGCGGTCAGCGGCCGCCAGCGCACCCGCGCCAGGGGGCCGACCTGCGGCAGCACCAGCCCGGTCACCGCGGCCGCAGCCACCGACGCCAGGTCGGGCAGGTCGGCCCGGACGACGAGGACCAGGCCCAGCAGTCCGGCGGCCCCGGCCAGTGACTGCACCAGCACCACCGGTCGCTGGCCGATCCGGTCGACCAGCGACCCTGCGAGCGGGGCGCCGACGGCGTTGGCGAGGGCGAGGGCACCGGCGGCCAACCCCCCGATGCCGTAGCTGCCGGTGGCGGTCGAGACCAGCAGCAGGGTGCCGAGCTGGCTCATGGCCAGCGGCAGCCGGCCGAGGAAGGCGACCAGGACGTAGGTCGGGCCGGCCAGGTGGAGAAGCTGACGGTACGAGGCGAGAGGGCTCACGGGTCGGGCTGCTTTCGGATACGTCGATACGACGCGCCGAACCCACCTCCAAGGACGCGTGTGACCCTCTGCACCCCTGAGTCTAGGGCCGGGTCGGACGCTTCAGCGACTCCGCAGGGCCCCGGCGCCCCACGCCGTGCCCGTTCCTCGCGGTGGTGGCGGCGGCGCCGGCCGCGGGCGGCTCAGAACGACGGCCCCAGCGTGCCGGCGAGCTGGGCCCGTGAGCTGATGCTGAGCTTGCGGTAGGCGTGGGAGAGGTGCCACTCGACGGCCTTCACGCTGACCCCGAGCTCGTCCGCGATCTGGCGGTTGCTGAGGCGGTCGATGGCCAGGCGGACGACCCGTCGTTCCGAGGCGGTCAGGACCGCGGCGGCCTCGCTGTTGATCCGGCGCGGGCTCTCGCCGAGCAGCTCGAGGAACCGGCGGATCCGGCCCTGCAGCGGCCACAGCTCTTGGCGGCCCGCGAGGATCTCGGCCGAGCGGAGCAGGGCGAGGGCGTCGATGTCCTCTGAGGAGTGCGGGCTGAGCAGCACCAGCCCAGCCAGGTCGGTGTCGATCTGGGCCGCGAGCCGGTCGGCTGTGCCGTCGGGCAGCAGGGCGCGCGCCGCCCGCAGGATCTTGACCCGGGCCGCGCCGGCGTCGACGACGGCCAGCACCCGCAGCGCCTGC
>JAJAYJ010000023.1 GCA_026786275.1 Nocardioides sp. | reverse complement strand
GCCGGTTGGGCCCGGGGGCCCACGCCGCCCACCCCGCGGCGGGTGCCCGGGGCGCTGCTGCCGAGGCCACGACCGGTCGCCCGGGCGCCCGTGTGGAGGCCACGGCCCACCGTGCGGGCCCGGTCGCGGCCGGACGGGTGCGCCGCGCCCGGGGCAGCACCGGGGGAGGGGTCCCGTCCGCTCTGCTCCTCGCTCGACATGGCGTCCATCTTGCCCGTTCGGGCTCGGTGGTTGTCTCCGCACCCGTTGCGGGTCGCCCGTCACCTGCGCAGACCGCGTCGCCGGCATCCGACGTAGCGCCGCCACGACCCCGGTGGCGCGGCCCCGGGGAGCTCGTCGCGGTGGCCTACGGTGCTGCGCCGGCGCACGTCCGGGCACCCGGACACGGCACCTGACCTGACATCCACCAGGCTCATGGGTCATGCTTCAGCCCGTGGACACCATCGAGACCCCCCGGCCCGATGCCGTCGTCGAGGCGGCCGTCGAGCGCGCGCGCGCCGCACTGCTCGAGGACGTTTCCCCTGCTGACGTGGGGGAGCACCGCGACGTGGTGGGTGAGGGCGACGGTGTCGCCACCCACCGCTTCGCCTGCGCGCGGGCCGGCTACGTGGGGTGGCAGTGGTCGGTGACCCTGGCCCGGGCGACCGACCAGGAGCACGTGACCGTGGTCGAGGTGGTGCTGATCCCTGGCGAGGAGTCGATCCTGGCCCCCGAGTGGGTGCCCTACCGCGAGCGGTTGCAGCCCGGTGACCTCTCCCCGGGTGACCTGCTGCCGGTGCCCGACGACGACCCGCGGCTCGTCCCGACGTACTCCTTCGGCGACGACCCGCTCGACGCCGACGACAAGGCGCAGGTCCGCGCCGTGGCCACCGACCTCGGCCTGGGTCGGGTCCGCACCCTGTCGGTGGGGGGCCGCGAGCTGGCTGCGGACCGCTGGGCCGAGGGCGACGGGGGAGCGGAGTCGGCGATCGCGCAGTCGGCACCCGACCACTGCCACAGCTGCGGCTTCCTGGTTCGGATCGCCGGGCCGCTGTCCGAGACGTTCGGGATCTGCGCCAACGGCGACGCCAACGACGACGGTCGCGTCGTCACCTTCGACCACGGTTGCGGTGCGCACTCCGAGGTCCGCCTGGCCAAGAAGCACGAGCCGGTGCCGGTGCCCGACCACGTGTGGGACACCCTGACGCCCGATGACATCGAGCGTTTCTGATCCTCAGCCCCGGCTGAGCACCCACACGACGTACTCGTCGCAGGCGGGGTGCAGCTGGTAGCTGCCCGCCCGCAGCTGGACGACCAGCCCGGACGCCTCGACGTCGGCGACGAACTCCTCGACGGGGTAGTCGCGCCGCGACTCCGGACCGTCCTGCAGGTGGAACCCGGCCAGGATGCGCCCGTCGGGGGCGAGCATCGAGGCCAGATGCGCCAGCACCCGCCGCTCGGTGCCCTCGGCCAGGTAGACCAGCACGTTGCCGACGCAGACCGCGAGGTCGTACGCCGGGTCGCGCGGTGTGTAGGCCAGCACGTCGAGCGGTGCCACCTCGAGGTCCGGGAACGTCGAGCGTGACTGCGCGACCAGCCCGGGATCCGGCTCGAGGGCCGTCACGTGGTGACCGCGCGCGCTCAGCGCGGCCGCGACCCGCCCCATGCCCGAGCCCACGTCGAGCACGCGCCCGCCGCGCGGCAGCAGGGCGTCGGCCAGCCGGGCCTCGCCGTCGATGTCCTCGCCGGCCTCGATCTTCTCGGCGAAGGTGGTGGCGTACTGCTCGACGGACGTGCCGTACAGGGCCCACCGCGTCGGCGGCGGCCCGCTGGCCCGGTTCACCCGGTCCGCTCACTCACCGGGGCGGGACCCGTCCTCGGCCTCGACGCGCACCCGGCGTCGGCGCCGGCAGTACTCCAGGCCCACGAGCCCGAGCCCGGCGCCGGCCAGGCACGCCCACAGCCACCAGGTGCGACCGTCCTCGGCGAGCCGGCCGTAGAAGGGCAGCAGAGCCACGAAGCCGAGCAGCCACAGGGCCGACCCGACGCCGACCGTGCGGACCCCGTCCACGTCAAGGGGCTCGACCTCGGCGACGGCGTAGGTCCGCCCGCCGATCTCGTGCTTCTTGGGCTGGTCGCCGTGCAGGTCCACGCGAGCAACGCTAGTGCACCGCACGTCGCCACGTCTGGAATGCTGCCGGGCGTGAGCACCCAGACCCCGACCCTGACCGGCGGCACCCGCCTGGACCGCTGGTTCCAGATCACCCGACGCGGCTCGACCGTGGGTCGTGAGGTGCGTGGCGGCGTCGTCACGTTCTTCACGATGGCCTACATCGTCGTGCTCAACCCGCTGATCCTGGGCTTCGCGGCCGACAAGGACGGCAACTTCCTGGGCGGAGGCCCCGGTGACGGTTCGAACCTGGCCGTCATCGCTGCCGGCACGGCGCTGGTCGCCGGCGTGATGACGATCCTGATGGGCGTGGTGGCCAACTACCCGCTGGCGCTGGCGACCGGTCTCGGGCTGAACGCCTTCGTGGCGTTCTCGATCGCCTCCCAGATGACCTGGGCCGACGCGATGGGGCTGGTCGTGATCGAGGGCCTGGTCATCCTGGTCCTGGTGCTGACCGGTTTCCGTCAGGCCGTCTTCCACGCGGTGCCCGCCCAGCTCAAGATCGCGATCTCGGTCGGCATCGGCTTGTTCATCGCGCTGATCGGCTTTGTGGACGCGGGCTTCGTCAAGCGCATCCCGGACGCGGCCAACACCACGGTGCCGGTGCAGCTGGGCTCCACCGGTCAGCTGTCCGGGTGGCCGGTGCTGGTCTTCGCGGTCGGCCTGGTCCTCGTGGTCGCCCTGTGGGCCCGCAAGGTGCGCGGCGCGATCCTGATCTCGATCCTGCTGACCTCGGCGATCGCGGTCGCGGTCGAGGCCGTGGGGGGTTTCGGGGCCGGCGGCGCGGACAGCCCGAAGGGTTGGAGCCTGACCGTGCCGAGCCTTCCCGACGACGTGATCAGCACGCCCGACTTCGGCACCCTGGGCCAGTTCTCCCTCCTGGGGTCGTTCTCCGAGGTCGGCGTGGTGGCCGCCCTGCTCCTGGTCTTCACGCTGATGCTGGCCGACTTCTTCGACACCATGGGCACGATGACCGCGATCGGGGCCGAGGCGGGCCTGCTCAACGACGACGGCGCACCGCCGCACACGGAGCGGATCCTGGTCGTGGACTCGCTGGCCGCGGTGGTCGGTGGCGCCGCCGGTGTCTCGTCGAACACCAGCTACATCGAGTCCGCCTCCGGGGTGGGCGAGGGCGCCCGCACCGGCCTGGCCTCGGTCGTCACCGGGGTGCTGTTCCTGCTCACCATCTTCCTGGCGCCGCTGGTGGCGGTGATCCCCTCGGAGGCGGCCGTGCCGGCGCTGGTGCTGGTGGGCTTCCTGATGATGCAGCAGGTCTCCGGAATCGACTGGACCGACGTCGAGATCGCCCTCCCGGCGTTCCTCACCATCGTGCTGATGCCGTTCACCTACTCGATCACCGTCGGGATCGGCGCCGGGTTCCTGAGCTACGTGCTGATCAAGGTGGTGCTCGGCAAGCTGGCCGAGGTGCACCCGCTGATGTGGGTCGTGGCGACGCTGTTCGTCGTCTATTTCGCGATCAACCCGTTGACGGCCTGGCTGTCCTGACGTGGCCGACCCGGCGGACCTGGAGCTGCTGGTACGGCCCGCCCAGCCGGGTGGCACCGGCGTGCTGGTGCTGGCCGGGTCCAGCGGTGCCCTGGAGGTCGACCGGTCCCGGCTGCTCGCTGCGCACGGGGCCACCGCCCTGGCCCTGCGCTGGTTCGGCGGGCCCGGCCAGCAGCCGGCGCCGTACGAGGTGCCGCTGGAGATCTTCATCGAGGCGCTCGACCGGCTGACGCCGTACGTCGACCGGCTGACGGTGCTGGGGTCCTCGTTCGGTGCGGAGGCCGCGCTGCTGACCGCCTGCCACGACCCCCGGGTGACCGGCGTGGTGGCGCTCGCGCCGACACCGGTCGTGTGGGCCGGGGTGGCCCCTGAGGGTCGGGTCACCTCGCACTGGACCCGGCACGGCGCGCCGGTCCCGTTCGTCGCGTTCGACGAGGCCTGGGAGCCCGACACCGACCCGCCGGCGTACGTCGGCCAGTACCGGGCAAGCCTGCTCACCCACCGCCGGATGGTGCCGGCGGCCACGATCCCGGTCGAGCAGACCGCCGCCGAGCTGGTGCTGGTCGGGGGAGAGGACGACCAGGTCTGGCCGGGTGCTGACTTCGCGCGCGCCCTCGCCACCCGACGCCACGAGGGCGGCGCGCCCACCACGGTCCTCACGCACCCCGACGCCGGGCACCGGGTGGTGCTGCCCGGGGAGTCCCCCCTCGAGCGGGGCCTGTCGATGGCCCGCGGCGGTACCCCTGAGGCCGATGAGGCGCTGGGACGCCTGGCCTGGCCGCACGTCGTGAGGGTGTTGGGGTTGCGGGAGTAGTCGGGTCACCGGGGACTACCCCCGATGGGCCGCGGACCGCCCGGGCACCGACTGCGGGGAATAGTTAGCACGGGTAACGAGTTCCGGGTGGGTGTGCCCACCGCTCAGCTGTCCTCGCGCACCGATGCCGTGCTCGCCTCCGAGCTCCGGCTCTCGGTGGTGCGGCTGCGCCGACGTCTGGCCGCCGAGCGGGACCCGGACAACGAGCTGAGCGTCACCGCGATGGCCGTGCTCGGTGCGCTGCACCGCGACGGCGAACTCACGGTGGGCGAGCTGGCCGGCCGCGAGCGGGTGCAGCCGCCCAGCATGACCCGCACGCTCACGCTGCTCGCCGCCGCCGGTCACGTCGTACGCCGCCCGGACGCCGCCGACCGCCGGCTGGTGCGGGTCTGCCTGACCGACACCGGTCGGGCCACCCTGCTCGCCGACCGTCGACGTCGCGACGAGTGGCTGACCCGGTGCCTGCACGAGCTCACCCCCGACGAGCGGGCCGCGCTGCGAGTGGCCGCACCCCTCCTCGCCCGACTCGCCCGGAAGGACTGACCTCCCACGTCTCCCACGTTCCTCGCCCTGCGCAACCCCAACTACCGTCGCTACGTCGCGGGAACGCTGGTGTCCAACACCGGCACCTGGATGCAGCGGATCGCGCAGGACTGGCTGGTGCTCTCCCTCGGTGGCGGTGGCACCGCGCTCGGCATCACCACCGGCCTGCAGTTCCTGCCGGTGCTGCTGCTCTCGCCGTTCGCGGGCGTGCTCGCCGACCGGTTCCCCAAGCGCCGCCTGCTCCAGGTCACCCAGGCCACGATGGGCCTGACCGCGCTGCTGCTCGGCTTGCTCGCGGTGAGCGACGTGGCCCAGACGTGGCACGTCTACCTGGTCGCGCTGGTCTCTGGCGTGGGCGCGGCCTTCGACGGCCCGGCCCGGCAGGCGTTCGTGTCCGAGATGGTCGGCCCCGACGAGCTCGGCAACGCGGTAGGCCTGAACTCGGCGTCCTTCAACCTGGCCCGGATCCTGGGCCCGGCGGTGGCCGGGCTGATGATCGGCGCGCTGGGCGGCGGCGTCCCGGCCACCGGCTGGGTGATCCTGCTCAACGCGGTCTCCTACCTGGCGGTGATCGGCCAGCTGCAACGGATGGACGTCACGCTGCTGCGCTCCCCGCAGCTGCGCGGGCGGCAACCGGGCGCGTTGCGCGAGGGAGTCGCCTACGTGCGCGGCCAGCCGAGGATGATCCTGGTCCTGATCATCGTGTTCTTCGCCGGCACCTTCGGCATGAACTTCCAGATCACCTCGGCGCTGATGGCCACCGAGGTCTTCGACAAGGGGGCCGCCGAGCTCGGGGTCCTGGGCTCGGCGATGGCGGTGGGGTCCCTGACGGGTGCGCTGCTGGCCGCCCGCCGGGTGACCGTGCGGCTGCGGCTCATCGTGCTGGCCGCGGTCGGTTTCGGCGTGGCCGAGATCATCGCCGCCGGCCTGCCCTCGTACGTCACGTTCGCGCTCTTCGCGCCGCTGATCGGGCTGTTCACGCTGACCCTGCTCAACTCGGCCAACACCACCCTGCAGCTCGCCTCCGCCCCAGAGCTGCGGGGCCGGGTGATGGCGCTCTACATGACCATCGTGATGGGCGGCACCCCGATCGGGTCCCCGGTCGTCGGGCTGATCGGCGAGCATGCGGGACCGCGCTGGACACTGGTCTTCGGCGGCGTCATGGTGCTGGTGGGCACGGGCCTCGCCGTGCTGGTCTACGCCCGGCTGACCGGTGGCCTGTCGGGCCTGGTCGAGCAGGTGCGCCACCCCCGGGTCGGGGCGGCGGACCTCGCGCCGGTCGCGGCCCCCGCCGCCTCGCCGGGATCACCGGCGCAGGAACGGGGATCGGCCCCTGCGGCGTTTTGACCCTCCTCCTGGCGCCGAGTAGCCTCGAACATCGTGTCCGGTACCTCCGGGCACCCTTGGCACGCCCCGAGACGAGCACGACGGTCGCAGGCTGCCTCACCACGGCACGACGTACGGCAATATCGTCGTGCCCGGCAGGTCGCCGGGCACTGAGAGCAGAAACGAAAGGGAACCACCAGGTGCCCACCATCCAGCAGTTGGTCCGCAAGGGCCGTCAGGACAAGGTGTCCAAGAACAAGACGCCTGCCCTCAAGGGTTCGCCCCAGCGACGCGGTGTCTGCACCCGCGTTTACACCACCACCCCGAAGAAGCCGAACTCCGCCCTGCGCAAGGTCGCCCGCGTGCGACTCTCCAGCGGCGTCGAGGTCACGGCCTACATCCCGGGCGTCGGCCACAACCTGCAGGAGCACTCGATCGTGCTCGTGCGTGGCGGTCGCGTGAAGGACCTCCCCGGGGTGCGGTACAAGATCATCCGCGGCACGCTCGACACCCAGGGCGTCAAGAACCGCAAGCAGGCCCGCAGCCTGTACGGCGCCAAGAAGGAGAAGAGCTAATGCCCCGCAAGGGTCCCGCCCCGAAGCGGCCTGTCGACACCGACCCCGTCTACGGCTCGCAGCTGGTCACCCAGCTCGTCTCCAAGGTGCTGCAGGACGGCAAGAAGCAGGTCGCCCAGCGGATCGTGTATACCGCGCTCGAGGGCTGCCGCGAGAAGACCGGCACCGACCCCGTGATCACGCTCAAGCGGGCGATGGACAACGTGAAGCCGGCCCTCGAAGTCAAGTCCCGCCGCGTCGGCGGTGCGACCTACCAGGTGCCGATCGACGTCAAGGGCAACCGTGGCACCACGCTCGCGCTGCGCTGGCTCGTCGGGTACGCCGCGGACCGCCGCGAGAAGACGATGGCCGAGCGCCTGATGAACGAGATCCTCGACGCGTCCAACGGCCTCGGTGCCGCGGTGAAGAAGCGCGAGGACACCCACAAGATGGCCGACTCCAACAAGGCCTTCGCGCACTACCGCTGGTGACCACGGGCGGGGGCGCCCCTGGACGCCCCCGCTCCCACCCGCACCACTCCACGACTTTCTAAGGACGCTGACCACAGTGGCTGTCGACATCACCACGGACCTCAACAAGGTTCGCAACATCGGCATCATGGCGCACATCGACGCCGGCAAGACCACCACCACCGAGCGCATCCTCTTCTACACCGGCATCACCTACAAGATCGGTGAGGTCCACGAGGGTGCGGCCACGATGGACTGGATGGAGCAGGAGCAGGAGCGCGGCATCACGATCACGTCCGCCGCGACGACCTGCTGGTGGAAGGACCACCAGATCAACATCATCGACACCCCCGGCCACGTGGACTTCACCGCCGAGGTCGAGCGCTCGCTGCGCGTCCTCGACGGCGCGGTCGCGGTGTTCGACGGCGTCGCCGGTGTCGAACCCCAGACCATGACGGTCTGGCGCCAGGCCAACAAGTACTCCGTGCCCCGGATGTGCTTCGTCAACAAGCTCGACCGCACCGGAGCCGACTTCTTCCGCTGCGTCGACATGATGGTCGACCGCCTGAACTCGACCCCGCTCGTCTTGCAGCTGCCGATCGGCGCCGAGGGCGACTTCATCGGGGTCGTCGACCTGGTCGGCATGCGCGCGCTGGTCTGGCGCGGCGAGACCACGATGGGTGAGGACTACACCATCGAGGAGATCCCGGCCGACATGGCCGAGCAGGCCGCCGAGTACCGCGAGAAGCTCCTCGAGACGCTGTCGGACGCCGACGACGTGATTATGGAGAAGTTCCTGGACGAGGGCGAGTTCGCCGTCGAGGAGCTGGAGGCGGCCATCCGTCGCGCCACCCTCGCCGACAAGCTGAACCCGGTCCTGTGCGGCACCGCGTTCAAGAACAAGGGCGTCCAGCCCCTGCTCGACGCGGTCGTGCGCTACCTGCCCTCGCCCCTGGACATCGACGCGATCGTCGGTCACTCCGTCAAGGACGAGAACGTCGAGGTGCGCCGCCTGCCCTCCGACGACGAGCCGTTCTCCGGCCTGGCCTACAAGATCGCCACCGACCCGCACCTGGGCAAGCTGATCTACGTGCGCGTCTACTCCGGCAAGCTCGAGGCCGGCTCGACCGTGGTCAACTCGGTCAACGGTCGCAAGGAGCGGATCGGCAAGGTCTACCAGATGCACGCCAACAAGCGTGAGGAGATCGCGTCGGTCGGTGCCGGCCAGATCGTGGCGGTGATGGGTCTGAAGGACACCAAGACCGGTCACACCCTGAGCGACCCCCAGCACCAGGTCATCCTCGAGTCGATGACGTTCCCGGCCCCGGTGATCGAGGTCGCGATCGAGCCCAAGACCAAGAGCGACCAGGAGAAGCTGGGCACTGCGATCCAGCGCCTCTCCGACGAGGACCCGACCTTCACGGTCAAGTCCGACGAGGAGACCGGCCAGACGATCATCGCCGGTATGGGCGAGCTCCACCTCGAGATCCTGGTCGACCGGATGAAGCGCGAGTTCCGCGTGGAGGCCACCGTCGGCAAGCCGCAGGTCGCGTACCGCGAGACGCTCCGCAAGGAGGTCAAGAACCACAGCTACACGCACAAGAAGCAGACCGGTGGTTCGGGACAGTTCGCCAAGGTTGTCATCTCGCTCGGCCCCAACGTGGACCCCGAGACCGGTCTCGGCGCGGGCTACGAGTTCAAGAACGCCGTCTCCGGTGGTCGCGTGCCCAAGGAGTACATCCCGTCGGTCGACCAGGGTGGCCAGGACGCGCTGGAGTTCGGCGTGCTTGCCGGTTACCCGATGGTCGACGTGAAGTTCACCCTCGAGGACGGCGCCTACCACGACGTCGACTCCAGTGAGCTCGCGTTCAAGATCGCCGGCAACCAGGCCTTCAAGGAGGCCGCCCGGATGGCGAAGCCCGTGCTGCTCGAGCCGATGTTCGCGGTCGAGGTGATCACGCCGGAGAGCTTCCTCGGCACGGTCATCGGTGACATCAACAGCCGGCGCGGTCAGATCCAGGCGCAGGAGGAACGGCACGGTGACATGGTCATCAACGCCCGCGTGCCGCTGTCCGAGATGTTCGGGTACGTTGGCGACCTGAGGTCCAAGACCTCGGGCCAGGCTTCGTACTCGATGGAGTTCGACTCGTACGCCGAGGTTCCCACGAACATCGCTGACGAGATCATCAAGAAGGTTCGCGGCGAGTAGCCCACCGGCTGCTTCCCGCATTCCCTCGGCACCACCCAGTACGAGTCAAGCAATCACATAACCAGGAGGAGCCCACAGTGGCTAAGGCGAAGTTCGAGCGGACCAAGCCGCACGTCAACATCGGCACCATTGGTCACATTGACCACGGGAAGACGACGCTGACCGCAGCGATCACGAAGGTCCTGCACGACAAGTACCCCACTCTCAACGCCGCCTCGGCGTTCGACGAGATCGACAAGGCTCCCGAGGAGCGTCAGCGCGGCATCACGATCTCGATCGCGCACGTCGAGTACCAGACCGAGGCGCGTCACTACGCCCACGTCGACTGCCCGGGTCACGCGGACTACATCAAGAACATGATCACCGGTGCCGCACAGATGGACGGCGCGATCCTGGTCGTCGCCGCCACTGACGGCCCGATGCCGCAGACCAAGGAGCACGTGCTCCTGGCCCGCCAGGTCGGCGTCCCGTCGATCGTCGTCGCGCTCAACAAGTGCGACATGGTCGACGACGAGGAGCTCATCGAGCTCGTCGAGATGGAGGTGCGTGAGCTCCTCTCCGACTACGAGTTCGACGGCGACAACATCCCCGTCGTGCGCGTGGCGGCCTTCCCGGCGCTTCAGGGCGACGAGAAGTGGGGCGAGTCGATCATCGAGCTGATGAACGCGGTCGACGAGTCCATCCCGACCCCCGAGCGCGAGACCGACAAGCCGTTCCTGATGCCCGTCGAGGACGTCTTCACGATCACTGGTCGTGGCACCGTCATCACCGGTCGCATCGAGCGCGGGATCGTCAAGGTCAACGAGGAGGTCGAGATCATCGGCATCCGCACCGTGTCCCAGAAGTCGACCGTCACCGGCGTCGAGATGTTCCGCAAGCTGCTCGACGAGGGGCAGGCCGGCGAGAACGTCGGGCTGCTGCTGCGTGGCACCAAGCGCGAGGACATCGAGCGCGGCATGGTCGTCATCAAGCCGGGCACCACGACCCCGCACACCAACTTCGAGGCCTCGGTCTACATCCTCTCGAAGGACGAGGGCGGGCGTCACACGCCGTTCTTCAACAACTACCGCCCGCAGTTCTACTTCCGCACCACCGACGTGACCGGGGTGGTGACCCTTCCCGAGGGCACCGAGATGGTCATGCCCGGTGACAACACGGAGATGTCGGTCGAGCTGATCCAGCCGATCGCCATGGACGAGGGCCTGCGTTTCGCGATCCGTGAGGGTGGCCGCACCGTCGGCGCCGGTCGGGTCGTCACGATCACCAAGTGACCGACTGACTGCTCCAGAGCCCCCCGACCCGTCAGGGTCAGGGGGCTCGCGCGTTCCCGCCCGCCGACTCGGCTGGGTGGGCGGTGATCGGCGAGGATGGGCACATGCACGAGAGCACCTCTTCGGTCCGGCCCCACCAGAAGCTCACCTCCGAGGGGCGGCGGATGCGCGAGGTGCTGAGCTACTCGCGCCGGGGCAGCCGGTTCACCCCGAGCGAGGCCGAGGCCTGGGCCGCCCGCGGCATCGACTGGGTGGTGCCCGACGAGGCGGTCGACGAGCCCGGGTTCGCCTGGTCCTCCTGGTTCGGGCGGGAGGCCCCGATGATCGTGGAGATCGGGTCCGGCGTCGGCGAGGCCACGGCCGCGCTCGCCGCCACGCGTCCGGCGTACGACGTGGTCGCGCTGGAGGTCTGGCGGCCCGGGGTCGCCTCCACGCTGGGCCGGCTCGACGAGGTCGGTGCCACCAACGTGCGCCTGTGCGCGGTGGACGCGGTGTGGTCGATGGCGCACCTGTTCGAGCCGCGCAGCCTGCAGGAGGTCTGGACGTTCTTCCCCGATCCCTGGCCCAAGACCAAGCACCACAAGCGCCGGATCGTCACCCCCGCCTTCGCCGCGTCCGTCGCGAGCCGGTTGGTGCCCGGCGGCACCTGGCGCCTGGCCACCGACTGGGCGGAGTACGCCGTGGTGATGCAGGGCGTGCTCGACGCCGAGCCCGGCCTGCGCGGCGGCGTCGTGGAG
Organism: Nocardioides sp.; assembly: GCA_026786275.1. Lineage (GTDB taxonomy): Bacteria > Actinomycetota > Actinomycetes > Propionibacteriales > Nocardioidaceae > Nocardioides. Next base: position 2,830 of record JAJAYJ010000023.1, on the reverse strand, counting down.
CGGTGGGCGGAGCGACCGGTGACGAAGTTCGAGCGCAAGGGTCTCGAGGTGGGCCGCGCACCGACCGACCTGGCCTACGTCGTCCGGTGAGGACGGCGGTGGCTCAACGGGTGCCGAGCCGGCGGCGCAGCGCGGCGTCACGTTGCAGGCGAGCGGTGCCCCGCTCCCGGCGCGAGGCGACGACGGCGGCGAGGTAGGCCTCCGCCGGGGTGCCGGATGGCGGGGGCGGGGCCACGTGGGCGGCGACCTGGCCCACCAGATGCTCGCCGATCGCCTGCCGGGCGGCGGGGTCCAGGCCCGCGGCCCGGCTGAGGTACTGGCGGACCGCCAGGGCCAACCCGGTGGGCAGGGAGGTGATGTCGGCGCCCCGGGCCCAGGAGGCCAGCGAGGGCGGCATCGGAGGCGGCGCGGTCAGCTGCAGCTTGACCCGCTCGCGCACGACGTACGTGCCGGCGGCGTGGTCTCCCAGCCGCTTGCCGCGGCGGCTCACCAGCGCGGAGAAGAACGCCGGGGCGCCGGTGAAGGCGTAGACCTCGACGATCGCGATCATGGAGCGCACCAGGGCGTGCTGGAAGGTGATCGGTCCGGCGTCGTCTCGCACGGTGCGCAGGCCCAGCGCCCACTTGCCCACCGACTTGCCCCGCGTCAGGGTCTCGACCGTGGTCGGCACCACGAGCAGGACCAGGATCAGGCTGCCGATGACCGCCACGGTCACCAGCGCCTCGTCGGTCCCGATCGTCGTGGCGACGGCCGCAATGATGGTCGCGGTCAGGAGCAGCGCAGTCACGATGAGGTCGATGATCCCGGACAGCATCCGCGGGCCGATGCCGGCCGGTGGCAGGTCGAGGGCGACCGCCTCCCCGGTGACCAGGTCGTCGGCGGTGAGGGTGCTGAACTCCGGGCTGCTCATCAGGGCCACCCTACGACGGACGCGGCGCGCGTAGGCTGGCCCGCGTGGATCTCGATGCCTACGTGCTCGCGCACGCCGACGAGTGGCGCCGTCTCGAGACCCTGCTGCGCCAGCGCCGGCTGAGCGGCGCCGAGGCCGACGAGCTCGTCGAGGGCTACCAGCTCGTGGCCACCCACCTGTCGGTCGTGCGCACCTCCGCCCCCGACGGCGCCCTGGTCGCGCACCTGTCCTCGCTGCTGGCGCGAGCTCGCAACCGGGCGGCCGGCGCTCGGACCGGCAGCTGGCGCTCGATCGGGGCGTTCTTCACCGAGCGCTTCCCGGCCGCGCTCTACCGGCTGCGGTGGTGGTGGCTCGGTTGCGTGGCCGCCAATGTCGTCGTGACCGCGGTGATGATGCTGTGGCTGCTCGACAACCCCAACGTGGAGCAGAGCCTGCTGTCGAGCAGCGAGGTCGACCAGCTGGTCAACGAGGACTTCGCGGGCTACTACAGCGAGTACGCCCCCAGCCACTTCGCCGCCCAGGTCTGGGTCAACAACGCCTGGGTGGCCACGTTGTGCATCGCCCTGGGCATCCTGGGGCTCCCCGTCGTCTACCTGCTGTTCCAGAATGTCGCCAACTTGGCGATCATCGGCGCGATCATGACCCGGGCCGAGCGGGGAGAGCTGTTCTGGGGCCTGATCCTGCCGCACGGCCTGCTCGAGCTGACGGCCGTGTTCGTGGCCGGCGGGGTGGGCCTGCGGCTGTTCTGGTCGTGGATCGAGCCGGGTGCCCTGACCCGCACCCAGTCAGTGGCCCGGGAGGGCCGGACCGCCGCCACCGTGGCGATGGGCCTCGTCGTGGTGCTCCTGGTCAGCGGGGTGATCGAGGCCTTCGTGACGCCCTCGAGCCTGCCGACCTGGACCCGGGTGGGGATCGGGATCACCGCCGAGGTCACCTTCCTGGCCTACGTCTTCGTGCTGGGTCGTGCCGCGCACCAGCGTGGCGCCGACGGCGACATCGACCGCCGCTTCCTGGAGGACCGGGTGGCGGCCCGAGCCTGAGCCTGCTGGGGCCCGAGGCGCGGTCCGCGCCGGACCCCTGTCCGGGTGGGTCGGGCGCCGGCGGGCAGCGGGCACGATGACCCGATGATGCTCTACGCCGACCTGCGTGCCCGCCGTACCCGCCAGGTGGCCGGCGACCTGCTGGTGGTGGGCTGGATCGCGCTGTGGATCTGGCTGGCCCGCACGGTCCACGCGGCCACCCTGGCCCTCGCCGTCCCCGGGCGCGAGATCGACGGGGCCTAGCGAGGCCTGGCCGTGGCGCTGGTCCCGATCCTGCTCGTGGTCGCCTTCCACGTGCCCCTGCGGGTCCGGTTCGTACGCCGCGCCGCCGCCGGGCGGCGGTTCCTGGACTCTCGCGCCGACCTCGACCTCTTCGCCCTGCGAGCGATGGCCCACCAGCCGCTGCACGTGCTCGCCCGGATCAGCGAGGACCCCGCCGGCGCCTGGCGCGACCGCGACCCGGTGGTGGTCCGGGAGCTCGCCTGCCTCGAGCTCCGCTCGGTGGGTCTGCGGCCCCCGGCTCAGAGCAGACCGCGGGCCTTCAGGGACAGGTAGTGGTCGGCGAGGACGGGAGGCAGCTGCTCAGCGTCGGCGTCGAGCACATCGACGCCCAGGGTGCGCAGCAGGTCGGCGGTGCGGGTGCGGCGAGCCATCGCCTGCTCGGCCGCGGCGGCGGCGTACACCTCGTCGACGTCGGCCCGGCCCGCGGCCAGCGCAGCCAGCGCGGGGTCGCGCACCGACGCCACGACCACGCGGTGGTGGTGGACCAGGGCCGGCAGCACCGGCAACAGGCCTTCCTCGATCGCCGACGGCTCGAGCGGGGTCAGCAGCACCAGGAGGGCCCGCTGACGGCCCATCCCGGTCACGGCCCCGGCCAGGG
>JAJAYJ010000022.1 GCA_026786275.1 Nocardioides sp. | reverse complement strand
CGCCGCCCGGGGGGCGGCGTGGCACAACGCCCGGCCCACGGGCGACGCCGCCCGCCGCGGCCCCGCGGGCCCCGCCACCCCCGAGCCCGGGCTCCACACCAACGCCGGCGAGAGCCCCCCCCCGCGGGCCGACGGCATGAACGCCACCTTCTCGACGCCGAACCAGCCCGATCGGCCGATCGCGCTCAAACGCCGCGCGGTCTCCGAGCTGCTCGCCGAGGAGCTGCGCCGGCTCGACGAGGACGACGTGTACGCCGCCACCACCCGCCACCTGGCCGGCAGACCCGCGAGGAGGAAGACCCGGTGAGCCTCGCCGACTCCACCCGGGTCGAGGTGCACGCCGACGCCCCGGCCCTCGCCACCGCGATCGCGGGTGCCCTGCTGAGGCGGCTGGCCGAGGCGCAGGCCGACGGCGGCGTGCCCCAGATCGGCCTGACCGGCGGCACCATCGCCGATGCGATGCACCACGAGCTGGCCCGGCTCTCCCCTGCCTCCGACGTGGACTGGACCCGCGTGGTGCTGTGGTGGGTCGACGAACGGTTCGTGCCGGCCACCTCGCCCGAGCGCAACGCCGCAGCGGCCCGGCTCGCGTTCATCGACGCGCTCGGCGTCCCGGTGGCCCACGTGCACGAGATGGCGTCGGCCGACGACGCGTCCGACGTCGTCGCCGGTGCCGCGGCGTACGCCGAGCTGGTCAGGGCCCACGGCAGCGGCGAGCTCGAGGTGGTGATGTTCGGGATGGGCGCCGACGGTCACGTGGCGTCGCTGTTCCCCGGCTCTGCGCACCTGCTGGTCGACGACGAGATCGCGGTCGCCGTGACCGACTCCCCCAAACCTCCGCGCGAGCGGATCAGCCTGACGCTGCCCGCCCTGAACCGCTCCCGCGCGGTCTGGTTCCTGGTCAGCGGCGGGGGCAAGGCCGAGGCCGTGGCTCGTGCCCTCTCCGGTGAGGAGCCCGAGGTGAGCGTCGCCGAGTTGCCCGCCGTCGGCGTGCACGGCACGACCGAGACCGTGTGGTTCCTCGACAAGGCCTCCGCCTCCCACCTCTGAGCCGAGTCGGTTCTTGTGCACGCCCCCCGGGGGGGGGCCGAGTCGGCGCTTGTGCACGGGGTTGTCCACAGGTCCAGGGCGACGCGGATGCGCGGACGGCCACCGCGCAGCATCCTCACCCCATGGACATCCACCAGTGGGTCGATCTCCGTCACCTCGACGGCGCGTTCCCCCTCCCGAGTGACGAGCCCTTCACCCACCAATCCGCCGTCGCCGTCGGCCTCACGAGGCGCCAGCTCCTGCAGCTGGTCCAGGCGGGCTTGGTCTGCCGGATGGTCCGGGGCGTCTACCGACCCGCGTCCCTCGCCGACACCGTCCGCACCAGGGCTCTCGCCCTCGCCCTCGTCACCCCTGACGACTGCGTCGTCGTTGACCGACACGCGGGATGGTTGCTGGGGGCTCAGATGGTGCTGGCGCCCCATGAGCACCTCGACCTGAGACCACTGTCGTTGTACCGGCCCACCGGCGCCGGACGACTGCGCAACGAACTCACGCGCAGCGGAGAGCGGAACCTGACCGACGAGGACGTCACCCAGGTCCACGGAGTCGCCGTCACCACACCGCTGCGCACCGCCTGGGACCTGGGCCGCGTGCGCTGGACGGACGAGGCCATCTCGGGTCTCGACGCCATGTTCCGGCTCCAGGCGTTCTCGCGCGACGAGTTCCTGGCCGGTGTCGAGCGCTTTCGTCGGATGCGGTGGGTGACGACCCTACGGGCCGTCGGTCCGCTCGCCGACGGCCGTTCGGAGTCACCCGGCGAGTCGGTCCTTCGGCTGCGCTGTCACGAGTGCTGCCTGGGCGGCATGGTGCCCCAGCTCGAGGTCTGGCGGGACGAGATCTTCCTGGCTCGGCTGGACCTGGGCGACGAGGACCTGATGGCCGCGGTCGAGTACGACGGCGCCGAGTGGCACGCCTCGCCCGCCCAGCGGGAGCACGACCGCGCGCGGAGGGTCGCCGTACGAGACGCGGGATGGCTCATCGAGTCCCTGACGAGCGCCAACGTCTTCGGCCACCACCGCGACGTGGAGCAGATCTTGTTCCACCTGGGCGACGAGGCCCGGGCTCGCAAGCGCCGTACTGCCTGAGGGCGTACACAAGCGCCGACTCGACAGTGGGGTCGGGCGTGCACAAGCGCCGACTCGACAGTGGAGTCGGGCGTGCACAAGCGCCGAGTCGGCCAGTGCCCCGGGGGATCAGAAGACGATGTCGCCGGACTTGCGGCGGCTGCGGAGCAGCTGGATCGCCTCGGCGAGGATGTCGGCGGCCTCGGCGTCGGAGCGGCGCTCCTTCACGTAGGCCAGGTGCGTCTTGTACGGCTCGATCTTGGGCGCGGGGGGCGGGGTGTCGGAATCCAGGCTCGCCGGCAGCCCGCACTTGGGACAGTCCCACGAGGCAGGCGGTGTCGCCTCGACCGCGAACGTCACCACCGAGCGGTGCTCGTGGGAGCAGAAGTAGGTCACGGTCTGACGTGGCGCCGACTCGCCCCGCTCCGCCTCGCCCATCGGGCCCGCGCCGACCCGACTTCCGCGAATCGCGCTTCCTCCACCAGCCATGTGTTCTGAGTCCCTTAGTTCTGGTAGGCGAGCAGCAGGCCGAGGGCGATCACGCAGGCGAACCAGATGATGCCCGTGCCCACGGTGAACCGGTCGAGGTTGCGCTCGGCGACCGAGGATCCGCCGAGCGAGCTGGACACGCCGCCACCGAACATGTCGGACAGGCCGCCACCGCGGCCCTTGTGGAGCAGTACCAGGAGGATCATCAGCCCGGAGCTGACGAGGAGCATGATGGTGATGACGAGATCCACGTCGGAATCTTACGTCACGCGAAGCCGGTCACAGGACAGGCATGTCGTAGAACCGGCAGATCCCGCCGAACTCGTCGGCCTGGAGGCTCGCGCCCCCCACGAGGCAGCCGTCGACGTCCGCCTTGGCCATGATTCCGGCCACGTTGCCGGCCTTGACCGAGCCGCCGTAGAGCACCCGGACACCGTCCGCAGCCACCTCGCCGTACGCCTCGCGGACCTGTCCGCGGATGGCCTCGCAGACCTCCTGTGCGTCGTCGGGGGTGGCGACCTCACCGGTGCCGATCGCCCAGACCGGCTCGTAGGCGATCACCAGGCCAGCCACCTGCTCGGGCGTGAACCCGGCCAAGGACCCCTCCACCTGGGCCATCGTGTGCGGCACGTGCTGGCCCGCCTGTCGCACCTCGAGACCCTCCCCGACACAGACGATCGGGGTCATCCCTGCCCCGAGCGCCTGGTACGCCTTGGCGTTGACCACGGCGTCGGACTCGGCGTGGTGCGCACGCCGCTCCGAGTGCCCAACCACGACGTAGGAGCATCCCAGCTTGGCCAGCATCGCCGCCGAGATCTCTCCGGTCCAGGCCCCGGCGTCCTGGGCCGAGACGTCCTGGGCCCCGTACCGTACCGAGAGCCGGTCGCCGTCGACGAGGGTCTGCACGGACCGGAGATCGGTGAACGGCGGTACGACGACGACTTCCGCCTTGGCGTAGTCGTGCCGCTTGTCCGACAGGGTCCAGGCCAGCTTCTGGACCAGCACCACCGCTTCCTGGTGGTTCAGGTTCATCTTCCAGTTGCCCGCCATCAGCGGGGTACGGACCGTTGTCTTGGCCATGGTCGTCAGTCCTCCAGGACCTGGATGCCGGGCAGGACCTTGCCCTCGAGGAACTCGAGGCTGGCACCCCCGCCGGTGGAGATGTGGGTGAAGTCGGAGTCCGCGAAGCCGAGGGCACGCACCGCAGAGGCCGAGTCGCCGCCGCCCACCACGGACAGGCCGTCCACCTCGGCGAGAGCCTGCGCCACGGCCCGGGTGCCCTCGGCGAAGGCCGCCACCTCGAAGACACCCATCGGACCGTTCCAGAACACGGTCCGGGCGCCCGCCAGCGCGGCCGCGAAAGCGACGCCGGAGTCGGGTCCGATGTCCAGACCCAGGGCGTCGGCCGGGATCTGGTCGGCCGGTACGACGCGGGGCCGCGGCTCGCGGTCGCCGTCGGGGAAGGCGGTGTCCACGACAATGTCGGTCGGAAGCACGATCCGCACGCCGGAGGCCTCGGCCCGCTCGAGGTAGGAGCGGCAGGTGCCGAGCTGGTCCTGCTCAAGCAGGCTCTTGCCCACCTCGTGGCCCTGGGCGGCGAGGAAGGTGAAGACCATGCCGCCACCGATCACGAGCGTGTCGGCCTTGGTTAGCAGGTTGTCGATGACGCCGAGCTTGTCGGAGACCTTGGACCCGCCGAGCACGACCACGTAGGGCCGTTCGGGGTCCTCGGTGAGCCTGGTCATGACCTCCAGCTCGGCGGCGACCAGGGTGCCCATCGCGTGCGGCAGCCGCTGGGCGACGTCGAAGACCGACGCCTGCTTGCGGTGCACCACGCCGAAGCCGTCGGAGACGAACACGTCGGCCAGACCGGCGAGCTCGTCAGCGAAGGCCGCCCGCTCGGCGTCGTCCTTGCTGGTCTCGCCCGGGTTGAAGCGGACGTTCTCGAGCAGGGCCACCTGAGCGTCGGCCAGCCCGGCCACGGTCGCCCGGGCCGACTCCCCGACGGTGTCGGTGGCGAAGGCGACGTCCGTCTGCAGCAGCTCAGCGAGCCGGGCGCCGACCGGACGTAGGGAGTAGCGGTCCTCGGGTGCACCCTTCGGGCGGCCGAGGTGGGCGACGACGACCACCCGGGCGCCGGCGTCGGCGAGCGCCCGGATGGTCGGCACGCTGGCGCGGATCCGGCCGTCGTCGGTGATCGCCTGCCCGTCGAGCGGCACGTTGAGGTCGGAGCGGACCAGGACGCGCTTGCCGCGCAGACCCTGCTCGACCAGCTGGGCGAGCGAACTGATGTGACCCACGATCAGAGGGTCTGGCCGATGTAGTCGATCAGGTCGGCGAGGCGGTTGGAGTAGCCCCACTCGTTGTCGTACCAGCCCACGACCTTGACCTGGTTGCCGATCACCTTGGTCAGCGGCGCGTCGAAGATGCAGGACGCGGGGTCGGTGACGATGTCGGAGGACACGATCGGGTCGGTGGAGTACTTCAGGAACCGGCCGTCGGCGGCCTTCTCGATGATCGCGTTGACCTCCTCGACGGTGGTCTCGCGGCCGGCCTCGAAGGTGAGGTCGGTGGCCGAGCCGGTGGGCACCGGGACCCGGAAGGCGAACCCGTCGAGCTTGCCCTTCAGCTCGGGCATGACCAGGCCGATCGCCTTGGCGGCGCCCGTCGACGTGGGGACGACGTTGAGGGCCGCGGCCCGGGCGCGACGCAGGTCCTTGTGGATGTTGTCCTGCAGGTTCTGGTCGGCGGTGTAGGCGTGGATCGTGGTCATCAGGCCCTTGACGATGCCCAGGTCGTCGTTGAGCGCCTTGGCCATCGGGCCGAGACAGTTGGTGGTGCAGGACGCGTTGGAGATGACGTGGTGGGTCGCCGCGTCGTAGTCGGTGTGGTTGACGCCCATCACGACGGTGAGGTCCTCGTTGGAGGCGGGCGCCGAGATGATGACCTTCTTGGCCCCGGCGTCGAGGTGGGCCCGGGCCTTGGTGGCGTCGGTGAAGAAGCCGGTGGACTCGACGACGACGTCGACGCGCAGCTCACCCCACGCCAGGTCTGCGGGGTTGCGCTCGGAGAACGCGCGGATCTCGGTGCCGCCGACGACGATCGCGTCGTCGGTGGAGGTCACGTCGGCGTCGAGGCGGCCGAGGATCGTGTCGTACTTCAGCAGGTGGGCGAGGACCGCGTTGTCGGTGAGGTCGTTGACACCGACGATCTCGATGTCGAGCCCTGAGGCCCGGACGGCGCGGAAGAAGTTGCGGCCGATGCGGCCGAAACCGTTGATGCCTACACGTACGGTCACTGCGGTAGCTCCTGCGGGTCGGGTGCTGCTCAGGTACGACGGACGCCTCGACCCTATCCCTCCCGGAGCCGACCGCCCGCCGCGGATCCCGGCGTACGGGCCGGTAACCGGGGCGGACGGACCGTGCCGGGCTCAGACGTTGTCGGCCAGCATGTCGGGGGTCAGCGACGACTCCGTGTCAGGGATCCCGAGGTCCTCCGCGCGCTTGTCGGCCATCGCCAGCAGTCGGCGGATCCGACCGGCGATGGCGTCCTTGGTCAGCACCGGCTCGTGCAGCTGCCCGAGCTCCTCGAGCGAGGCCTGTTTGTGCTCCAGGCGCAGGGTGCCGGCCAGCCGCAGGTGGTCGGGCACCTCCTCGCCCAGGATCTCCATCGCCCGCTCGACCCGGGCGCCGGCCGCGACCGCGGCGCGCGCCGAGCGACGCAGGTTGGCGTCGTCGAAGTTGGCCAGGCGGTTGGCGGTGGCGCGGACCTCGCGGCGCATCCGCCGTTCCTCCCACGCCATCAGGGACTCGTGGGCGCCCAGGCGGGTCAGCAGCTGGCCGATGGCGTCGCCGTCACGGATCACGACCCGGTCCACGCCGCGCACCTCGCGGGCCTTGGCCTGGATGCCGACGCGGCGCGCGACGCCGACGAGGGCGAGGGCGGCCTCGGGGCCGGGGCAGGTGACCTCCAGCGAGGACGAGCGACCCGGCTCGGTCAGCGAGCCGTGGGCCAGGAAGGCACCCCGCCAGGCGGCCACGGCGTCGCAGCCACCACCGGAGACGACGGCGGGCGGCAGGCCACGCACGGGCCGGCCGCGCTGGTCGAGCAGGCCGGTCTGTCGGGCCAGCGACTCACCGTCCTTGACCACCCGGACGATGTAGCGGGTGCCCTTGCGGATCCCGTTGCCCTGCACCATCACCACGTCGGACTGGTGGCCGTAGACCTCGGCGATGTCGGTGCGGAGCCGGCGCGCGGCTCCCCCGGTGTCCAGCTCGGCCTCCACCACGATCCGCCCGCTCACGATGTGCAGCCCGCCTGCGAAGCGGAGCATCGAGGCCACCTCCGCCTTGCGGCAGCAGGTCTTGGTGATCTGGGTGTTGGCGAGCTCCGCCTTGACCTGCGCCGTCATCGCCATGCCGCGATCCTTCCACGTGAGTCAACAACCCTCGACGGCCCCTCAGGGGTCGACCGGGCGGTGTCCGGCCTCACGGGGTGGTGAAGATCCGGGCGTACGCCGCGGCCAGCTTGGCGGGGTCGTGCCGGGACGAACCCGGCTCCTCACAGACGTCGTCGACGACCAGCCGGCTCCCCTGCGCGGCGACCACGGCGGCCAGCTCGTCGAGGTCGGCGCCGGCGCTCTCGCGGTCGACCAGCACGGTGTGCACGCTCAGGTCGGGCGCGTGCTCGGCCAGCACGGCCAGGTGGTCGGCGGGCCCGAACCCCGGGGTCTCGCCCGCCTGCTCGGTGAGATTGAGCACCACCACCACCCGGGCCTGGGTGGCGACGAGGGCCTGGCGCAGTGCGGGCACCATCAGGTGTGGGATGACCGAGGTGAACCACGACCCGGGACCGAGCACGACCCAGTCCGCCGCGGCGATCGCGGCCAGGGCGGCGGGTGCGGCCGGCGGGTCGGGCGGTTCGAGGGCGATCGAGGTGATCACGCCGTCGGTGGTGGCGACCTGGACCTGCCCGTGCACCGTGGTCAGCGCGTCGGGGTCGCCGGCCACCAGACCGCGGACCTCGGCGGTGATCTGCATCGGGGTCAGGGCCATCGGCAGCACCCGACCGGCCGCACCGAGGAGTCGTCCGACGTAGTCCAGGGCGTCGACGGGGTCGCCGAGCAGCTCCCACAGCCCGACGATAAGCAGGTTGCCGATGACGTGGCCGTTCATCTCGCCGTCACCGGCGAAGCGGTGCTGCAGCACGCGGGTCCAGGTCACGCCCCAGTCGTCGGTGTCGCACAGCGCCGCGAGCGCCATCCGCAGGTCGCCGGGCGGCAGCACGCCGAACTCGTGCCTCAGCCGGCCCGACGAGCCACCGTTGTCGGCCACGGTCACCACCGCGGTCAGCTCGTCGAGCACCAGCTCCTCGACCAGCATCCGCAAGGCCGACAGCGACACGTGCAGCCCGTGTCCCCCTCCGAACGCGACGACACCCTGGGCCCGGTCGAGGAGCATGGGGGCGTCACTCACGTCCGAGGTCCCGGTGGGCCGCGCGCGACTCGAACCCGGCGGCGCCGAGGCGGCGGGTGATCTCCTCGGTCATGGCCACGCTGCGGTGCTTGCCGCCGGTGCAACCGACCGCCACCTGCATGAACCGCTTGCCCTCGCGCAGGTAGCCCTCGGCCACCCCGGTGAGCACGGGCAGGTAGGCGTCGAGGAAGACCTGGGCCCCCGGCGCCGCCAGCACGTACGACGACACGTCGGCGTCGCGGCCCGTGTGCGGGCGCAGGTCGGGCACCCAGTACGGGTTGGGCAGGAAGCGCATGTCGGCCACGAAGTCGGCGTCGACCGGGATGCCGTACTTGAAGCCGAAGCTGACCACCGCGACCTTCAGCGCGGTGGCCGACGGTGACCCGAACGCGTCGGCGATCCGCTTGGTGAGCTGGTGCACGTTGAGGGCCGAGGTGTCGATGATCAGGTCGGCCGCGCCCCGCAGCCCGGCGAGGACGACGCGTTCCCGGGTCAGCCCGTCGAGCAGCCGGCCGTCGCCCTGCAAAGGGTGCGGGCGGCGCACGGCCTCCTGACGACGGACCAGCACCTCGTCCGTGGCCTCGAGGAAGACCAGGGTGGCCCGGCGACCGGTCACGCCGTGGGCCAGGTTGGCCTGGAGGGAGGCGAAGAAGGACCCGGACCGCACGTCCACGACGACGGCGATCGGCTGCGTGGGACCGCGGCTCTCGTCCACGAGCCGGACGACGTCGGGCAGCAGGCTCGGGGGCAGGTTGTCGACCACGTAGTAGCCGAGGTCCTCGAGCTCCTTGGCCGCGGTGCTGCGACCCGCGCCGGTCATGCCGGTCACCACGACGAGCTCGCCCTCGGACGCGCCCTCCTCGCCCGCATCGGTCATGTCACCCAGGTACGACACGTCTTACTCCTCCTCGATCTCGCCGGTCGCGGTGTTGACCGAGACGATCCTGGGCACAGTCTCACCGCTCGGCACGGGCTTCGCGGCCCCGGGCTTTTTGGCGGGGGCGGGGGGCGCGCCCCTGGCGGGGCCCCCCGCGCTCAAGGGCG
>JAJAYJ010000021.1 GCA_026786275.1 Nocardioides sp. | reverse complement strand
GCCCGGCGGACGCCGCCGAGCCAGCCCGAGCCGGCCCCCGCCCCGGGCCCCGGCTCGCGCTCGTCGTCGCCCAGACCACCGGCCTACGGCGCGTCGTACGGCGAGGGTCAGCAGGCCGCCGCCGTGGCGCCGCCGCCGGTGACCGACCTCGCCCAGGAGGACCGCCCGGCCACGCTCGTCTGGGCGTGCGTCGTGACCTGGATCTTCACCGGCCTCGCGGCCGCCCTGATGTCGATGGTCGCGCTGGCCCTGGTCGCCGTGCCCGACCTCTACGAGGAGGTCAGCCGTCAGACTCCCGAGCTGGCCGAGCAGGGCATCACCGAGGCCCAGGTCGTGACGACCGCGGTGGTGAGCACCGTGGTCGTCCTGGCCTGGTCGGCGCTCGCGACGTTCTTCGCCGTGCAGCTGTGGCGCCGGCGGTCGTGGGCCCCGGTCGCGCTGCTCGCCTCGGCGGCGGCCGCGGGCCTGCTCAGCGTCCTGGGTGCCCTGGCCTCGGCGCTGCTGGTGGTGCCCCTCGCGGCCTGCGCGGCCGTGGTGGTCCTGCTCTGCCGAGCCGAGGTGCGTTGGTGGTTGCGGTAGTCCTCGTGGAAGGCTGGGGCCCATGAGCGACCAGCCCCCGCCGTCCGACCCGGCGCAGCCCGGCGCCGGGCCGTCGAACCCCTACGGCAGCCCGCCGCCCGCCAACCCCTACGGCGCACCCCCACCGCCGAGCAACCCGTACGGCACCGAGCAGCCTCCTCCCGCGGGCACGCCGCCGCAGGCTGGCCCGTACGGCGCACAGCAGCCGGTGCCCTACGGCGCGACCCAGCCCGGCCAGCCCTACGGCGCAGCAGCCCCCCGCGACCCGGACAAGCGTCCGGGCACCGTGCTGGCGGCCTCCATCATCACCCTGGTCTTCTCGGCTCTGGGCGCCCTGGTCTTCGCGTTCGGGCTGGTCGCCGTGCTCGTGGCCCGCGACGACATCCTCGCGGAGGCCCGCAAGAACGCCGACCTCTCGTCCGTCGACGGCGACCAGCTCGTCCTGGTCCTGGCCGTCGTGCTCGCGGGCTTCCTGCTCTGGTGCCTCTCGGCGATCGTGATCTCGGTGCTGGTGCTGCGCCGCTCCAAGGTGGCGCGGGTCCTGCTCGTCGTCTCCTCCGCACTCACGGCGCTGATCAGCCTGGTCGGGATCCTCTCCGGCATCTCCGCGATCACCCTGATCGCCTCGATCGCGGTGATCGTGCTGCTCTTCACCGGTGGTGCCGGTCCATGGTTCGCCCGCAAGGGCAGCGACCCGCAGCCCCCGCTCGGCACCACCGTCTACTGAGGCCGGGCCCGTCAGCGGGCCAGGTCGGCGCAGGCAAGGCGGGACACGCCCTCGGCGATCACCTCGGGACTCTTGCAGAACGCCCAGCGCACCAGCTGGGCCCCGGGCCCGGTGCCGCTCGGGTCGCCGTAGAAGACCTGCGCCGGGATGGCGACCACGCCCGCCCGCTCGGGCAGCGCCCGGCAGAACGCTGCGCCGTCGGCCCAGCCGAGGTGCGAGATGTCGGTGGTCGCGAAATAGGCACCCTCGGGCACCCGGACCGGCAGCCCCGCAGCCTCCAGGCCGCTGCACAGCAGGTCGCGGCGGCGCTCCAGGTCGTGCGCCAGCTGTCGCGGGAACTCCGGCTCGTGGTCGAGCGCGTGCGCGACCGCCGGCTGCAGCGGGGAGCCAGAGGTGAACGTCAGCCACTGCTTGGCGGCCAGCACCGCCGCAACCAGGTCCGCCGGCCCGGTGGCCCAGCCCACCTTCCAGCCCGTGAACGAGTAGGACTTGCCGGCGCTGGAGAGCGTGAGGGTGCGCTCCGCCATGCCCGGCAGGGTCGCCAGCGGGGTGTGCGTGTGCCCGGTGAAGGTCAGGTGCTCATAGACCTCGTCGGTGATCACGACCAGGTCGTGCTCGACGGCCACCGCCGCCAGCGCGGCCAGCTCGTCGGGGACAAGCACCGTGCCGGTCGGGTTGTGCGGTGAGTTGACCAGCAGGAAGCGGGTGCGGGGGCTGACCGCGGCCCGCAGCTCTCCGACGTCCAGGCGGTGGTGCGGGGCCCGCAGGGTGACCCCGCGGCGCACGGCTCCCACCATCTGCAGCATCGCGGCGTAGGAGTCGTAGTAGGGCTCGAGCGCGATCACCTCGTCTCCAGGGTCGACGAGGCCGAGCAGCGCGGCCGCCATCGCCTCGGTGCAGCCGGTGGTGACGACGACCTCGCGGTCGGGGTCGAGCTCGAGGCCGTAGTGCCGCTGCTGGTGTCTGGCAACGGCCTGGCGCAGCGCGGGTACGCCGGGCCCGGGGGCGTACTGGTTGGCTCCGTGCTGCAGCGCGTGCACCGCGGCGGCGATCACCGAGGGCGGTCCGTCGGCGTCGGGGAACCCCTGGCCCAGGTTGACCGCACCGGTCCGCGTCGCCAGGGCGGACATCTCGCTGAAGATGGTCGGCGCGATGCCCTGCAGGCGGGTGGCCAGGTGCGTCTGCCTCATGCGGTCACCGTAACCGGGCGGCCCGGGTAGCCTGCGCGTCGTGACCGACGAGACGCTCGCCGCCGACATCGACGCCTGCTGCCGGCTGACGGGGCAGTTCACGCTCCGCTCGGGCCAGGTGGCCCCGGAGTACTTCGACAAGTACCTCTTCGAGGCCGACCCCGCGTTGCTGGTGCGGGTGGCCCGCCAGATGGTCGACCTGGTGCCGGGCGACACCGACCTGCTCGGCGGGCTCGAGCTGGGCGGCGTCCCGATCGCGACGATGCTCAGCAGCCTCACGGGCCGCCCGGCGCTGTTCGTGCGCAAGCAGGCCAAGACCTACGGCACCTGCAAGCTGGCCGAGGGACCCGACGTGACCGGTCGCCGGGTCACCCTGGTCGAGGACGTGATCACCACCGGGGGCGCCGTACGGGACGCGACCCGCGCCCTGCGTGACGCGGGTGCGGTGGTCCAGGTCGTCCTCTGTGCCATCGACCGCAGCACCGAGGACTCGCACCCGTTGGCCGACGACGGCCTCGAGGTGCGCGCGGTGCTGACCAAGGCCCAGCTGGACTCAGCTCGCGGCTGAGCCCTCGGTCGAGGGGTCGGTCGAGGGGTCGGTCGAGGGGTCGCTGCGCCCGTCGTCGCGCTCGCCGCGGTGTTTGACCGCCTCGTAGACGATCGGCAGCACGGTGAAGAGGGCGATCGCGATGGCGGCGTAGTCGATGTTGTTGCCGATCACCTCGAACTGGCCCAGGAAGTAGCCGAGCATCGTGATGCTGACGACCCAGGCCACCGCACCGACCAGGCTCCAGACGAAGAACCGACGGCGGTCCATCAGGGTCACCCCGGCCACGACGGTGATGTAGGTCCGCACGAACGGGACGAAGCGACCCATCACCAGGGCCCGGTTGCCGTGCCGCTCGAAGAACGCGCTGGTGTTGTCGAAGTACTTCCGCTTGAGGATCCGGCCGTCGCGCTCGTAGAGCGGTGGCCCTAGCTTGCGCCCGATCTCGTAGCCCACCACGTTGCCCACGAAGGCCGAGACGCTCAGCAGCACCAGCGAGACCGCGAGCTCCACCGGCGGGGTGCCGATGCCGAGCACCTCGATGTCGCCGCTGGCGATGAAGAGGCCGAGGGTGAAGAGCAACGTGTCGCCGGGCAGGAACGGGAAGAACAGGCCGCACTCGACGAAGACGATCACCAGGCTGATCCAGATGAAGGTGCCGCCGTACGTCGCGAGCAGGAACTCCGGATCGAGGTAGTCGATGCCGAGCAGCAACGGGTGTAGGTCGGCAGGGGCGAGCAGTTCGATCACGGGGGCCACGCTAGCCGTCGACACCGACCGTGCCATCGGGGATTCCCCCGATGACACCTATCGTCGGGCCCATGGACGAGGAGCGCCGGGCGCCGTACGCCCCGATGCCGCACGGACCGGTCGAGGTCGGGGTCGGTCCGTGGCCGGGCCCGGCGCCCCACGGCGAGCAGTACGACGCCCGGTTGCTGGCCGAGGGCGACCGGCGCAACGTGGTGGACCGGTACCGCTACTGGTCGATGGCCGCGATCGTGGCCGATCTCGACACCCGGCGACACGGCTTCCACGTGGCCATCGAGAACTGGCAGCACGACTTCAACATCGGCACCATCGTGCGCAGCGCCAACGCGTTCCTGGCCGCCGAGGTGCACATCGTGGGCAATCGGCGCTGGAACCGGCGCGGCGCGATGGTCACCGACCGCTACCAGCACGTGCGGCACCACGAGAGCGTCGTCGACCTGGCGGTGCACCTGGGTGACGTCCCGCTGCTCGGCATCGACAACCTGCCCGGCTCGGCCCACCTGGAGACGATCCGGTTGCCGCAGCGGGTGTGCTTGCTGTTCGGCCAGGAGGGTCCTGGGCTCTCCGACGCCGCCCGCGACGCGTGCGACGGCACCTTCTCGATCGCGCAGTTCGGCTCCACCCGCTCGATCAACGCCTCCGCGGCGGCTGCGATCGCGATGCACAGCTGGGTGCGACAGCACGCCGACCTGGACGACGGCGCCGGCGACGACCGGGTGTGGCGGGGCTGAGCCCGGCTCAGCCTCGACGAGGCGCAGCAGGGAACGGGAGCGTGGGTGCGGGCCAAGGCCCTAGGTTGGCGGGCATGGACACCTCGCACCTGGACCTCACCCACCGGGAGTCGGTCGTCGTGGCGACCACGCCCGAGCGGCTCTACTCGATGCTCTGTGACGTCACCCGGACCGGGGAGTGGAGCCCGACCTGCACCGCCTGCTGGTGGGACGACGACGTCGACGTCAGCGAGGGGGTCCAGGTCGGCGCCTGGTTCACCGGTCGCAACGAGGTGCCCGACCGGACCTGGGAGACCCGCTCCCAGGTGGTCGCCGCCGACCCGGGTCAGGAGTTCGCCTGGCAGGTCGGCGGGTCCCTGGTCCGGTGGGGCTACCTGCTCGTGCCGACCGCGGACGGCGGCACCGAGCTGACCGAGACCTGGGAGTACCTGCCGGACGGCCTGGCCCTGTTCGCCGAAAGGTACGGCGACGACGCGCTGGCCCAGGTGGAGGACCGGACCCGCCAGGCCCACGAGGGCATCCCACGCACCCTGGCCGCGATCAAGACGGTCGCCGAGGCGTCCTGAGCCCGTCGGCTCAGCGCGACGTCCTGGACAGGCACGCCATCGCCTTGGCCCCCGAGCGCCACTGCTCGGCCGGAGGGAAGTAGAGCTGGAACCGCTTCGGCGTGGTCACCTTCGCCGGGCACCTGGTGGCCGCGATCCGCGCGAAGCTGCTCAGGCTCGGGTAGCGGCCGGCGCCGGCGACGGTCCCGCTCACCCGGTAGGTGTGGGTGCGGCTGCACACGGTGGCGCGGCTCGCGGTGCCGTTCGCGCAGCGGGCCACCGAGTCGTCGGCCGGGTCGGTGACCAGCGGGCTGGAGAGCGGCTGCAGGCGGTTGCCGCCCGCGAGGACCAGGTCGCAGCGCAACCAGCGGGCGCCCTGCTCGATCTGCTTGTTCGAGGGCCGGAAGAACGCCACTGCGTACGCCGTCGAGACGATCTTCGCCTCGTTGCCGCCCAGCGCCTTGGTCATCGCCCGGTAGCAGCGCGGCCCGTACCTGGTGAAGGCGTTCGTCGCGGCCGGTGACCCCGTGACCCGCAGCACCGCGATGGTCTGCGCGGTGTGCGGTCCGGTGCAGGGCACCTCGGCCCGGCCCTCGGTCGGCTTCGCCAGCTGCTGGGCGGAGTAGCTGTGGCAGGACCCGACCGTCGGCTGCTGGTAGCCGGGCCCGGCCCGACGGGCGCTGGCCTCGCCGGCCGGGACGAGGGCCAGAGCCGTGACCAGGGCCGTGACCAGGGCCGCGCAGAGCGCCACCGCTAGGGCGGGCCAGGGGCGCGCAGAGAGGTGCATCCGGTGGGTCCTTTCGACGGACGAGGTGGCCAACCTAGCGCCGGGCCCCGCCCCGCGGCGAAGCCACTAGGGTGGTCGTCGTCGACGCAGCCGGACCGAGGAGCCACCCCGCATGCCCATCGCCACCCCCGAGAAGTACGCCGAAATGCTGGACGCCGCGAAGGCCGGAGGGTTCGCCTTCCCGGCCATCAACGTGTCGTCCTCCCAGACGCTGAACGCCGCCCTGCAGGGGTTCGCGGACGCCGGTGCCGACGGCATCATCCAGGTCTCGACCGGCGGTGCGGAGTACTTCTCCGGCCAGCGGGTCAAGAGCATGGTCACCGGCTCGGCCGCGTTCGCGGCATTCGCGGCCGAGGTGGCGCGCGACTACCCGGTCCAGATCGCGCTGCACACCGACCACTGCCCGCAGGACAAGCTGGACGGCTTCGTCCGCCCGCTGCTGGCGCTGTCGGCCGAACGGGTCGCGCGCGGTGAGCTGCCGCTCTTCCAGTCCCACATGTGGGACGGCTCGGCCGTACCCCTCAAGGAGAACCTGCAGATCGCCGAGGAGCTGCTGGCCAAGGCGACCGCGGCGCGCATCATCCTCGAGGTCGAGATCGGTGTCGTCGGCGGCGAGGAGGACGGCGTCGAGGGCGGCGGTGGCGACCAGCTCTACTCCACCCCCGAGGACGCGCTGGCCACGGTCGCGGCGCTCGGCACCGGCGAGAACGGCCGCTACCTGACCGCCCTGACCTTCGGCAACGTGCACGGCGTCTACAAGCCGGGCAACGTCAGGCTGCGCCCCGAGATCCTCAAGACGGCCCAGCAGGCCGTCGTCGAGAAGCTGGGGCTGGCGGCCGGTTCCCAGCCCTTCGACCTGGTCTTCCACGGCGGCTCCGGCTCCAGCGCCGAGGAGATCGCCGCCGCGGTCAGCTACGGCGTGGTGAAGATGAACGTCGACACCGACACCCAGTACGCCTTCACCCGTCCCGTCGCCGGCCACATGCTCGGCAGCTACGACGGCGTGCTCAAGCTCGACGGCGAGGTCGGCAACAAGAAGCTCTACGACCCCCGCGCCTGGGGCAAGGCGGCCGAGAACGGCATGGCGGCCCGGGTCGTCGAGGCCTGCGAGAACCTCTCCGCCGCGGGCCGGTCGATCGGCTGAGCCGGGGCGGGGACACAATGGCGCCATGAGTCACGTCGACCTGATGGCCGGTCCACCCCCCACCCACCTGCCCGAGGACCCGGCCGCGGCCGTGCTAGCCACAGGTGCGGCCCCGATCGACGTGGTCCGCGACCACCCCGCGTCGCCGTACGCCTGGGCCGCGCTGGCCGAGCAGGCCCGCGACCAGGACGCCGACGTGGTGACGGTCTACGCCTACGCCCGCGTCGGCTACCACCGCAGCCTCGACATGCTGCGGCGCAACGGCTGGAAGGGGTTCGGCCCGGTGCCGTGGGAGCACGAGCCCAACCGCGGCTTCCTGCGCTGCCTGGCGTTGCTGGCGGTCTCGGCACGCACGATCGGCGAGGAGCCCGAGTGGGAGCGCTGCTCGAGGTTCCTGCAGGACTCCAGCGAGACCGCGTACGCCACCCTGCTGGGCTGAGCAGCTCTTACCGACCCGCCGGTCAGCCGGTCGTCGGGGGCATGAGCAGCTGACGCACCGTGGCCGGGCCCAGGGCCAGGAACAGCGTGGGCAGCCGAGGGCCCCGCTCGGCGTCGACCAGCAGGTGGTAGAGCAGCCCGAAGAACCGCTTCTGGTCGGCCTTGACCTCCTCGGTCGGGGCGTCGTCGAGGCCCAGCCCGCGCGCCAGCTTGGGCACGCCGTAGATCAGGGACGTCGTCGCGTCGAGCTCGAGGGTGTCGGGCAACCGGTCCAGCAGCTGGGCCAGCCACCGCTCCTCGTCCTCGCTGAGGTGGGCCAGCCGCTCGAGGTCGGGCGAGTCGCGCACGGTGGTGCGCTCCTCGGCGGGCACGAAGTCGCTCATCCAGGTCATCGCCCGGCCCAGTCGCGGCTGCAGGTCCTCGACGCCGTCGTGCTGGTGGCCCACGTCGGTGACGGTGCGGCTGATCAGCTCTGCGTTGCCAGCCGTCACGTCGGCCAGCGACGACAGCAGCCGGAACGGTACGACGACGCGCGGGGTCGCCAGCGTGCCGGCGGCCGCGGTGGCGCGGGCCCGTTCGAGGGCCAGCACCTGGGGGTCCCTCTTGGTGGGGTCGGCGGCCTTGCGGGTCAGGGAGTCCCACTCGTCGTACAGCCGGACCACCTCGGGCCCGAAGTCGACGTTGAACGCCTGCTTGGGGGCCCGGCGGACGTAGAGCCAGCGCAGGATCGGCGCCTCCAGGATCTGCAGCGCGTCGGCCGCGGTGGGCACGCCGCCGCGCGAGGACGACATCTTCACCTGGCCGCCGGCACCGACGAACGAGTAGCCGACGAACGACGGTGCGCGGCCGCCGTACACCTGCTTCACCAGCTCCTTGCCCACCGTGTACGACGAGCCCGGCGACGCGTGGTCGACGCCGCCCGGCTCGAAGTCGACGCCCTCGACGGCCCACCGCATCGGCCAGTCCACCTTCCAGACCAGCTTGCCCTCGTGCTGGGTGCGCAGGGTGGTCACGCCCTCGAACGGGCACGAGGTGCAGGTGTAGGCCAGGTCGGTGGTTTCGTCGTCGTACGCCGTGATGACGGTGGTGTCGCGGCCGCAGTCGCGGCAGTAGGGCTTGTAGGGGAAGCGGGCCAGGTCGTTGGTGGCGCCCAGGCCCGACGGGTTGCCCTCGTCGCCGTCACCCGCGATCGACTCGGCCAGCGCCTCGGCCTCCTGGTCGGTGGTGGCCAGCTCGGTCAGCGGGGTCGCCCTGGTCCGGTAACGAGCCATCGTGGCCTCGATCCGGTCCCGCTGCTCGACCGCCCGCAGCACCTGGTCGCGGTAGGCGCCGGAGCGGTAGCGCTCGGTCTGCGAGACCTCCTGCATCTCCACGCCCAGCTCGCGCAGGGAGGCGACCAGCGGCTCCTTGAAGTGCTCGGCCCACGAGACGTGGCACTCCCGCGGGTCGGGCACGGCCGAGAGGGGGCGGCCGATGTGCTCGTGCCACGAGTCGGGGACTCCGGCCGGCACCTTGCGGAACCGGTCGTAGTCGTCCCAGCTGTGCAGGTGGCGCACCGCGAGCCCACGGCGACCGATCTCCTCGGCCACGAAGTGCACGGTCAGGAACTCGCGCAGGTTGCCGAGGTGGACCGGTCCCGAGGGGCTCGCCCCGGAGGCGCAGGTGATCACCCGGTCGCCGGTCTCGCCCGCGTGCCGGATCGCGTCGTCGGCGGCGCGGGTGACCCAGTCGGCCGGGTCCTGCTGGGTGCCTCGAGACATGGGCTCACGCTAGCCGACACCCACGTCGAGGAGGGCGCCGGAACCTCACCCCCCCGGGTCGAGGTACCGACGCCCGAGGGCATCATGCCTGACCGCTCCGTGCCAGGGTGTCCCGCGGCGGCCGCTGACATTAAGATGCCAGCATGCAGCGCGGACCCGAGTCCCTCATCACCGCCCTGGGCTACACCCGTGACCAGGAGCGCCTATACGTGCGGCTGCTGTCCCAGAGCGGCCGCGAGCTGGTCTCGGCCGCGCAGGCGCTGCTGCGCGAGCCCGACGAGCTGCTGCGGGAGATCGAGCCGTTCGTGGCCCGCGGCGTGGTCCGCCTCGACGACGGACGGATCGTGGTGGCCTCGCCCCTGGAGGCCGTCTCGCTGCAGGTCCGAGAGGTGGCCGAGACCGCGCTGCAGTCGCAGGCCCGTCTGGACCAGGTCGGCGCCGCCCTGCCGTTCCTGACCGCCACCGGGGCCAGGCCTCGGCCCGGCGAGGTGCACGACGTGGGCCAGATCGACGGCGAGGTCAGCTCCGGCGGCAATGTACCGGGGCTGCTGGTGGCCCTGATCCGGTCTTCGCAGGGCGACCTGCTGCAGCTACGTCCCGACCAGCACCGCAACGGCACGCCCGATCCGCTGGTGCAGGTGCTGCGCGACGTCGTGAGCTCCGGGCGGCGGCTGCGCTCGATCTACCCGGTGCGGGCGCTGCAGGAGGCACCCGATGCGCTCTCGTCGCGGCTCGAGATCGGCGAGGAGATCCGGTTGCTGCCCGAGGTGCCGACCCGGAT
Source organism: Nocardioides sp. (assembly GCA_026786275.1). Classification (GTDB taxonomy): domain Bacteria; phylum Actinomycetota; class Actinomycetes; order Propionibacteriales; family Nocardioidaceae; genus Nocardioides. The sequence goes on along the minus strand of JAJAYJ010000021.1, from coordinate 2,346 downwards.
GCTGGTGCTGGGCACGACCCACGCGATCCTGCCCGAGCCGCTCGGGTTCGCCGACGAGCCGCGGACGCTGATCCGTCAGCGTGGCCTGGTCGACGCCCTGACCCTGTGGTTCGAGGAGATGTGGGACCGGGCCGCCCCCCTGAGCGAGCTGGTGCCGGTCTCGAGCGGTCCCGACCTGCGACGCTTCCTGCTGCAGCAGCTGGCCACGGGCGCGCAGGACGAGCAGATCGCGCGCCGTCTGAGCATCAGCCTGCGCACCGTGCGTCGTCGGGTGGCCGAGGTGATGGCCGAGCTGGGGGCCGAGTCGCGGTTCCAGGCGGGAGTCGAGGCGGTGCGCCGCGGCTGGCTCTAGTCGAACGTCAGCGAGGCGGGCGCGATGAACGAGTACGCCGCCGGCTCGACGTGCCAGGTCCGCTGCCGCTCGGGACCGTAGGTCTCGCCGTCGGCGCTGCACCAGAAGTCCTCGCCGGACACCTCGACCCGGCTGCCGCGCAGGTAGGTCACGTCGTCGCGCTCGGCGTGCGTGCCCCGCGCCAGGGACACCGCGTAGCCGAACCGCTCGACCACCCCGATCGCCCGCGAGATCATCACGTCGACCAGCCCGTCCCCGGGGTCCGCGTCGGGCGTCAGCTCGAGACCGCCACCCACGTGCACGCCGTTGCCGAGCGCGATCATCAGCACCGGGTGGTCGTAGTCGACGATGAGCTCGCCGTCGACCAGCACCCGCAGCCGCACGTACGGCGGGCGGAACGCCGAGAGCGCCGCCCCGATCGGGTAGCCCAGCTTGCCGAGGTTGACCTTGCCGACCCCGATCGAGTGCAGTCGCCCCTTCCAGCGCGCGCCACGCCGGCTGGCCTGGGCCCCGGCGCCGGCGTGCACGCTGTTGACCACGATCTCGCCGACCTCGTCGACGATGAGGTCGCGCGGCACCGGGACGCCGTCGAGCACCACCCGCGCCGCCTCGGCGAGGTCGAGCGGGATGTCGTTGACCCGCGCGAAGTCGTTGCCGGTGCCCAGGGGCAGCAGGCCGAGGACGGCGTCGCCGAGGTCGTGGCGCCGGTGCAGGGCCGCGACCACCGCGTGCATGCTGCCGTCGCCGCCGGCCACGACGATTCGCCGGGAGCCGGCCCGGTGCAGCACGCCGTCGAGCTCGCCGGGGTTGCGGGTGGCCGCGACCTCGACTGACGTACGGGCTCGCAGCACGCCGAGCGCGGTCTCGAGGGACTCCTGGTCCGCGGTGCCGGCGTCGCTGTTCGTGATCACCAGGAGGGGGTCCATTCGAGGGAGACTATGCGACCGGTCCCACCGGTGCGCATCCTGTGCCTTTTGGTAACGTGTGGCCGCAAGAGCCCCGGGCCTTGCCTCAGGGCTCTCGTCGCGTCCGTTTCGTGTCCTCCCCGGGGGCGACCATCTGGAGAGTGAACGAGCAGATGCCCGCGATCGCCATCATCGGTGCCCAGTGGGGCGACGAAGGCAAGGGCAAGGCCACTGACCTGCTCGGCAGCCGCGTCGACTTCGTCGTCAAGTTCAACGGCGGCAACAACGCCGGTCACACCGTCGTGATCGGCGAGGAGAAGTACGCCCTGCACCTGCTGCCCAGCGGCATCCTGAGCCCCAACTGCACGCCGGTGATCGGCAACGGCGTCGTCATCGACATCGAGGTGCTGTTCGAGGAGCTCGACGCCCTCACGGCGCGCGGGGTGGACGTCAGCAAGCTCAAGGTCAGCGCCAGTGCCCACGTGATCGCCAGCTACAACCGTTCCCTCGACAAGGTGACGGAGCGGTTCCTGGGCACGCGCAAGCTCGGCACCACCGGGCGCGGCATCGGCCCGACGTACGCCGACAAGATGAACCGGATCGGCATCCGGGTGCAGGACCTCTTCGACGAGAAGATCCTCGCCGCCAAGGTCGAGGGCGCCCTCGAGCTCAAGGGCCAGATCCTGACCAAGGTCTACAACCGGCGTGCCCCCGACCTCGAGTCGATCGTCGAGGAGCTGCTCGAGCACGCCGAGCGGCTGCGCCCGATGGTCTGCGACACCGGGCTGCTGCTCAACCAGGCCCTCGACCGCGACGAGATCGTGCTGCTCGAGGGCGGGCAGGCGACGCTCCTCGACGTCGACCACGGCACCTACCCGTTCGTGACGTCGTCCTCGGCGACCTCCGGGGGTGCCTGCACCGGCTCCGGTATCCCGCCGCGGCGCCTGGACCGGGTCGTCGGGATCGTCAAGGCCTACACGACCCGGGTCGGCGAGGGGGCGTTCCCGCCCGAGCTCTTCGACGCCTTCGGCGCCCCCCTGAGCAAGGTGGGGGCCGAGTTCGGCGTCCCCCCGGGCCGGCCCCGGCGCG